>NZ_DATHGC010000152.1:0-46040 GCF_035317785.1 Pedobacter sp. | reverse complement strand
GAGACGCTTGATGTCCCACTTGTGGTTCATAAAATCTACCGCCAGCCAGTCGAGCAGCTCAGGATGCGTGGGCAGTTCGCCCTGCATACCAAAATCACCCGAGGTTTTCACGATACCCCGGCCAAAGACTTCCTGCCAGATCTGGTTTACAAAAACACGGGATGTCAGCGGGTTTTGTTTATCAAACAGCCACTGGGTCAGGCCCAGTCTGTTTTTGGGGTATTTATCACTAAAACTTAAAAGAGACTTAGGTGTTCCGGCGCTAACCTCATCACCATGTGCATCATAGCCGCCTCTTTTGAGGATGTAGGTTTTTCTTACGGTATCCTGATCACCCATCACAGAAACGATCAGCCTGTTGGTATCCTGTTTATTGACAAAGGTCAGGATGTTCTTTACATCCTCATTGCTGATCTCCATGAGCGGCTTCTTCGCGTAAGTTTCCGGTCCGCCCACTACACCTTCGATCCCTACTTCCTTAACATTGTTAAAAAAAGCAAATACCTGGTAATACTCCTTCTGAGAAAAAGGATCGTATTTATGGTCGTGGCAATGCGCACATTCCAGGGTCACCCCGATAATGGCCTTACCAAAAGTATTGGTGCGGTCGGTCACGTACTCTACCCGGTATTCTTCATCCACCACCCCACCTTCCTCAGTGATTTTATGATTTCTGTTGAAACCGGTGGCCAGTAATTGTTCCTTGCTGAAATTCGGCATCAAATCGCCGGCCAGCTGCCATGTAATAAACTGATCATAAGACATATTTTTATTAAAGGCATGGATCACCCAATCCCTCCATGGCCATTGCGAACGATAATTATCGTCCTGATATCCGTGAGAATCGGCAAATCTTGCAATATCCAGCCAGTGCAAAGCCATCTTCTCCCCGTAAGCAGGATTTTGAAGCAGCTGGTCCACCATTTTCTCATAGGCATTGCTGCTGTTATCGGCCATAAACTGGTCCATCATGGCTAAAGTTGGCGGCAGGCCGGTCAAATCAAGACTGAGCCGCTTGAGCAACCGTTCCTTATCCGCCTCCTTATTTGGCTCCAGGTGCTTTTGCTCCAATTTTTTCAGGATGAAATGATCAATCTCATTTTTTGGCCAGGTTTTATTGGCTACAGCAGGAACTGCAGGAAGTTTCGGCGGAGTAAAGGCCCAGTGCTTCTCATACTTAGCGCCCTGTTTTATCCATTTCTCCAGGACAGAAATTTCGTATGCGGTCAATTTAAGATTAGAGGATTTTGGCGGCATCATATACGCAGAATCCTTGGAAGAGATCCTCAGGAAAACCTCCGAAGCATTTGGTTTAAAAGCAACGAGTGCGTGCGCAGAAGGGTTGTCCTTTAGTGCTTTAAAGGCTTCTTCAGCGATATCAAGTCTCAGCCCCGCCTCCCTTTTATTCGCATCCGGCCCATGACAGATAAAGCATTTATCTGATAAGATGGGTCTTACATTAAAATTATAGCTGATGCTGTCAGGCAGCTCCTCTTCGGCAACCTGGGTTGTAGTTGAATTGTTGTTACATGCCTGTATGGCATATACAATAGTCAAAAACGTCAGCATTAAATAAACAAGCCTCCGGTTCATACAGTAATTATTGGTTTCATGTGTGGGCCGACCTGCGTCTGCCGTTATAAATTTAGGATAAACTATCCGGAATCGCAACGAATTTTTAAGATAATTGTCAATTTGTATGAACATATGAACATAACACCTTTCAAATCCCTGTCTGGCCATTATGATAGGATCATATTTTTTTAATTATTACTTTGCCTTATCTCAAAAATTACAGTTTAAAAGACAAAAAATATGAATGAGGAATACCTGGACGTGCCCCTGATTAAAAATGCCGATAAAAATCGTTTCGAATTGATCACCGGTACTTACACCACCTTTATTGAATTTAAAGAACGTGGTAAAAAAATCTGGCTGATACATACAGAGGCCCCTGAAGAGTTAAAAGGCAGGGGCTCAGCTACAGCAATAGTCGAAAAAACATTTGTCTATTTAGAAGAAAACGGCTACAAAATGGTTCCGCTTTGTCCCTTTATTGCCGCCTATTTAAAGCGTCATCCTGAATGGTTAAGACTTGTAGACAAAGAATAAGTTATTCTATAGTTACCCAGCCGTAACTTTCAGGCTGGAGCGTACAGGTATAACTGACTGCGTACTCCCTGTCAAGCTGATAAACCCTGGCAGCACCACCTTTTTCACGTAAACTGGCAGTGGTTGTTAAACCTGCGTAATATAAAGGGATCTTTACAGTACGTGTGATCTTTTGCTTCAAAGGATTATACAGCATCAGCAGTCCCTTGGTTTTCAGACGCGGGTTTACATGCAGCAGTCCGTCCCAGTCCCTTCCGTCTGCCCTGCGCAAATGAATGATCTCTGAATTCAGGATGTTTCTGTATTTCTTATACCAGTCAATCACTTTGATGACCGTCCGTTTGGTAGAATCCGTATCATAGAGCCGCGGACCCCGGTAGCAGGCCTGTACCCCTGCCCCATAATATTGCACCATCAGCTGTTCATAATCTTTGAGGTGGTCCTTTAAAGGCTCGAGAACTGCTTCCTTCCCGCCCCCCTGGTACCTGGTCAGCGGGACAAAACCCCAACCCATAGAAGCGTTCTTCTCCCATGTGCCGTCGTAGATATTCTGACGGTTCAGGATCATCTGATTTTCCCTGGGCAGCGAAAAATTTACTTCGCGGTATCCGATTGCAATCTTATGCGTACCGTCCAGAAAATACCAGTCCGGCGCATTGATATAAACACCCTGTTCATTCATAGAACGGTACAGCTCTTTCTGGATCTCCATTTGCCGCCATTGAGAATCATCCAGCCCCAAGTGTCCCGGATGTGTAGTCGATGCACAGACATCACCCGGGTAAGGCCCGTCGTTTTCCCAAATGTCAAACCCTGTCTCTTTGTAAAAGTTTTTGATCCTGTCCCTGTATTCAAGTCCCCATTTACTGCCAAAGCAAGGTGCATTTCCAAAAAAAGCACCACCAGGTTTACCTGTTTTTGGATCAATCACATCATCCTGATCACTGATCTTCCTGGAACTGAACAGGGAATAGCTGCCGATGAAGATCTTTTTACTATGTGCGTAAGCGGCAATCTCTTTCCACTTCTTAATATTTGCCGCAGCCGTATCTTCTACATTGCAGTGACTGCCAAAACTCAGGATCAGGGCTTCATAGCCAGTTATGGCACACTGGTCTATCGCCGTGCGGACCTCTTCCTCGGTTTTGCTCACCAGGTGCATAAATATCGGGTTGGCCGTGGTCCAGGGTGCGATGGTCTGGTACATTTTACGTACCGCCAGTCCCCTTCTTTCCCTGTCGTAACTATCCATCAGCAACTCATATGTCCGTACCGAATTAAATACTTCTCCTTTTTTAAGCATTATACCAGGGGCCTTATCCGGATAGATCTCCAGCAGACATGGCGTCTGGTAATCATAGTTGACCTGCGAGGTATACGCAGAATCAACCTTCCAATGCGTAGTCTGATCACTCATGTCATACCGCATCGCGTTGTTAAAAGCATAATTTGTTTCAAAATAAATGCCTTGTTGTTTGCCCATCTTTTCCGCAGAACCAACGACGGCGCTTTGTTCCTCAACAAGCCCCAGTATTTCGTTGACCACACGGTCAATCTTAAAAGACCGCTCACTTTTGTTTTCAATGGTCAGGGATTTTGAGATCAACGGGATTCCGTCATAAATTTCGTAATTCACAGTGACCATTAATCCTTCAAGTTCAGCAGCACCGGGGCGGAAATGAAAGGAAAGCCGCTGACCGGTAGCCTGCTTGTGGTTGGTAGCCCAAAACTTGCTTTTCCAATTGATGTACGGGATTATAGCCGTGATTTCGAAATTGGTCAATTGAAAATCGGTCTTGCCCGCGGTAAACTGGTTCAGCCATTCCCGTCTCAGATAAGCATTTTCCTTCTGGCCATGCAGCCCGCCTATAGGATAGTTCCTGCCATTTATAGTCAGTCTGGCTTCGGGCTTGAGGGCGCGAAGCAGTTGCTGACCGCTGCCCAAATTGAGATAGTCTATGCAAACCAGGTTAGGACTTAGTTTAAATGTCCTCCTGACCAGGCCGTTTTCCAGCATTACCTCATCCTGATTACCGGATTTCGTTACCCGGGCGTCGTAACCCGCAGGATTGATCAGCCAGTCTGACTTTACAACGTTTTTCTTTTGAGCCTGTATACCAATGGCAGCCAGCAGCAGGAGTCCTGTAAAAAGGCTTTTCATCTGGTACCAAAAACTTTATCCCATATACCCGAAGTAACACCATATTTTTTGGTGGAATCATCATAATGATGCAACATGTGCTGCTGCTTCAGTTTCTTCCAGAATGCGTTCTTAAACTGAGCATGGTGCAGCATATAATGGGTCATATCATAGAAAACGTAGCCCACAATAAATCCGGCAAAAAAGCCATCCAGCAAGGCCGGTGCCAGCGTACATTTAAACAGCAGGTAGAATGCCAGGGCCAGGGGAATGCTCGCAGAAGGCGGCATTACCAAACGTTTTGCATCATTTGGATAATCGTGATGGACTCCATGAAATATAAAATGAATTCTTTTCCCCCATTCAGACTTAGGATAGAAGTGAAACACAAACCGATGCATGATGTATTCCGTCAATGTCCAGACAAACAACCCCAGCAGCAAATAACCCGTAAACAACACCGGTCCGTTCATCGCTGCAGATTCCCAGCAGAAATAACCAATTACCGGGACAAAAACGATCAGCGGAATAAAATAAGGCACCTTAGACAAACCCTCTAAAAGCGGGTTCTTAAACATCCTGATAGATTCGCTGGAATTAGATATAAAATTCTTCTTCATCACTTAAACATTTGGTGCATCTTAAACGGGAATCTAAAGTACGGGTTTTCCCTTTTTTCTTTGTTATTGAGGATTTGTTTTTTGCGCTTATGAAAATTCCATGACCGTATTTAATACCTCAGTTTCATTGCAACATAGGGATACCAGCCTTCATTGGAATATCCCGCTACCGCACGGATCACCACCAGCGATGCAGGCGCAAAATATATGCCAGCGCCGTATCCCTGGTGCCAAACGTCCGAACGCTCTCTTTTTTTCCAGACCCTGCCTACATCATGAAAACCTACAAGACCAAACTCACCGGGTAATATATAGTTGACAAAATTTGCTACTTTAAGCCGCATTTCCAAGTTATTATACAAACTATGCTGTCCGCCAAACCTGAATTCACGATAACCCAGCAGATTGCCCTGCCCGCCCAGAAACTGCGACTGGTAAAAGGCCTGCTTGCCAATAGTGATGCCGCCACCAACTCTGTCACTGATCACCAAATGATCTTTCTTGTCCAGACTTTTATAAAAAGCAACACTCCCGGTAAATTGTGCGATAGAATTCGAAAAAGTATTGAGTCCCTTATAGGTCGAGATTTTCGCGTCAATATAGGTCCCTGATGAAGGCAAAATACTGCTTTTCCTGTTGTCATGGATAAAGTTGAGCACAGCACCAGCATAAACCTTGTCCCTGTTGATCACCGCACTGTCCGGTGAATGGAGCTCTGCGGTATTATTGATGAACCTTCCGTCGTTGTCATCCCGGCTGTACCTGTAATACTGAACAGACGGGCCCGCGCTGAGTGTCGATTTCCCAAAATGCCAGCGCAGCGCGGCGTCTGTCTGATATAAACTAAACCTTGCCCGGTAATACCTGATAAAATCACCGGTTTTATTGAAGGTGGTTTCATTGCCCAGACCATAAAAATTCTGGGAGTTCTCCGGTGCAAAGGCATTTGCCTGCAAAATGAGGTCGGCTTTTCCTAAAACTTTAAAGAGTTCGCCGGTATAACCAAACCGGAATCCTGAAGTAGCAAAAGAATGTAAAAAAGAGAAAGCATGTGTGCTGCCGAAAGGCAGCTTCCTGAACCCCGGCTGAGTGATTTTGTAAGATAAACCAAGGAGTACCCTGTCGTCGATATTATACCCTGCGTTTAGCAGCAGCATCCGGCGTGTGTAAAGATCCGTAGCTACAAAATGGGTATTGGAGGTGTCATTGTCCAGACTTTTGCTGACCAGACTCGTTTTTCCGCTAAATGAGACATTGTCATCCCTCCCAAATATTTTAACCTTACGATATGCATTTTCAATGTGATAAGCTTTTTCCCCCTCCGCGCCCACGATTTTTAACGCAATAGCCGAAGAGTTGTTGTTGAGCACCAGACTGTCATTCCCATCTTTCACATACAACCTGATCTCCTGTGTCACCTTTGGATCGAAGGTCCGGTTAAAGATCACCTCCCTCGTCTCCCCTTCTTTGGTCAGCTTGTTGATGGTGATGCTGAGCCCACCGCCCGGAGCATCTTTTACATTCAGCAGCTCGTTTTTATTGGTGGCCTGCACATCCACTATCCGGTTTACAAAACGATAGTATTGCGCCATCAGATCGGGGAGGTTTTTTCTCCGTTCCCTTAGCTGTTTCAGCAATCGGTCATGGCGCTGGGAATAACCCGGTTCCGGTAATTTTCTGAGCGCCTTTTCAAATACCTCATCAGTCATTGCCGCACAAAATTCATTGACCACCCTTGTCCATTCCTTTTCTTCTATCTGTGCAAACCATCTGGCATAAATAGCCCTGCCCTCCCAAAAAAACCAGTTGATGTCTGGAAGATTTCTTTCGTAGCCCTGTATCATAGGCAGCAGCCATGAAGACTGCGCATATCTCGGTATCACCCCTTCTGACAAATAAAAAACCTGGTCCCTGTCACGCGGTATGGCGAGGTATTTGGTATTTCCATCTGCATTCTTCTCCGGTTTCCAGCGCCACTGGTCCTCATGCCGGTCCCAGTCGCCCAGCAGTGCATCAAGCGCTTTAGCCTTTAGCAATTGCGTTCCGTCATAACCATTGTCGCTGTTGTCGTCCAGCTTTTTCATCATCTTCAATGAATTGTCTGTATCACCAACCGGTTCCCTTTCTTCCAGCAGACAAAGTGTATTGGCAAAAACATCAGAAAATTCCCCGAGTTGAGCATCAGGTAAAACCCAGCCGATCATAGGATCGGTATGCGGAACCCCTGCGGCATCGGCTATTTCAGGAACAACCAATGCTGAAAATGGATTTTGCGCCGACATGTTGTCTTTTATAGCAGTTCCGGCAAATGTTTTTCGGAATACCTCAGGCAAGAGTATCTCCGGAAACTTCTCCACACTCCGCAATACCCACTCTTTACCCTTATTGTCCACCAATCTCAGGGAATGTGACTGATTCCCGCCCCCGCGCTGGGTTGGTGTCAGTCCGCCATTGAATTCGGATATCCTGATCACAGGGACTTTGGTTTCGCTGGCATATTCCTTGCGATAATTCTCTCCGAAAAGGAAGCGGTGAAATTTACCCACACTATCGTACTTCGGATAGATCTTAACGCTAATGGAATCCTGGGCTTTTATCAGGAAATTGAACAGCAGCAGCGCAGAAGTGAGGACATATTTTAGCATAGTTTAAATATCCGAATATATTGCGGATCATTTCTTAATCTATGGTAAGATTTTTTCGGAATCACAGCTGTAATTTTGTGGTGTTAATTTAAAACAGAAAGAAAATGGCACAGACAGTATTACATCAGGCAGCAACAAGAGACAAATCTGACCATGGATGGCTGAAAAGCTTCCATACCTTTAGCTTTGGTATGCATTACAACCCGGAACGCATCAATTTTGGAGCATTAAGGGTATTGAATGATGACTGGGTAAGTGGCGGAAAAGGTTTTGGTGAACACCCCCATGACAACATGGAGATCATCTCTATACCTTTGGAAGGTTCCTTGCAGCATGAAGACAGCATGGAAAATGTTGCCGTCATCGAATCCGGAGAGATCCAGGTCATGAGCGCAGGCACCGGAATCTATCATAAAGAGTTCAACAAAGACAAAGATCAGCCCGTTCAGTTCCTGCAGATCTGGCTGTTCCCCAATCAGCGCAATGTAACACCAAGATATCAGCAGCTAAGGTACGACAGCTCAATGAAAACCAATCAGTTCAGCCAGATCTTATCTCCAAACAAAGATGATGATGGAGTGTGGATCTATCAGGACGCGTGGTTCAACATCGGCAAGTTTGACAAAACAACTCAAACAGACTATCAGTTTAAAAACAAAGGCGATGGCCTGTACGTATTTGTACTCAAAGGAGAGGTTAAAGTTGAAGGGCAGACGCTGACTGAGCGAGATGGTTTTGGAATATGGGAAACTGAAAATGTACGCATAGAAGCCGCAGCAGGCAGCCAGATACTTTTGATGGAAGTTCCTATGAACTTTTAAAATGCTTATATTACCCTATGAAACAAACTGAGATCCTAATTATTTGCACCCATCAGGAAATCCTGAATACCATTGTACGGCTCATTAATGCCAATGAGACCATGAACGGTACGGGTGCAAGTACTTTAGAGCAGGCCATCACAGTATTTAAATCTGCTTCATTTGATCTGGTGCTGATGGGCGCAGGCTTAACCAAAGAAGAAGAAACAGAGTTTGAAAATATAGTCGCCAGATCAAGATCTAAAGTACCGGTAGTACACCATTACGGAGGCGGCAGCGGTTTGCTTTTCGCAGAGATCTATGAGTGTTTGGGGAGGCAATAGCTATTTGTTCCCCATTGATGTTGCCTTGACCAGATCATAATAAAAACGTTGCAACAAACGCATATTTTTCGTAATTATAATAGCATTTGCCTTTAACCCATTTTTATAGGGAATTCGATTATTATTATTTGTGATCAAACCATTATTTAACTTGATATTCGCAAGAAAACCGCTATCTGAAGGCACATTTGAGATATATTGTAACTTACCTTCTATAAAACCGAGTTCCTGATAAGGATACGCGTCAAATCGCAATTGAACACTCAATCCCGTATCAATTTTTCCAAAGTTTTTTTGGGACAAATGCGTTTCCACATAAAAACGATTCTCAACTGGATTTACATAACCCAATATTCTTCCAGACTGCAGGTGCTTATTCTCTTGCATTGAAACAATAAAAGAAATTTTTCCTTCAATTGGGGCCTTTATTACATATTTTCTTAACCACTCACTAACTTCGCTTTTTAAAGACTGTATAGCCTGTTGAAAAATTACTTTCTGTTGAATCATATCATGATTTAGCTGTTCAATTTCCTTGGATTTATCGCGCAGCAGCGTTTCATTACCGAGAATTGAGGCTTCGAGTTGTGGAACGACCATTTCCTTATTTACATACCTGCTTTCAGCATTGCGGAATTCTTCGTTAGAAAGCACTTGTTTTTCGAATAAAGATTTATTCGCGTTAAAAGTTTCTTTAGCCAAAGATAAGTCCTTTTCTGTAAGCGATTTCTGGCTCTCTATTGTTTTTCTCATGCCATTTAAGGTGAGAATGTCCTCTTCAAGCTTTTGTTTTTTTCTTAGATAAAACCCATTAATTAAATAATCATTATAAAGTTGCCAGGATACAATAAACTGTTGATAGCGAGGCTGTATTTCACCAAGATCATTATAACTTTTATTAAATAATTTAAATACCTTTTCCGGCTTGTCGGAATTCAACCACAAGGTACTGCTGTCCAATTGTTTCGAGAGATCAATGATTTCCTCATGACTTGCAGTATTTTCAATCCAGGCTATGATTTGATTTTTTGCAACTTCTTTGTTATTATGGATAAACAGCTTAACCAATCGTCCATCCTGTATTGAAATAATTTCTTTAGGTGCATTTTCAGCAGTCAGTATAGCACGTGTCTCTATAATATCGGGATATTGTATAAACCAGGTCGAAGCCAGCAGCAACAACAATACAACCAAAAAAATAAATAATGACCATTGCTCTAACACTCCCGATTTCCTTGATATAAATTCCTGTGCTAACTCTGAACGCTGACTAACTTTGGAGGAAAGTATTCGACTTGTTAAAAATTCTTTTTCGTCAGCATTTTCTAAATGTTCGTTCATAATATTAGTCAATGTTATGTACCAAGTTCCAATTGATTTCGTACTAATTCATAATAATGACCCTTGATAGAAACTAAATGATTGTGAGAACCTTCTTCCACAATCTTTCCTTCCCTCAAAACCACTATCTTATCTGCGTCTCTGACGGTACTTAATCTGTGCGCAACAACTACAACTGTCCTGCCTTTAAAAAATTCATTTAAATTCTCTACTATTAATCTCTCATTATTGGCATCAAGTGAATTTGTTGCTTCATCAAAAAATAGATATTGGGGATCTTTATATATAGCTCTTGCAATTAACAATCTTTGTTTTTGTCCTTGACTAATCCCAGCACCATCAGCACCAAGTCTCGTATTAAATCCGTTTGGGAGGGTTTCGATAAAAGACAGAATATTAGCTATTTGACAACTTCGAATTAATTTTTCCTGATCTATATATTCATCTCCTACAACAATATTACGGGCAAAAGTATCATTAAAGATATAACCATCCTGCAAAACAGCACCACATTGTCTGCGCCAGAAGGAAGGACTTATATATTTAAAATTGCTCTCTCCCACTTTTATTTCACCTAAATATTGTTCGTAGATCTTTAATAATAATTTTAAAATTGTAGTTTTTCCACTTCCACTGACACCGACAATTGCAGTTACTTTCCCTTCCGGAATATCTAATGAAATTTCCTGAAGGACAGGATCATTGCCTGCTCCCGGATATGTAAATGATAAATTTTTTAAACTTAAGTCTTTCTGTTCGGGTAAACTCATAGAGAAATCCTTCTCATTTGGCTCCTCATCTTCTAACTCATGTATTTCGTTTAACCTTTCCATACTTATTTTGGCATCCTGTATACTTTGAGAAAGCCCTATGAACTGACTAACAGGTCCGCTTAATGATCCTATGATATACTGAACAGCTAACATAGTCCCAAATGTAAGCTGCCCTCGAACCACCATTTGAGCTACCATAAAACTAATCACTATATCTTTACCCTGATTAATAAATAATCCTCCGGCAGATTGCAGCTGACCAAAATTTAAACTCTTAAAATTAAGCTTAAAGACATTAACCTGTATATTTTCCCATTCCCATCGCTTTAGCTGTTCAGCCCCATTCAGTTTTATCTCTTGCATCCCCTGAACCAATTGTAACGTTGAATTGCTTGCTTTAGAGGAAATATCAAAACCATCATAATTAAGCTTACGTCTACCTGCCATAAATAACTGTATCCATCCAAAATATATAATGTTACCTATAGTAAATACTAAGAACAACTGTATGTTAAAAAGTATCAGGACAATAGAATAAACTAAAAAATTAAACACAGAGAATAATGTTGTCATCGTCTGTCCTGTAATAAATGCTTGTATCTGTCTATTGTCGTTAATACGCTGCAGGGTATCTCCAGTATGGTGATTGTCAAAATAAGAAATAGGCAATCTTGTCAGCTTTATTAAAAAATCCGAAAGAATAGATATGTTAATAGTATTCGAAATTGCCAGTTGCAATCGGTTTCTTATAAATCCTATAAACGTACTGCTAAAACTTAACATCAACTGAGCAATAAGAATTATAGTTATGAATTGCAGATTACGGGTGTTTATACCTGTATCTACCATGCTTTTAGTAAGAAAAGGCAGGATTAATTGAAATAGCGAAGTAATCAGCAAGGAGATAAACACAAGGAAGAGCTGACGTTTACTCGTTTTAAGATATTGGAACATTATACCCCAATTCAATTTATGCTCTTTTTCTCCTTTATCTTCATAAAAAGTAGCTGAGGGTTCCATTAATAAAACTGTACCTACACTACCACTATCCTTCAAATCATTTGAAATCCAGTATTTTAGAAATTCCTCTTTAGGATAGGAAATTATTCCGTTTGCCGGGTCAGCTATTTTAACACCTTTTTTATTTATCGAAATTAACACGACAAAATGATTTTGATTCCAATGAAGGATGGACGGAGCTGGCGCTATTAATAATTTTTCGTAACCAATTTGAGCACTTCTTGTCCTAAATCCTACTTTCTCAGCTGTTTCACTTATACCTAATAAAGAAACCCCCAGCTTGCTAAACCCTGATTTCTGCCTTAACGTATCCGCGTTATAGTGCTTTCCATAGTATTTTAAAACCATACGTAAACATGTAGGGCCGCAATCCATAGCATTCAATTGACGATAAAACGAAAAAGACATGGTTAAATATATTAGCTAATAAAAAGAAGAATATGCAATTAAATTTCCGCACAACATATTAAAAATATTTGAATTAAATTTTGTTTTAAGAATTAAATATTATATTTACAGTAATCAGCCAAATATGTTAACGCTCCTCAGTACCAAATACATAAGTTATCTTTTGGCATTTGCTACTCAGGAATATTTAAAATATAAATATTTCTTTGTATGAAACAGTTTTTATCGAGAATCTTTGAACCCAAAGAGCATGCTCCTGAAGCTGCATTCCATCTCATTAATTTACTCAACGCTAAAATTTCCTGGAGTACTATTAAACAAGAAATGCTGCAGCATCCAGATTACCCGAGTTTTCTAAGCATTAGTGATATTCTCAATAATCACAACATTGAAAATGTCGTCGCCAGATTTGATGATGAAAAACTCGTTGACCTCCCAACTCCATTTATTGCGCAAATCAAAGGAACTAAGGATATATTGCAATATACTGTTGTCAAAGAAATAAACCAAAATCAAACGCATTATTTTGACCCGGAAAAACAAAAATGGAGTAAAAACGATACCAAGTATTTTTTGAAAAACACAAATGGAATTGCGTTACTGGCGGAAGCAGATGATAACATTGTCGAAAAAAACTACAAAGAAAAAATACATGAGGAAAAAAGGGTTAAAATATCACAATATTTAATCGCTTTTAGCATACCCTTAATCTTGCTTATTTCTAGTTTGCTTGTGCTCACTGAATTTGGCATGATTAGTCTTCTCCCAATACTTTTCTCTATTGTAACGCTCGGTGGGGTTCTGGTTACGACATTATTGTTGTGGTATGAAATTGATCAAAACAATCTTCTTCTACAGCACATCTGTTCTTCTGGAAAAAAAACAAATTGCGGAGCAATCCTGAAATCGAAAGAGGCAAAGATTTTCGGTATCAGTTGGAGTGTGATTGGATTTGTTTATTTCACGGGAAGTTTAATCGCCTTATTAACATTAGGTATTACCAATACCGGGATCTTAAAAATTCTTTCATATTTAAACTTAGCAGCTGTACCCTATATTATCTACTCCATCTACTATCAATGGAAAATAGCTAAACAATGGTGTATACTTTGCCTCACAGTTCAAGTCATTCTTGCATTACAATGTACTATTGCAGTAATTGCGGGTTGGCATGGCTTTCCAATAGCCAATGATTTTTTATTAAAAATAGGTGTGCAAATTTTAACATCATTCGCAATTCCTTTTATTATTTCCAGTTTACTTCTCCCTGCATTACGAGGCGCTAAGGAGAGTAATCGTGTAACTATGGAATTACAGCGTTTGAAACATAATCCTGAAATATTTAACGCGATACTTGAGAAACAGCGTTTCATTTCAGATTACCCGGATGGACTAGGTATAATCATGGGCAACCCGAATGCAACACATAAAATTATCAAAGTATGTAATCCCTACTGCGGCCCTTGTGCTGATGCTCACAGACCAATGGACGAGCTGCTATCTATCAATCCTGATTTACAATTGCAAATTATCTTTACTGCAACAAACGACCCGACTGATAAAAGATCTCAGCCCGTTAAACACTTGCTGGCAATTGATGATAAGTTTGATAAAGAAATAATACACCAGGCTCTGGGAGACTGGTATTTAGCCGATGTTAAAGATTACGCAACCTTCTCCAATAAGTATCCAATGAATGGCGAACTAAAAAACCAGGAACACAAAATTGAGGCGATGACGGAATGGTGCAAAAAGACAGAAATTAAATTTACACCTACATTTTTTATTAATGGACATGAACTTCCAGCAAATTACAATGTGAACGATCTAAAATATTTCTTATCAATGTAATTATCCTAAGTACATACATTAGGCAACATCCGAGATACAATACGTTTAAAAATTGAAATATGAATTAACCTAAATATTAACCTTTAAACAATTTAAAATGAAAAAACTCAAATTAAAGGCGCTTAAATTTGGCGCGTCAGAAGTGCTCACAAGGTCGCAGCTGAAAAACATTATTGGCGGCGGTTATTGTTCTGAGCTTTTCTTTTGTCATCCTTGGGAGACTTGTGTCGACCACAGTTGTACAAGTGGTTCCGGATCAGGGTCTGGGTCCGGATCTGGATCTGGATCTGGATCTGGAACAGGTGGATCAGGATCCGGCGGGTGCTCAAATGGAGATGTGAGATGCGTATGTACAGCCAATGGGTTCAATGTTGACTACGGATGCCAGACACCGTATTCATGTTCAGAGACATGCACAGGCACTATGATACATGGTTAAAAGGCAATTTAGTTAAGGGCAATGTCCTTAACTAAATTTTATTGTGCACTTGATAAGTACAGAAATGAATTACAATCAAATACCAACTTATATTATAAATTTAAAAAAAAGACCAGACCGTAAGGAAAGCATTTTAAATGAATTTAAAGACAAAGAGGAGTTTGCATTAAATATCGTTGAGGCTTTCGAAGATAAATTCGGAGCGTTGGGATTATGGAATACAATTATACATATTTTGAGGAATCTGATAAATAAAGACGAGGAATTTATCATAATCGGTGAAGACGATTTAGAATTCACCAATTTTTATTCAAAAAAAATTCTCGTTGAAACGATAGATTGCGCTAAGGAAAAAAAAGCAGATATTGTTTTAGGTGGGGTGAGCTGGTTTTCCAACAGCATCAGACTATCTTCAAATTTATACTGGGTGGAAAACTTTTCCGGACTGCAGTTCACCATTATCTTTAGGAAATTCTTTGATGTTATATTAAAAGCCAGTTTGATCAATTATGAGGCTGCCGACTATAAAATAGCATCTATGACTAGTTCTGCAATGTTCGTTTATCCTTTTATAACCATTCAAAAGGAATTTGGATATTCCGATGCTACTTCTAACAATAATGAGAATGGTCGTGTCTCAGCATTATTCAACGCATCCACAAAACTTGTAGAACAGACGACAAAAATTTCTACACTCTACCTTGACAATAAACTTTCATCACTACATGGTTCAAAACCGGACCTTGAAAACATAACGATTCCGACCTATATAATTAATTTATCCCATAATAATACAAAATTCGATCTCAGGGCTGAGTTTTCAGGAAAAAATGAATTTGACTTAAAAGTCATACATAGATATAAACGAAACACAAACCTTTCCTTATGGCTAAACATAAGAAAAATTATTAAATCAGCTATCAAAAATGATGACGATGTAATAGTCATTAGTAGTGACAAGCATAAATTTACAAATGATTATTCAAAAGAATATTTACTTACAAATATAATTGAGGGGCACTATAGCGGTGCAGACTTTCTGTCTGGATATGCAAATGATTTTAACAAGATAATACCCATTGCAAAAAACAGATTCTGGATAGATCAATACCATTCCTTACAATTTCTCATCATTTACAGAAATGCGTTCCATGACATTCTTTCATTACCATACAACAAGGACATAGTCCCCAATAAAGCGATTTCCAATATGTCTCTTAGCAAAATGATATTATATCCTTTTATTTCTGAAGATAGTCCTAAAGATTCTTGTACAGAGAAATCCAACGATGTTAAATTGAGATTCAATAAAATACATCGGGCTTTTCTTAGAATTGATAAAGACAAGCTGGTTATAGCCAACGATCAAAATTCATTTGGGACTGCCGAAGTCCTGGCTGACAATTAAATGACAAAGTAACTATCAGGCAATCGACAATACAATTTTCAAAGTTACCCGTTCCGTATAAAGCTAGTTTTATGAAAATAAAAGATATTATTGGTGGATCTGACATTATGAAAATTTAGATTTAGCAACTCCAAGTAAAGAATCATCTAATGCGAAATCTAAGGGCTTAATATTGTTCCATTTCCACATCTGATTCCACAGATGTACAGCATAAGTTCTTTCATCAAATTTGAAATTGCCGCTTAAGGACAATTGCTTATAATTATCATAGTCGCTTGGACAAAATACTTCTGGAATTACAATGTAATCATCTAACTTTGCTTTAAAAATTTCATCCGCTAAAAACCCAGCTCCAATTTCCGTCCATGGAATATTAGTTACCAAACCATAATTAATTCTTTCTTTTATTCTCAATAAAATCTTCTCCCCCAAAATACTTTTCATAGGCATTTTTAGTACGGCATTGCAAATCCTGAATTGCCTTACCCCATTAAACATATAACTCTCGGTTGCAAACACATATTTGGCCTTAAAAGTAAATTTTTTAACAAAAAGCACATCACAATCGACCCACCACCCTCCCGCTTCATATAAAAGTTTTATTCTGAACCAGTCAGAAAATGTCGCGTACGAATCTCTGTTATCTTTGAATATCAATGACCTGTCTAAGATTTCATTAGCGTCCATTATTTTCACTCCTTCAGGGACATTAGTAATCTCACAGTAAGTATATAAATGAAACTCCAGGCCGTTTGCAATGAAAGAATTAATACACAGAATCTGTAAATCCCCAATGACTGGTTTGATCCACATACTTTTTACAATATTATTTACACTCATTTTATTATAATTAATATTATTATTTGAAATTTCCAGAAGAAATGTTCCGACATATTAAATATAATTTTTTTTGTGAGATTTCAAAAATGTATTGCCAATACCATCGTCGGAATACTGTTAATATATTTAATGATTTTTTATAACTTCATGATGCATTCCTGCAGTTGTCAAAATAACCCGGATTTTCATGAAAAAAAGAAAACTTCAGAACCGAAATCAATCACTATATAACTCAACAATATTTAATACTATTTATAAGAAAAACCATTGGGGTGGCAGTAAAGGAGAATTTTATTCAGGTCCAGGTTCACACAATCAATATGTCGAGGGGTATTCCAAAGCAGTTTCAGGATTCATTCTAAAAAATAATGTTCGGAATATAATAGAGATTGGATGTGGAGACTTCAACGTCAGCCAGACATTGGTAAATTTACTTAGTCAATCAAACTACAGCTATTCATATACCGGATACGATGTTGTAAAGTCTTTAATTGCGAGAAACAAGGAGATTTATAGTTCTTTTAATGTTAGTTTTAGATGTAAAGACTGCTGTACCGGTAATATAAAAGAAGGAGATCTATTGATAATTAGACAAGTTCTTCAACACTTAAACAATAAATCCATTTGGCAAGTTGTAAATAAGTTCAAAAATTACAAATACATCATTGTCACCGAACATCAGGCATCAGAGAGTTACGGAAATCTAATAACTCCAAATAAAGATATAATAACTGGCGCTTCAACAAGACTAGAGTTCAAATCCGGAGTTTATTTGGATAAAGAACCATTTAATTGCGGAATAGATTCGTTACTTTATTCTATACCTGAATACAGTTGTAGATTAGGAGCTTCAATCAATACATATTTGATAAAAGGATCAGGCATTTATTAACCACACCTTAACTTCTCCCAATGTTTAAACTGTGGTTATTATACTTGGTTAAGCCAAGTATAATAATCATTAAATGAAAACTTCTATTTCTTCTTCCAGGTAGACTCCAGCATCTTGATAAAATACCCGCCTACCACGCTCCTGGCCTGAAAACCCACCATCTTGCCCGTAGTCGTCTCATGCCAGTCGCTCAATGGAACCCTGGATGAAGTCTCCGTAGCATACTTATAAACAGGATTGATCAATGCCTGAAAATCGCTGTCATTATTTGCCAGGACCGAAGTCCAGATGATCCAGTCAGACTTCGTATAAGTCTTGCGGCTGTCCAAAGGCAATCCAAACTCATTTTGTTTAGTCAGATAATATTTAACCTCCGTATCGTAAACCTCCTGAGGAAACAAGCCCAAACCTAACAGCTTGTCCCAAACCAGATTATATTTCTGACTCCAGGTACCCTTCTTATCAAAGGTCAACGCATAATGGTCGCCATCTCTGGCCATCTCCATCCACTTCAAAGCCATGGCCTTCGCCATTTCTGTATATTTCTTAGCATCAGCCGTTTCACCCAGCTGAGCCGCCAGCTGGCCGTAACCCCCAAGCGCCACAATAGCCTTAACAGATAAATTGGAGTTTCTCGCCAGGTGACCGGCAAAATCGTCAGTACACAACTGGTTTCCCGGATCAAAGCCTTCCTTGCTCAGGTAATCAGCCCATACGCCCAGCGTTTTCCAGTGCTTTCTGGCATAATCCGCATTACCCTCAGCCCTGGCGATCGCAGCAGTCAGGATCAGCATATTGCCCGATTCCTCCACAGGCATGTCCTCACCGTAAGTTTGCCCATTGGCCAGCGGATAAGTCCCCAAATCATGTGCAGCAAAAGGCTTTTTCCATTTCCCGCTTTCGCTGTAATAAAATATGCCGTTCAGCAAACCTTTTACCAGCTCAGGATTGTAAGCCAGGAACAAGGGAGCAGAAGGATAAGTTACATCCACAGTGTATATAGAGCCATTGCTGAAGTTTTCTTTAGACATGAACAGCAAATCACCCTGCGGACTTTTCACCAGCTTATGTGCCGCTATGGCCTGCCTGTAAGCAAGCACACAAAGTTTGGCGTATTTTTCACCTCCGGCATCCAATGCAGTTTTATACATCGCCGCATCAAAAGTATTCGTGCGGGCCATCAGCTGGGCGTAATCCCCATTTGCTTTGACCAGTTCGCTGTTGAAGGATTTGGTGCCGTCACTATTCCAGTAAGCTTTCAGGTTCTGCCCAAAAAGCTGAACCGATTCCAGGTCATCGTAGCCAAGCATCACATATTGCTGCTTAGGGTTCACACCAATCTTTCCAAATCGCAGAACAGTACTTAAAGACAGTTTTGTTCCTGTCAGTGAGGTGGGCCTTTTTATTTTAGCACTGCTGTTGAAATCTGCAACCGCATTGTGCAAAGGCACCACATATTGAGTAGCGCCATTTACCATTGGCGTAGCCACATACATATAACCCCAGTCAATCCGCAGGTTATCACCTTTCTTTTGTAGTACCGGCTGTTCGGTAGTTCCCGCTTTCAATATCGATAGCGGGCCAAAATTATTGCTCTCCGCCCTCACCTCCTGAACTGGTGTATTTACCGCAACATTCGTTGATGCGTTAAAAAGCACTTCCACATGGTGTACTTTTTTATCATTTGAATTTACCTTGTAAGTGATGTAAGAAACCGGACGTGATATCAGGTTCAGATCATCCAGCAACAGCGGCGACGTGAACGTCAGCGAAAGATCGATCCCGCCCGCTTTAAACTCATACCTGGTTTGGGTCGCCGTTACATTCACACTTTTTTGCTGCGCAGCAAGAATTGGATTTACCAGAGGTGCTTTCGTTACCAATCCCGCATCCAGACCCTGGCCGCCAGCCGTATTTATGATGTGAATCGCCAAAACATTCTTTGTCTTCTTCAAGCTTTTAATCACTTCCTGCTTAACAGGAACATAAATGAATTTATTGTCAGTCCAGCCCCTGTGTTCATAGATCAGCGTGCCATTGAGGTAAACATGGATATTGTCATCATGATTAATTTTCAGGCTCAGATCCTTTAAATTCAGGCTTGCCAGGTCAAAAGAACGCCTCACCCACAGATCCTTGCTTTTCCACTCTGTTTTTGCGTGGTGCTCAGCGTCTCCAAACGGGGCAGCGCCGGATTTCCAGTCGGCATCACTATAATCAGCAGATTGCCATTCTCCCGCAGGAGCCGATTCCGTATACTTAAAATTATACGACTGATCATCCGATGACGCAAGCACATTTTTAAAGACCTGTTCCATGGCACCTAAAAAGCCATAAGACCTGCCGTCTACCTTAATCACGCCCAGCAAAGACTGGTCAGCACCGGTCCAGTGCTTAGTAACCGACTGGTTGACCTCGCCGGTATTGGACCAAATGCTAAAATAAGGATCATGTGTAATCAAGGGATAAGACGGCGCTTTTTTTTCCTGGGCGATGGCTCCGGCTCCGATCACGGAAGCAAAAAATAAAACTAAAAGTTGTTTTCTAATCATTTGTGTGGTTATAGGTTGAAAATTCATGCCCATTAAAAACCCAACTGTTTTTTGGCAGCTGGGTTCTTTTAATGCTATAAAAATACAAAATTTTACTCTTGTTTATATATTTTCATATAAGTAAGTTTCATCGTTTGATCAGGCTGTATCATCGTAGAAACGAAACCAAAAGTTACCGGCTGCGTTACCTCAACTTTGAATGGCATATACAGCAAAGGACCGGTCCCGCCGTCTTGATTGCCGAATATCTTCAGATAACCCAATACATTTGGATCTGTAGTGACTTTGTCGATATCAGGTAAAGCATCCCCTTTAGCAGCTACTAAATACGTATTGTCCTTTATCTGGTAGTCCCAATATTTCAGTTCGTAATAATATTGGCCCGCCTCAACAGGAATCAATGAAGTCTGTTCTATTTTACCGTTGTTGATATCCGGCTCACCACCCCATGATTCCAGTGACATGGAATTTCCCTGCCATTCATCCCAGCTCCCCATCCCGCCTTCTCTTTGTTTAACAGCGGCATTTACTCTCCAGTCGGCTACTATTCCCCAACGGCCGCCAAATCTTTGAGCTGTTCTGAATTTCGGTCCCACATTCAACAGATAGTTATTTATCACCTCGACAAGAGTTCCGTTACTTGATACCAGTTTGCTCACAGTTACAGTGGACCCCTTTCTTGTTTTTACAGACGCTTTAGCCGTATACAGCTTGCCTTCCTGATACTTCTTAATCGGAGACTTGTCAGTAGAGCCGGGACTGCCATCACCAAAATCCCAGGTAACACCAACAATCTCGGCTAACGAAGTGACCGTAAATTGGACCTCGTCATTGCTTTCATCTCCAAATCTTGACGCAGATACCTTCACTGCCCTGTCAGCATCAATATTAATAACTATTAATTTTCTTGCCGTAGCGCCACTTTCCGATGTAGCCTTTAGGTTGACCTCAAATCTGCCGTTAGACAAAAAGACGTGCGACGGAGAATCGTCAACCGATAGGCTGTCATCACCAAAGCGCCATTCCAGGTCTTTAAAATTGGTTGACTTGTTTTTGAAAGAAAATGTGAAAGGATCATCGCCAGGGACTACTTCATAGTCTACCAGAGGCCTCTTTTGATCGAGTACTTGTTCTTCAACGACATCATTATTATTTGAGCACGCTAAAATCCCGCAAGCACAAAACAAAACCAGAAATGGTTTGAATGCTATTTTCATAAGGGTAATTTTATATTTGGTTTAATTAATTTAGAGCAATCGCGCAAATTATTTAAACCATCTCACAACCCTTATCTCGCCGTTTAAACAAACTGTGCTTATGATTAAACGATGGCAATTCCCATGCCATCGTTTAATACTATACAAGATAAGCAATAGTCCTATATTGTTTTGCAACAATTATATTACTTATACAATCTAAATTCCGAAATCTGAAAATCCCCGCTTCCAAAATTAGAACTTACATTATATCTGTAATGAGTAAAAGCCTGCGGATTTGCTACAGCAAAATAAAACATTTTTTTATACCTTCCATCATCATTTGTCGCACCGCGGTCAGACATCTGATCATAAAAGTTTTTAGCCTGAGCGCGGGTATCGACTACTGTCCAGTTAATCCCGTCATTTGAGCCTTCCAGCGTCCAGTTTTTTGGATCCCTGTCAGGAGAATCATTGCCATTGCCTATGCCATAATATTTGATAATCGTTTCTGAAGGGAACTGAAACTGCATCCACCAGGAGCCACCCCAGCCCGGCAGGTAAAGCTTGGTTTCGACATTATTGTCAATGATTTTTAAAGATCCTTCATTTGCATTCGGACCGCCCCCATTATCCTTCGACACCTGAGCAGTAACCAAATTGGTTACGTTGGTAACTATCCCCTCTGTGGTCCCAAATTTCTCCAGTTCTACGACAGATCCTTTTTTAGTGGTCATTTTTAACTTAAATGGATTCAAGGTACCTACGCCATAGGTCATGACCGGCGATGGATCAACAGAAACTTCCTCCGGGCCAAACGTCCATTCAACAGCGTCTATTTCTGCCAGGGATGCCAGGCTAAATTTAACCTCATTTTCTACACCAGTTTTCACTGCGTTAATTTTCAGCACATCGTCAGGTTTAATATCAATGACCAGAAGCTTTCTTGCGGTAGCACCGTTTTCTGAAATAGCCGTAAGATCTACTTCATACCTTCCCGTAGCCAGAAAAATATGCTCAGGTGATACATCCGTACTCAAACTGTCGTCCCCGAATCTCCATTCCAGTTTCTTATAGTTCTCAGAGTTGTTCTCAAACTTGAAAGTAAAGGGATCATCTCCCGGTACGATTTCATATTTTACCAATGGCCTTTTGCCATCCACGATCTGCTCCTCAATTACATCCTTGGAATTGGAACAGGAAACCATTGCGGCTGCAAAAAAAAGATACAGTAGTGGTCTAAATAATTTTTTCATTAATTTGTTGATTTATATTTGCGTTGTAAAAAAAGTTCTCCCTTGAAACAACAAATACTGAAATTTAACCATCGACAGGCTATCCCTATATCCATACCTATTTGCTGAGTCCTTAAAGCCGCTCTGCAAAACGCAGACCAAATCAGTAAAAACCAGTACAAATAACGGGTTTAAACCGTTTTAGCTAAAGTTTGTAGGACGAATGTTACATTATTTTCATTTTGTATCTCTTATGTTACACAAATGATTAGGACCATGGCTTTAAACACACGAAAAGGCTGTTTATTGTCCTAAAACAAAAAAAAGATGGCTCCTTTTCAGGAACCATCGTCTTAATCAAAGATATGTGTTATAACTAACTTATCTGAAAAGTCTAAACTCTGATATCTGGAAACTTGTACTGGTCGTACTAAATACTGTGTTAACTGTCCATTTGTAGATTAAAAAGGGCTTCGGATTGGCCACAGCAAAGTAAAACATTTTCTTATACCGTTCACCATCAGTTTTCGCACCAAGGTCCGTCCTCTGATCATAAAAGTTTTTAGCCTGGGTCCGGCTATCCACAACTTCCCATGTCAGGTCATCATTAGAACCTTCCAGTACCCATGATTTCGGATCTCTGGATGGAGAATCATTACCATTACCAATGCCATAAATTTTAACCGTTTGCGGAGTGGTGTACGTGAATTTGAATATCACAGGAAGCTTAGCGCCTCCGATATAGGTCTTGGTTTCCAGGTTACCATCCACAACTTTTTGAGCTACCTCGTTGACATTTGTCGGGTTCGTCTGATTGGGAAAGAAAGCGGCGCCGGAAGTGATGTTCTCCGCAACTCCTTCAGGTGTTACAAACTTGGAAAAGTTAATCACAGACCCCTTGCTCGAGGTAATTTTAACAGAAAAACTATTAAAAGATCCTGGAGCATACGTTCTGGTTGGTGACAGCTCAGTAGATTTAACAGCCGGGCTAACCTCGGTAAAACTCCACTCAATCGATTGAATGACCAGGCCTTTTTTAGGTTCGGCCACAAATCTGATCTCGTTAGCGGTTCCTGTCTTTACCGCGCTGATCGCCACCACATCATCAGGACGGATATTGATCTTAACCAGCTTTTTAGCAGTAGTACCCGTCTCCCCGACAGCCGTTAGATTCACTTCAAATATACCTGTACTCAAATAAACATGTTTAGGTGAATCCTCGGTTGCAACGCTGTCATCTCCAAACCTCCATTGCAGTGACTTAAAACTTGTTGATTTGTTCTTAAAGTCGAAAGTGAAAGGGTCATCCCCATCAGTAATCTGGTAATCAACAAAAGGTCTCGCCCCCTCTTCATCAATCACCTCTACCCCGCTTTTATTTTTTGAACAGGATGCTATTGTGAGCGCAACAATTAGGAATGATATTGGCTTAATTAATCTGTTCATAGCCTTATTTTTTAGTTGTTTGTATTAGGTTGGTTAGTTTTTTTACTTTCTGGTAAAGATCAGACCTCTGAAGTCGTATTCCGCATTATCAAAATAGACCTTCAGTACCTGAATACCCTTCTTAAGTGTTACATCTGAACGGTTCGGCTGCTGATCTGAGTAACCGTTTCCGCTTGTTTTCTTAACCGTTATTGTTCCCCCCGTTATGTTGTTTATCCAGGAGAATACAGAAAATGACCTGATATCACTTGGAGAGCCAAATATGGCATTCATTTCATAGACACCGTCTTCCTCCACATCAACAGTATAGGTTAGCCACTCATTTGAGCCGACCCAGCCTACAGCAATATTATCAGGGGCAATGTCTACCTGATCAGGCCTTCTCATGTCACCGCCATCTCTTCCTCCATTGTCATGATACGCCACCCCCTCACCGCCAAGATCATAATGTGAAGCCGGTATAAGATCAGAAACTGCACCTACTGTTCCTTTAATAATAAAAGGTGAAGCCTTAAACGTAGCTCTTTTGTAGTAGTTAGGATCAATTGTCACAATCATTGTAGTTTGTGATTTACCCAGCTGAAATTTCGTCGGGTTATTCAATACCAGTCCCATTGCAAATTTCTTATTTGTTGCTCCGAATAATACCGCACTCGTTTTGATCGCAAGGTTAATCACCGATGAATTTTTTCCTGCTTCAAAAACTCCCTTTCCGTCTGTAATCTCGTACTGGTCTAAACGCAATGGAACGACATTGGTCAATGTTCCGGCAAGTATTGCCGCGTTCACAAGTTCGGTGCTTTTGGCGACATCAACAGTAAAAAGATTACCGGCCACTCCCGAAAGGGCCAGATCAAACTTGACGTTCAGATCCTGAGACCCCACTACAAAACCCGGGTTTTCACCTGGAGTCGGTAAATTTAAGACACTGTTTGGCGACTTGAAAGTGATATAGTGTACATCCTCCGGCTTCATAATTGTTCCGGTTTTAACTACCACAATAGTAGTAGTTTTACCTGTAACAACAGTATTTCCTTTTGCTGCACCCGACATTTTCACAACAAAAGCCAGGTTAGACCCATAACTTTTCTCTAAAAATGTACGGTTGACGAATAAATTAAAAGAAACACTTTTAACACCGTAGGCAATATTTATTGTCGGCGGAATAGAAAACGTTCCAGCCTCAAATGGCAGCGTACCAATAGGCAAAGTCTTATTGGCCACCAATGTAGCAACTGTATCGACATTACCTGCCAGCTGTACGGTAAATGCTTTGGTACTTGGACCATCAAAAGCAATCGTCACCGGAATCACCATTTCACTATTGTCAAGTGTATAGTTAGTTCCGCCGCCCTCAACCTCTATCTTGTTCACCAGGGAAAGCGCAATCTTATCGCCATCCTGAAGGGTGATCACATCAGCCAGGTCTTCCCTCTTACATGATGTGGTCAGTATAGTCATAATTGCCAGAAGGCACAACGACGAGTAAGTAAATATTTTTTTCATTTTGCAGTAGTTTTAAATAACTATTTATAAAAATATGCAAGTACCCGTTATCGTTACAGGTACTTACATATTAATTCTAATTTGAGATCCAAACCCTTCCGTCAAGGCCCCAGATTTCCTGGCGCGCAATATTGAACCAGCTAAGCATCTGAGTTGGAATGTCTGAATTCTTAGGAACCAATGTTCCTAAATCGGTATTGCTTGGTGAACAGATCAGGTCGCTGAACTGCTCCCAATTCCGGGTTCCCTGCAGGGTAAAATCAGCAGCTACAACACTTTGATCTTTCATAATGTCACCGGTTCCTTCATTCATAGGCCAGTAACCTACCACCCATTTCCACTCCGGATGACTTGAGTCTATAGACGTTTCACATGCATATTGCTTAATGAGAGCTTCTGGAAGTGCTATCGCCCATATTCTCAGTTCCGCAAGCTGAACGTTAATATAGCCTTTACCTCCGTCGATCTCTCCTGTTTGAAATCCTACCCGCATTGGCGCGTTATTGTCAAAGTTAGGGACACCATCCATCGCAAAATCATCCATATTCGGATTTGAAGTCGAACCACCGTTCTGGTTAGTTACTCCTTTTATTCCGTCAGTATATAATCTTAAATACCTTCTTCCATCTGTTTTCTTTTCAACTGTAAAAGTCAGGTCATGCCAGGTGTCACCGCTGAATTCACGGCCGGCAACTTCATCTCCGTTGATATTATCAGTACCACCTTGTTCCAGAACTCTCCATCCATTGTAGAATAAGCAGATATCCCAACCAGGATTTCCCGGAGCCGTACTGCCACCCCAGCCAACATTATTTCTTTTACCTAATATAGATGGCCACTGGTACCAGTATTTACCGCCGCCGGTATCCTTTGGTGATCCCTTTTTTATTTTCACTGAAACTGTAAAGTCGCCCTGACCGAAATTATAAATGGACGATTGTGCCGGGCTTACCAAACCCTGGGTTTTTTCCGGATCACCTAAAAATCTGACCGCTTTCCCTGTAAAAGTATTCCCTAAAAATGGCTTGCCGACAAATGTTGGTTTAAAGCTCGCGCTGTGAAATATGGTAAAAGTATTTGCATTGGTATTACTGAAAAGTGTCTTGTCATCCTCAGCCGGAGGAAGTGCAAAAGCACCACCCCTGTTGGAAGTCACAATAATTAACCAGTTCTCTTTATTATAAGTCGCTCTTCCTTTTATCGCATCAACCAGCTCACCCACCCTCTTATCAAAATCAACAATCGCAGCCTTGTATTCCGGAAATTTATTGTCAAAACCAACAGCTGTTCCCGCCTTCTGTATTGCGGAAAATTCTCCGACAACAACAGCTGCCGTATCAGTCTTTAGGAACTGCACCATTCTGTTTTTCAGCAACTCATCATCAGCTGCAAGTTCAGACACATCCAATCCATCAGTCAGCTTATCTTTAAAACCAGCTGAAGTTGCAAAAGACGCAACACGAAGCTTAGGATTGATCACCTTCATGCGCTTAAAGATCACAGGGTAATCAGCAAGCTTATTGCCGGCGAAGTCCTCCGTTAACACATTGTGCTTCTCCTTTTTTACACCCGTCATCATATCGGCCCAGTTCGTCGCATTGTTCTGTGTAATGTCACCCAGAGAGTTCCAGGAGTAAATCGCATTACTCAGCAGTCCCTTTATACGATCTGTAGCAGCATCCCTCACAGACGCACCACGGGCACCATCGGCAATAATATAAAGTACCTTTGGTACTCTATAATCCACATCGGCACTATTCTCAGGCGCATCCGGAATCACCTTGTCAAATTCTTTGTTACAGGATGAAGCCAGAACAAGTAAGAAAAGTGCGGCTGCTCCAATGCAGGATTGAACTTTAAAATTTTTCATGTTCCTTAATTTATTTTTCATTTGGTTTTTTCTAAAACTATATATCGTCATCACACACATTTTATTCTAAGGTTACCCTTACCATATTATTGGTGATCTGGTTGTCAAATAAAAAGAAGCGGCCAACCAGTAATAACGCCCGCTTATCATCAGTAGATTTTGTTTCATATACATCATAAAGCTGACCCTGCAAATTACCAATGGTATTGTATCCCACAGCAAGGTCACCTTTCAGGTCTGTGATCAGGAAGCCGTTTCTGGCCGCACCATCATACGTCTTAAACTGACCTGAAATGACACCAAGACCATCATTTAAAAGTTTACAAAAGACAGGAATGTCACCTTCAAATGTTTTGGCGGTAAATGTTTTATCTACCGAACCATCATAATTTAGCAAAACCATATAAGGAGCAGTTTCTCCGTTGAACTTTTTAAACCTGCCTACAGCTAAATATCTATTTAAAACTGCATTATAACTTACAGTAGCGATACCATCATCAGCACCTTGCTTACCAGGATTAAACGACTGATCTATCGAACCGTCAGCATTCAACCTGACAATGTTTCCAAAAGTGGCATCATCAAATTTGGTAAATAATCCATAAACCAGGATCTTCCCGTCGCTGTGCATTATTGTTTTTATAGGGCCATTGGCAGCAGGCAAGCTTCTGCCAAGTTCACCCGGTCTATAACCTGGTGCATTTGCATCAAATCTCCAGGTCCTGTCCAGCGATCCGTCAACGTTCAATTTAGCCAGCTGCCTTACATCAACAGTATCTATCACCACACTATCCTTGTATTGATAAGTAGGCTGATCATATCTGCGGGACAGGTAATAGCTAAAATCACCGCTAATGATCAGTTGCCCGTTTGAAGGATACACATTGGTAATAGTTCCGTTGGTACCCCCGTTAAACCTTGACACATACTTTGTCTTGTGTTCATAGGTATCAACAGCTACCGTATCTATCTGTCCCTGAGAGCTCAGCTTTGTAATGTTACTGAGCCCGTCACGCTGCGCATACCCGCCGAAGCTACCGACAATATACCAGTTGCTGTTTACGATAGCCATGTCGAACAATGGTCCGTTAGCACCGGTTCCCGAACCCAATGAACGGTCATAGGTCCCATCAGGAAATGTTCTTGCTATCTTGTTGATGCGTTTCACCAGGCCTTTGTTGTCAAAATTTGTGAAATCACCCAAAAACAGCACGTTTCCGCTTGCTACGCCTATAGCCCTGTATATAGCACCGTCGGTACCATTCACTACTTTATAGGTAAAGTCCTTTTTAACTTTTCCCAATACGGTAAAATCAGGACCAAATACCACCTGCCCGCCGACAACAAACGAAGTCACGCCCGAACTTGCCCTGTTAGGCACTACCGCTGTGATTCCTTCAGCGTCGACTGTCTTAATTACAGCGTTTTCACCGTTAAACAAAAACTTCAGCGTGGCTTTATGCTGTTCAAGTCCCGAAGCTTTAATCCTTACTTCGACGCCCGCCTCTCCCTCGGCCGGTGCAGGCACTTGCTGCTGGTTCACTATAATTCCCAATCCCGCTTTGCCACCTTCATAAGGATCGTTAAAAACCTCATCTTCTGTACCCTTACAACCGCCGATCAGCGCTGCAAGCAGAATGACTAATAATCCGGTATATCTAAATTTCATAATCTTTTATTAAATTATTTCCAAAAACATTTATCCTTATCTGTTAAAAGCTACATCTATCCAAAAATCATCGCCGAAACCATACATATCTCCCAGCGGGCTGACGAACACTTCACCAATAGTTGTCAGGTTGCCGGCAATTGCCAGTACATGCACCACACCGTTGGTAGGCTGAACATCTGACGTTGCCACGGCTGCTGTATAGAAAAGACTTTGGTCAGGATTTGATACATCCCGTACATATGAAATGCAGAGCTGACGATATCCGGTGTATTTAACACCATTAACAGGATTAAATACCACACCGATATTACAAAGGTCACTATTCCATGTAGTATAAAATCCACCAGGGTGCAATTGTTTCAATGTGAAGTCAATCTGAGGGTAATCCTTTAGCACATTCTTTCCTTTAAACACATACCGCAGCATGTATTTTCTCCAGATCGTTCCCGGAACATCGGTAAACGTCTTTATTGTATCCTTGCCCTGATTAAACAAAAACTGGTTCAATCCATTTATATAAGGATCATTGGGGAAATTTGGCCTTCCGCCTACACGGCCTATCGTACGTCTGATCACTTCATCTGTCGGACAAAAGAAAGTGATTTCCTCATTTGAAAACATATCCTCTAGTCCCGCCAGTTTTACGATCTGTGCGATGGTATCAAATTTTGGATTGGACTGCAGGTATTGCAATACTGTCCCATTAAATTTTGGATCAGCCTTTCCACCGTCCTGATAGTAATCGTCTTGCTTGCAGGATGCCACCATCATCGTCAGCAGGACTGAACAAATTGCGACCGGCTTAATATATCTTTTTATTGTACTTTTCATGTTCGTTATATCAAATTAATTAAAGACCAGTTCCAATCCAATAGTTGTTCAATGTCATATACGGATTATTTGTCAGGGCAGATTCATTAATCGGCCAGGTCCAGCCCCCCCTGTTGAATTTATCTGAAGTTAGCGGATTGTCAGTAAACTGTTTGCTCAATACCCGTCTGGTACGTACCAGGTCAAAATAACGGCTTCCTTCGCCCATCAGTTCTTTAGCGCGTTCCCAGAAGATCGCTTCTTTAAGCCCGCTATATGGATTAGCCGGATATGCCGCTGCCCCCCTCATTACCCTCAGTTCATTCAAAACAGTTGTCGCATCTGCGTCATTACTCAAATTGGCAAGTGCTTCCGCACGCAGCAGGATGGCATCAGAATAGCGCATGATGAGGTAAGTGTTATCCGGGTTCAAATCCAGGTCAGGACGGTTGGCATCAATAAATGTATTCAAAGCGAACTTTCTAAGCTGAAAAGTCTCTGGATTTTGATCAAAAGGAGCAACAAACCATACGACCAAACGCTGATCGCCGGAATCACCGCCATAAAGCTTCATCATATAGTCTTCAGTGAAAACATTAAAGCTGTACCTGTGCGTATACTCCGGTTGTTTATAAGGAAAGTGAATAAACGCATCACCAAAAGGAGAATATGCGTACGACTGCTCAAAAGGATTGTTCAAATCATTATTGTAGTTCAGCGTTCTGAACAATTCAAACAAACTCTCTTCCGAACGGCCCTTAGCAACAGTAGCCCATTCTGTCAGCGGCAGCAAACGGAAAGCACCGCTCTTCATGATCTCCTCACCCAAAATTGCCGTCTCTGTCCAGTATGCATTTCTGTTTGGCAGATCAAAACCTGCGTTCCACATGTTCATGTTCATTAAAAGGCCAATAGCAGCACCCTGAGTTGCCCTGACACCCCGCAAAGAAGGATCAGTCATAGTAAGCGGCAGGTCCTTATAATTTGGTTTTAAATCAGCAATGCATTTAGTAATTACTGAAACCATGTTTTCTCTAGGAAGCGGATCTTTTTGGAAAGCCTTGGTATAATAGATCACATCACCGTAAAGACGAACCATAGTTAAGTAACAGAAGCAGCGTATAAACTTAGCCTCAGCGATATAACGTTTAGTCTGCTGTTCGTTCAGCGCAGGAATTCCTTCCTCTAACTTGCTAACTAAAATGTTAGCCGACTGAATCACTCTATAGTACTCGTTCCAAATGGTAAGGTCCCAGAATCTGTAGCCAGCCCATGGTGTTTGGTTTGGCGGAGGAGTATTTCTAACCGCCTCCAGCAACGTACGGTCGTTGACTGTAGTAATCGGTATACTCTGTTTTTCAGTATTGCCGTTTGGATTTGGTGCTATCCTGGTATGTCCGCCAAGCCTTGCCGTTCCATAACGGCCCTCTCCTCCCTGCACCGCAGGAACCACTTCTCCTGAACGAAATTCGCCGGTAGCCCCTGCAAAAGCAGTTCTTGTGTACTTGTCGAACAGCATCCCGTACATATCCGTGATATTGGCTTCAATGTCCTCCGTGCTCTGGTAAAAATTGTTACCTGTCAGCTTATCAATCGGCGTGATGTCCAGGAACTTTTTACAGCTGTATTGTGAAGCGCTTACAACGATTAATAAGCAAATAATTACTTTTTTCATGTCTTATCTTTTTTTGACTTCAATTAAAATTCTACGTTCAAACCAAATGTGTAAGAACGCGGTACCGGATAACCACCTGATCCGTCACGTCCGATCGCTGTTACGTTCTCTGCATTCGGACCTGAGTATTTTGAAAAAGTTACCAGATTCGATCCTGACAGGTATGGACGTATAGAATTTACCCCAAGACGTTTGGCCAGTTTTTTATCAAATGTGTAGGCTAAAGTGATCTGATTAATTTTAAAATAGCTTCCTTCCTCCTGCCATAAGGTCTGCTCATACCTGAACGGCTGCGCATAAGCGTTATGCACATAATTGTAAGCATTACCAAATTTCGCAATATCTCCCGGCTGCGCCCATACGTTCAGGTCATTAATTGGAACCACTGCCTTTGTGCCATTTCCAATGATACCATCTTTAATCCCATAAGGATCATTAAGCAATCTCAGCCTGTCTGCCAGCGCATTGTTCAGGATAGAACGCTTAGCTGTAAAAGTAGAATAGATATTCAGCGTCCATGCAGCACCTGAAGCTTGTGTATAGCTCAGGGTATTGGATAAACCACCAGTTAAAACCGGCTGTGTATTTCCAGTCACCTGTAAATCCCTGCGATCCAGCACATAATCACCATTTGCATCATAGAATATAGCATCCCCGGCCTCAAACGCATTCCTATAATCATTCGGAGTGTCGTTGCGGTACCTCAGACCAGTAATCGGGTCAATCGGTACATCCGATGTGTTTGAGTAAACGCCCTGATTGATATACAGGTAGTTGGCCAGTGAATTTCTGCCTACCCTTTTAGCCAGATGCTGGAAGTAACCGCTATTCTCGTCAAACTCAATGTACTGACCATTGTATTCATCAGGCAGCTTAGTCAGGATATCTGTGTTCCAGGCACCATTCACAGAGACTGTCCAAAGAATCTTGCTGGTTTTAGGTAACGGACGGCTGCTTACCGAAAGCTCATAACCATAGTTGACAAGACCAGCATCATTACTGGTGAATTCATTGAAACCTAAAGTATTAGACAATTTATTGGTAAACAACTCATTATCAACTTGTTTATAATAAGTATCAAAAATAACATCAAACTTACCATCAAACAGACCTACGTCAAATCCAAAGTTATATTGGGTCACACTTTTAGGTCTCAAAATTGGATTAGGGATCTTGTCGTAATTGATACCAACCCTAGGTGAATTGTTGTAAAATCCGTTTGGCGTATACCTGCCGTAAATATCTACCAATGAACCAACAGGATATATATTTTGTCCGGCAGTTAACCTCAAGTCACCATACGATAGCCATTTCATATCCTTCAGCCAGTCTTCTTTGAAGAAGTGCCATTTCAAACCAATAGAAGGATTTTTAGAATACGGATCATCACTACCACTTACCGACGTACCATCTATACGATAAGTGATGTCCATTACATATTTCTTTTTGTAGTCATACGTAAAAGCCGCAGCAAACGAAGCCAGTTTCTGATCCAGGAAACTTCCGCCCAAAATACCGCCGCCTCTGGAAAAGTAACCGTCATATCCCAGCGGTCCTTCAAACTGATCATTTGGTATCCGCTCCAGACGGGTCATCGCCGATTTACCATTTCTGATGTAGAACTCGTTGAACAGGTTGATAAAGAAGTTATGTTCCTCATTGATATCTTTCACATAAGAAAGACTGTTCCTGTTGTACAACTCTGATGTAAATGAATTGAAACGTTCCAGTTTAGCGAACTGAGAGTTCGCAGCAGCCGGAGTGAACTGATCCTTATGATCCTGATTGTATGAATAACTACCATTGGTAGTTGCGGTCAATCCGGGAAACAGCTCGTATCTGGCCTCCATATTGGCTTTCAAAAATTTTGGTCCTGCATCATTTCTAACCTCTAATGCAGACAGCACATCGCTGGTCGCCACAAAAAATGACGGACCGGGAAGTAATGACGAATTCTGTCCGTTATTCGCAACACCCTGCTGCAGCAGACCCAGACCATTACCGGTTTCTATACTCGATACCGATGCCAGGATCGCGCCATTAAAGCTCAGCCTCTCTGAAGGTTTGAACTCCATGTTCATGTTTAAACTATAACGGTCGAAACCAGTATTTTTGATGATACCTTTATTTCCATAATAACCGACGTTGGCTTTATAGTTGAATTTCTGATCACCACCATCCAAAGTCACGTTATGCGTCTGGTTGTAAGTATCCTGATAAAAGATCGCCTGCCAGTTTGTGGAGTTGTTGTAGAAAGCGTTCAAACTGTCCGACAAAAACGGAGTCCTGTACAGCAGATAGTAATCAGCCAACGTTCTGTAATCAGCAATCTGTTTCACTTTTACAGCACGTTCCGCGGCACCACCCAAAGTCTCACGAAGTTTAGGCGTTTTACTCAGGTAAAAGTTTCCGGTATAACGTACTCTTGGTGTTTCCGACTGACCACGGATGGTCTGGATCAGAATTACACCATAAGCACCCCTTGAACCATACAGTGCAGTAGCTGTCGCATCTTTCAATACCTCAATACTCGCGATATCTTCCTGAGGGATCAGTGACAGCGGGCTCACACCGGAACCTTGCTGCTGGAAACCAAACTCTGAAGCCTTATCTGCATCCATCGGCACACCATCTATTACATATAAAGGTGAAGTCGGCTGCAAGAAAGTCTCGTTACCAGATCCTGTAGTACTGATGGTAGAAAGACCACGAATATTCACAGATCCACGCAGACCCGGAGCACCCGTATTGTTCTGAATGTTCAAACCAGCAACCTTACCCTGAAGCAGCTGCTCCACGTTGGCCACCGGTACATCCTGTACCTCTTTACCCGTTACTATGAATGACGAACCGGTAGTTTGATCACGGCTCCTTTTTTGGTAACCACGAATTACCACCTCGTTCATCGTGGTTTTAGCTTCAGCAAGGGGCACGGCAACTCTGGTTTGTCCGGCTGCCAGCTTTACTGTTTTAGTTGTATATCCCTGATAAGTGATGGTCAAAGTTGCTCCGTCATCCACAGAAACAGTCAAAACGCCATTTCCATTAGTCTGACCAAGCCCCTTCAGCGGCTGCCCTACAAAGACACCTGCACCAGGCAAAGTCTCCTTGGTCGCTGCGTCTGTTACGGTTATCGTAACAGTCCTTTTAGTTTGCGCTATCAAATCTTTGCATATAAATACGCAGCTGAAAAAAATTGATAGCAAAATAATATGTTTTCTCATTGTATTAATTTTTATCATTAAGATTCTAGTCGTTTGTGAACTTAGGGTTTACAGTCTTGAAGTGGAATACAATCTCCCAGTCTCCCTTTTCAAATATTCTGAAGTTCTGCGCGATAACAGCTGTCCTGCGGATGTTACCAAAACCTATACGTGAATAACTAAATTCAACGTGGGCTTCAAGACCCTGACCCGTTGGTCCGCCATTCGTATACTTGGTCGGAATTCCGGGCGCTACAGGAATCGGATAAGCCACATCATATTGCACGTATTCTGGCATCATTTTCTTGTTAAAGCCATGAACCAGCTCGTCCCATCTGGTTTCGTTAAATTTCGCAGGATTAATGGCCGCCGAATCTTTATTTAAAAACTTAAATCTCAATGTATTTCCAGTACCTCCCGGAACCTTACGTATGTATAAATAGATCAGCCCTTTTGCTGCATTGGTGGGGTCATCCATTGGCTGATTGGTAGACTCACCAGTCATGCCGGATACTGACTGAACAAACTGGCGTTTCAAAGCTTTTCCAGAGGGCGTGGTCGTATTTGGCAGGCCGGTGAACTGGTTGATGTCGTCACTCGGCTCGTAGGGTACATCTACCCTAAAAATCAGAGATAAATCTTTGACCACCATTGAACCGCCTGAATTGCTCACCCTTACATCAAAATACCTGATGTCCTGAGGAAACACAACAGTATCAGCAGGCTTAAAAAGATCCCTTGTAGAACTCGGCCACACGATGAGCTCACCAGATTCTCTGATTTCCACAACAGAACGGCTTTCCACATGCCTTTTGGCTTCAATTTCAGCCAGGTTGGTTTCCTTGCCGTTATATTCAGCATTCCATACCAGTACATCTCTTTTAGTAAGGATGTCATTCGCATCTCTACCGTCACCAAAGTGCGGGTTGATCAGTTCAAACTTCATTGGAAAAGACGAGTTGTCCGCGTTAAGTATGCCCCTATAATTGTACAATCTGCCCAGTTTAGGTTCAAAGATCTTTGTGGTATAACTCAACTTAGTACTCAAATAGTCCTTTTCGTCCGGCACATCAAATATCTTCCTGCATCCGGAGAAAGTAACCACGGCAGTCAATAAGATCAGTGCATTATATTTTATTGCGTTTTGCATATCATTCTTTAATTTAAATACCCCTTAACTTAATCAAAAACTTCTCTGTAATTCAGCGACCATTCAGATATCTGGAACAAATTATCTCCAAGATTACTTACTACTGTCAGCCTGTAATATTTATAGGCAACAGTATTAGGAAAATCGTAGATCTTAGTTTCAAAACGTGAATTGAAATCCTGGTCCTGACGGGTATCCAGCTGAACCCAGTTGGTTCCGTCCAGTGATCCCTCAAGAACCCATGCTTTAGGATCTCGGTTTTTAACATCATTTGCAGACGATACCGTGTATACATTGGCTACCTGCGGCCCGCTATAGAAACTATAAGTTATCTTGATCGGGTTGTTGTTGCCTTCAAGAAATCTTGCGATAAACTTCGTCAATATATTATTGTCAAACAGCTTATCAATCCGCTCACCGCCTGATACCTGGCCATCTTCATAAGTTCCGTTAAATTTAACACTAAAAGGTTTTGGAAGACCCGGATTTTCAACCAGCGCTTTTTTATATGCAGCCATATCATCCAAAATAAGATTCTTCGGCGGCGGGATCAATGTCAGCCTTCTGGAAAACTCGTCAAATCCGAATACATGGTCAGGTTCCAGCAAATGCACCACACCATTCTTCGCCTGAATATTAACAGAACTTGTGCTGGTTGTAGCCCAGTTAGGTACAAACACACTTCGTTTGGTGTTGGCAAATTCTATGACTTCAGACCCACCATTTTGCCATCCCTGCGCATCTGCATATAAACGTCTTCCATGCATAGGAAAAGCACTGCGTGCAGCAATCAGCGCCCGTCCGTCACCAACGGAGAAATCAGCCGATTTAAACAGACCCCTTATGATATAACGGGACACCATAGTATCCAGGTTCATACTGTCTGCTTTCTTTTTTGCAAGGTCCCTTTTAACAGATGTGGTACCGACAACGATGTCCTTTAAGAACACCGCATTCTTATTTTGTGCCCTGCGGATATTATTTAAGTTCAGTAAAGCCGTTTGAAAACTGCTGTTAGAAGGCGCAAACAAAGTGACGCTGCTATCTGTAAGATAACTTTTCATCTTAAATGCGTCGATAAGGAACAATAAGGAATCATAAACCCCCGCTTTACTTTTTAAATAGTCATACATATTTAAATCAGTACCGGTATTGATATTTTCCTGTTTGTAATAGCCGGACTCTCTCTTACATCCAACTTGAAATATCAGTGCACCTAACAACAATGCGACTAAATATTTACTGTAAAAATTTGATCTTTTCATGTCTATAAATGCTTGGTTATTTCCAGTATGGATTTTGAGTTAATTTAGGATTCTGGGCCAGGATACTTTTAGCTATCGGCCAGTAGATCCCTCCATTATTGATCAGTGCTACAAACTTCGGATCAGATTGTTTAATCCTCTGATACCTTACCTGATCATACCAGCGCTGTCCCTCGCCCATGAGTTCCTTTTGACGCTCTTTGAAAATAGCATCAACCAGGGCTCCGCTTTTCACCTCATTATAAGCCTGGTACGTATTACCCTCAGTAGCTGCGCCCACATTATTCACATTGTATCTCAACTGTCTGATGATGTTTAAAGCGGCAATCGCCCCTTGCCTCTCACCAAGCACAGCCAAAGCCTCAGCTCTCAGCAAAGTGACGTCTTCAAGCCTGGTGACGACGATCGTACTGGAAAATATCCTGAAAGTCGGGTCTGTAGATCCATCCTGCATGACTTTGATCTTACTGAAGATCGGATACTTGCCCTGATAATTGGTAATGTAACGATCAGAATGAGGTACACCTGTTGTATCAATATTGAACCTGGCATCATTGGTTTCTTTAAAGATGCCCAGGATCGAATCTTTTGTCAGATAAATATCAGGTAAAGCTTTGTTAACAACCGGTTCTGCCAGTGTCAGTGATTCAATGTTTCCGGTAAACGTAGCATCCTGGTGTCCCCATATGAAACCAAATCCAAGGATCTGACTGTTCTTTTTATCATAGAACAAACCATTACGCAGAGTTAAAAACTGTGTATCTGAATACCCAATACCACCTCTGCTGTAATTATCTGTTACAAATTTGGTATAAACAGACACGTCCGCATACTTACCCTGCCATGCGGCTACGTGAGCCAGCATGCTATATGCAGATATCTTTCTTACCAGCGCTCCGTTCCACCTTGAAGCAGACTCGTTGTAATATTGTCCCGGCTGTTGCTCATCATTGTTGCTATAGTTATAAGGCAGTACCTGAGCAGCCTCAAACATTTCCGCCTGAACAAACTCAAGAATCGCACGTCCATCCGATTTTGGCAGGTTTTCAAAAGAACCGTCACGGGAAGATGTAATGAACGGAACATCACCCCAGATCCTGACCATGTAGAAATAAGCGAAAGCTCTCAGGAACCTGACCTGGGCTACATCTACATCCATATTGTTCTGAATGTAGCGGGCGTCATTGTCGCGCACTTCATGTATACGTTCCAAAAAGATGTTGGCCGCATTTACAATGGCAAAAAACCTTCTCCAGTTTGAAAGCGCATCCACTACAGGATACTGGGCAGTCAGGTCATTGTTGATGATTGCTTTTAAATCCTGACGGATCGGACTTGCAAAACTACCCTTACGCACATCTCCGTAAATCCAATGGCCGTTATTGTCAGCCAATGCCGCTCTGGTCAACCCATAAACACCCATGATCCCGGCTCTGGCGTCCTCAATCGTATTCCAGTAATTCTCCTCATTTACCACACGGGTCGAGTTTACATCCAATGCTTTTTTACAGCTTCCTGCTAGCAGGGCAAAAAAGATAAGACTCAGCAAAATTATTTTTTTCATTTCCTCAATTTTAATTGGTACTTAAATATTATTCAGTTTAAGGCTAAGAATTAAAAATCCATTTTTACACCCAGTAAATAAGTTCTTGGTATCTGGATACCATAACCAGTATCGTAACCGGTATAATCTACCAGTTCCGGATCCTGACCTGTATACTTAGTCAATGTAAATACATTGTTTACGCTCGCATATACATAAATCCTCTTCACATTCGGAGAATTTTTCTTTACCATATCTGTTAAATCATAACCGAGGGAAAGCGTACGCAATTTCACAAAAGCAGCATCTTCAACAAAAATATCCTGATTTACCTGGTAAGGCGCTACTGAGCTCCATGGGTTATACAAGTTATATTTTGAATAATCCCCTCTTTTCTCCCAGAATGTGATCTCTCTTACAGAGTTGATGTTATTCAGACCCTCACGGTTTACGAAATCAAACTTATTTGACATTTCCTGGTTCACCAGCTGACGACCCAGGTTATAATAGAAATTCAAACCTAAAGTCCATTTCTTATAACTAAAATCATTGTTGAAACCACCCGATACAACTGGAAGCGCATGGCCCTGCAATACCCTGTCCTGGTTATCAATAATGTTGTCGTTGTTATGATCGGTCCATATCGGATCACCTGCTTTCAGGACAATACCATTATAGGTCAGTTTCTTACCGCCTACAGCAGGTACTTCATCATCAGTATTATAGATACCGGTGTTGTTCAATACCCAGTAACGATCCACAGCCTCACCAACTCTCAATAACCTGTCGCCAATAGCCAGCTCCGATAAGCCGTCCGGCAAAGCAGTAAGCTCATTGCGGTTGTAATTGATATTCAGTGATGAAGTCCATGAAAGAGTTTTTCCTGCCGGAAGAATTACTCCGCTTAAAGTCAGGTCAACACCTGAATTCTGGATAGCCATACCATTTTTTATAATAGCAGCATAACCATATTCAGCAGCCGACGGCACGCCCAAAAGCATGTTTTTATCTTCTTTCATATAAAGGTCAAGCGATCCGTTCACGCGGTTATCAAATAATGATGCGTCCAGGCCAATATTTGCCTGATCCGTGTATGCCCAATCGAGGTCATAACCAACACCCCCTGTGGTATAAGGACGGGTCATGGTTGAAATACCATTATATCCCGGACTGATTAAGTTTCCTGTAAACCCTGCAAAAGCAGTATATTGAGGGCCCTGCGCATAATTGTCAAAACTCTCATGTCTGCCCATACGGCCGGCACTTCCGCGCAAACTGAAGGTTGAGATCGTCGCGTCATCTTCAAAGAACTCCTTCTTCATATCCCATGCAGCCGAAAATATCGGAGAATAGAACCAGCGGCTGGTAGGCTGCTGAGTAGACGACCCGTCAGCACGAAGCATCAGGGAGACGGTGTATTTATCTTTAAACGAGTAAGTAGCTCTTGCATTTGCCGAGAGCAGGTTATTTTTAGTTTTATCTAAATACTTAAATACAAGTTGGCTTCTAAATACACTTGGAGTCAAATACTCTTCCGGATCACCAGCTTTTTTATTAGGATCAGAATACAGTAAGTTCAGCTTAATAAAGTCATTCGCTCCTTTATAGGCATATGCATATTGATACTTATAAGAATCAAATTGTGCCGACAAACCTGCCTGGAAATTAAATTTGCTGTCCTCATTTACTTCCCAGTCGTAAGATGCCACGTTATCAACAAACGTCCTTTGGCTGGTGCTAAAATAGTTGGATGCATAGTTGGTGGTCTGCAATAAAGTTCTCGGGAAGAAAATATCACGGTAACCTTCATTGTAGTCCGCTCCGGCTGTTGTGATCAGGCTGAAATTTTCAAAGTCCAGACCAACTTTCAGGTAACCCTGAATAGAATTCGTTTTGTTGTTGTCAAATCCTTTTTCAAATTCTGAAAGATATTGTCCGTATTTTTCCTTGTTCGGAGCCACCGGTGAACTCAGATCCGGTATATAATTTACCTGGGTAAGCCTGTCCCTTACATTTCTGTTGCGGTCACGGTCCACTATGCTGCCATTTACCATCGCACTAAAATTCAGCCAGCTGATTGGTTTCATATTGATCACGAAACGTGTGTTGTACCTTTCAACACCAGTTTCATCAGCTATACCTTCATTTTTAAGTGATCCCACACCAAAGCGGAAGTTTGCCCTGTCAGTTCCGCCGGCTATACTTGCGTTAACACCGTAAACCATACCATTTTTATAGTACATGTCATTCCAGTTTGCGGGCCCGTAATAAGCATTGTTCAATGAATCACTTAAATACAATGGATAAACATCATTACCTGTATAACTTCCGTTTCCGGTATACTTGTCATAAAACTGCCTCCTGAAATTATTCTCAAACTGACCGTTGACGGTAGTCACACCACCTTTAGTAGCCATCCCGACATAAGAATCAAAAGTGATCATCCTTTTACTGGACGCTGCCTTTGTAGTCAGCAAAATTACACCGTTAGCACCTTTAGGACCGTAAGCAGCAATGGCTGAAAGATCTTTCAATACCTCTACCGACTGAAGATTATCCATATTGATAATAGACAAAGGATTTATTCCCGGGCCTATTCTTTCAAATTTGTATTGCTGAATATCCAATGCATATGGATGCTCACTTGTCAGGGGCACACCATCTAAAATGATCAGCGGCTGTGACTGGAACAACTCACGCTGTGACAGCAGCGGCTGTGAAGTTCCGTGGATAAAGATGTTTTGAGCAGTACCAGGTTCGCCGGTTGGCTCCTGAACATAAACACCAGCAGACTCTCCCTTTATAGCCTGCTGCAAGGTAACAGCAGGAAATATAGAAAGTTTCTTAGGATCGAGACTATTGCCTTTCGACTCAAGTCTGTGCGTGATGGTCTTCTTAAGAGGTTTAATCCCAACAGCCGAAGTGTCTGTTGAAGCAGTATCCTTTTTAGAAGTATCCGTCTGTTGCTGAAAGCTTCCCTTCAGAGAGAAGTTATTCGAAACACAGGCTGACCTAGCCGTATTGCCGAAAGAGCATGTTGTTGTACACAACACACCCAGAAAAGTCATAGTTGCAATAATGCGCATAACAGATAATTAAGTATTAACTGATTGAAAACTGATATTTATTGATTGTATTGGATTCTATTTTAAATTATTAGATAAAAGAAATATCCTGTCCGCTATTTACTTGCAGCATGAACAACACTTTTAATTAATTTGAAATATTTTAAAACGTTTTAGCTAAGGTTTTTTACAAGTATTTACGCAAAAAAGCATAGCAACACCCCCAGGTATTACAAGACAGTGTTCAAGAAAATAATCGTGAGTTGGAGCGGAACGCTTACTCCATAGATTTTTAGTAAAATTTTGGTTCATAGTTTGGCTTAATTAGGTAAGTATTTGGTTTCCCGATAATCCCTCATGGTGCTAAATCGATTATCTGTAACAATAATACGAAAGAAATATTACAATCCAAATCTTTTAATGTTTTTTTTCTAAAAATATTGACAATACAACACCTTGTATTATAGCGTGTTATTTCCATGCCATCTTGAGCTACAACGATATCGTAATTTCTGTTCCAGAATAATCTTCCCGTCCGTATTTTTATCGCTGCAACACTTTATCAGCCATCCGTAATTATTACCATATAAATACCATAATATAACCCGATTAGTGAATGAAAATTTGTTATTTTGAAGAACAGAATAAAAGACAGGCCTTTTTACTAAAAAACAGACATGCCAGTTAAACCAAAAAAAGAAAGCAGCAATATCTTATCCATAGACATTGGCGGCACAAGTATAAAGGCTTGTATCCTTAGTCCTAAGGGCGATTTGTTATCAGAATTCAAAAAGATCCCTACCCCCGAAAATTCTAAACCCGAAGCGATCATCAAAGTGATCAGCGAACTGGTTGCCTTGCTGGACCAGGAATTCGGTAAGATCTCTGTAGGTTTTCCCGGCTATGTCAAATGCGGGATAGTACATACCGCCCCCAACCTGGCCAAAGACAAATGGATACAAATTGACCTTGCCCGGCAAGTCAGCGATCTGCTCGGATACCCTGTCAGGCTCATCAACGATGCAGACCAGCAAGCCCTCGGTATTGTCAGCGGAAAAGGATTTGAGATCGTACTCACTGCCGGCACCGGGTTCGGCACGGCGCTCGTATTCGACGGCGAACTCCTTCCCCATTTTGAACTTGCCCACTTCCCGGTATCCAAAACCAAAGACTACGACGATTACATCGGCACCAAAGCCCTGGAGAAGATCGGAAAGAAGGATTGGAATGACCGCCTGGAGCAGGTCATACAAACCTATAAAACAGTATTTAATTATGATACCTTATATATAGGTGGCGGAAACTCCAAACACATCGCCTTTGAACTGGACCATAACATTAAGCTCGTAACTAATAAAGACGGCATCAAAGGCGGTGCCAAACTTTGGGAAGTGGCTGAGAAATACCACGTTTACACCACACATCCCAGCAAAAAACCTGAAAATGAATAATAAATATACTTTAGGAATGATCGGTCTGGGCACCATGGGCCGCAATTTATTGCTTAACATGGCCGACAATGGATTTCAAGTAACAGGGTACGACAAAGATACCCGTATGCTGAAAAAACTCGAAGAAGACGGCAAAGCCCACAATTTAGTGGGGTATGAATCACTGGAAAACTTCATCCAAAGCCTGGAACTGCCAAGAAGAATTATGCTTCTGGTACCGGCAGGTAAAATTGTAGACAGCGTTATTGAAGAACTGCAGCCTTTGCTCGACAAAGGCGACATGATCATCGACAGCGGAAACTCCCACTTTACCGATACCAGCCGCAGAGCCACGGAGCTTGGCGACAAGGGAATCCATTTCTTTGGAATGGGCATCTCCGGAGGTGAAGAAGGCGCCCGTTTCGGGCCCAGCATGATGCCCGGAGGAGACAAAACAGCTTACAATGCAGTAAAACCGATCCTCGAAGCAGTATCTGCGAAAGTAAACGGCGATCCTTGTGTAGCCTATATAGGACCCGGCGCTTCAGGCCACTTCGTCAAAATGGTACACAACGGCATCGAATATTCCATGATGCAGATCCTCGCGGAGACCTACGATCTGTTAAAGAATGTACTGGGCTACGACAATGACCAGATCTTCAAAGTATTTGAAAAATGGAACAACGGCCGGCTAAAATCCTTTCTGCTGGAAGTGACCCGGGATATCTTTAAAGTAAAGGACGACAAAACCGGAGGCTTCCTCCTGGACCTCATCAAAGATGAGGCTAAATCCAAAGGTACCGGCAAATGGACCTCACAGGTTTCCATGGACCTGCAGCTGCCGATCCCGACCATCAATGAATCCGTAAGCGCAAGGGATCTTTCCAAATTCAAATCCCTGCGTGTGGCGCTGTCAAAGGCATTACCGCATCCCGCAGCTAAAATTGAAAACACGGCAGCATTTGAAGTTCAGTTAGAACAGGCACTTTATTTTGCCATGATTACCTCATACGCACAGGGCCTGCACCTGCTGGAAGCCGCTTCAAAAGAATTCAAATACGAACTGAACCTGAAAGAGATCTCGCAGATCTGGCGCGGCGGATGTATCATACGTGCAGTATTGCTCGAAGACATCTACCAGGCCTACAAAAAACAGCCGGACCTTCCGCACCTTTACGCAGACGAAAGCATCCAGAACCAGCTGCAGGAAATCATCCCGGGAACAAGGACAGTAGTGACAACGGCAATAAACAATGGAATAGCCATTCCCTGCTTTGCCTCTGCCCTCACCTATTACGATTCCCTCAGAACAGATAAATCACCATTGAACCTTACCCAGGCACAGCGGGACTTCTTCGGCGCACATACCTTTGAACGTATCGACGAAGAAGGCATATTTCATGCCGACTGGAACACAAACAATTAACAGACAACAACCTGCACATCACTGCAAACATAATAACATTCTGATGAAAACAAGCCTCAACGTTAATCCAACCATAATCGTAATCTTTGGTGGAACCGGTGACTTAAATTTGCGCAAACTTGCGCCCGCGCTTTATAACCTTTACGCTGAGGGTTACATGCCCGAAAAATTTGCCATCATAGGTACCGCCAGGAGGCCCCTGACGGATATTAAATTCAGGGAGACCCTTATGGACGGGGTGAACAACTTTTCACGTACCGGTAAAGTACACAAAGACAAATGGGAAAGTTTTTCCCAGAACATTCATTACAACCCGATCGATGTTAAAGATTCCGCCTCCTTTGATGAACTTAAAGTAACCATAGATAAATTTAAGGACGATTTTGGACCCGACACACAGATTGTGTATTACCTGGCGGTATCACCGGAACTTTTCCCGTCGATCGCCAAACGCCTGGCCAAATTCAAGCTGGCAGAAAATGAAGACAACTGCCGGATTGTAATAGAAAAACCATTTGGCAGGGACCTGGAAACCGCCCGTGAACTCAATGAATTGCTGAAAGAACGGTTCACAGAGAAACAGATCTACAGGATAGACCATTACCTGGGCAAAGAGACCGTTCAGAACATCATGGCCTTCCGCTTCGCCAACTCATTTCTGGAACCGCTCTGGAACAGAAACTACATCGATCATGTACAGATTTCAGTGACTGAACAGTTGGGCGTAGGCGACAGGGGCGGCTATTACGACGGATCCGGCGCATTAAGGGACATGATCCAGAACCACCTGCTGCAGCTGCTCTGCATCATCGGTATGGAAACCCCTATCAACTTCGATGCCGACGAGATCAGGGATAAAAAAGTAGACGTACTGAAAGCCATGCGTCCTTTCTCCGCCGAAGACATCCGTTTCAATACCGTCCGCGGGCAATATACCAAAGGCTGGATCAAAGGAGATGAAGTACCCGGCTACCGCACTGAAAAAGATGTGGATACGCAATCCAACACAGAAACATTTGCCGCCATCAAATTCTTTGTCGACAACTGGCGCTGGAAAGGCATACCATTTTATGTGCGTACCGGCAAACGCCTTGCACAAACCTCTTCATTGATCACCATCCAGTTTAAAGATGTACCGCACCAGGTCTTCCCTGCATCGGTAACCGAACACTGGCAGCAAAACAGGCTCATCATCAGCATACAGCCGGAAATGAGTATCCGTTTGCAGGTACAGGGCAAAAGGCCGGGCCTCGACATGACGCTAAACCCCGTCGATATGATCTTCGACTATAAAGGCACGTACACCAACGAGTCTCCGGAAGCCTACGAAACACTGCTGCTGGATGTCATGACCGGAGACCAG
>NZ_DATHGC010000151.1:0-5765 GCF_035317785.1 Pedobacter sp. | reverse complement strand
AGTACTGGATGCGTTAAAATAGCCGCCTGTCTTAATAGCACTCCTGCAATTGATATAATTTTGATTATCTTGAATCTGTTTAAAGAAAACTTAGCCAGGATGAGGAACCCCAATGCCTTACAAATTTTAAAAGCCGGTCTTTTAGCCGGGCTGCTGGATATCCTCGCAGCATTTGCCAATTTCTACATCAAGACAGGCAAAAACCCGGTTGTGATTTTGAAATTTATCGCCAGCGGTGTCTTTGGTGACAGTGCCTTCTCAGGAGGAACCGGGATGACGATCCTTGGCCTGCTCATTCACTTTATTATTGCCCTCCTATTTGCCACGTTCTTCTTTACAGCCGTTGCCAGAATACTCCCAGTGAATTCCTCTAAACTATTGACAGGCATCTTATACGGGCTTTTCATATGGCTGGTCATGAACCTGATCATTGTCCCTTTGTCAAGCGCTCCAAAACTGCCTTTTAATATAACTGACGCGGCGCTCAATGCAGCTATCCTTATCGTTTGTGTTGGTCTCCCCATTTCCTATTCCTATTACAGCAGTGTAAAGCCTTCCAAATAAATCCCTCTGGGGTAGTTATTTGTCTTTTTATTGATAAATTGCGGGAGTTTATAAAATTCCATTTCAACCGTTACCTTATCTTATGAAAAGATTCTTTCTCTTTTTATCCTGCTTTTTAATCAGCAATTATATCATCGCACAAAATGTCCAATCAGAATCTGCCGGCATGACCGCAACTGCAGATCCGGTCGGAAAAGCCCCTGAAATCGCCATTATTCCCGAGCCGGTATCCATCACTAAAAATGAAGGTTATTTTGTGCTTCCTGCCAATGTGGTCATCCAGTCGCCCGCTGCAGCCGAACTGAAACAAGTGGTTGCCTTTTTACAGGAGCGGCTATCTGTTCCGACCGGCAGCTTTATATCCAATGTAAATACACATACCCCAACTGCAAATATCAAGCTGATCCTGAATGACAAGGCCAACCACCAATTGGGCAGCGAGGGTTACCAGCTGTCCATTACCCCAAATTTCATCACCATCAAAGCCAATAAAGCTGCAGGCCTGTTTTATGGTGCTCAGAGCCTGATCCAGCTCTTTCCAAAAGAAATAGAAAGCAAAGAAGCCAGTACCGGCACAGACTGGAAAGCGCCCTGCGTAGAAGTAACGGACTATCCGAGAGTGGGATGGCGGGGCCTGATGTTTGATGTGGCCCGGCATTTTTTCACCAAGGCAGAGGTAAAGCAATACATCGATGCCATGGTGCGCTACAAGTACAACCTCCTGCACCTCCACCTTACCGATGATGAAGGCTGGCGGATAGAGATCAAGGGCCTGCCTAAACTCACAGAAGTCGGCGCCTGGAATGTCAAAAAAATAGGAGAATTCGGAAACTTTATCCCTCCGACTGCTGATGAACCACGCAACTATGGCGGTTTCTATACCCAGGAAGACATTAAAGAACTGGTACAATATGCCAAAGAAAGATTTGTAAACATACTACCGGAAGTAGATGTCCCGGGCCATAGCCTTGCGGCAATAGCCTCCTATCCCGAGCTGTCTTGCACAGCCGGAGCAGAGACCTATCGTGTGCGCTCGGGCGAAAGAATTATGGACTGGTCAAGGGGCGCCCCTCCCATCGCACTGCTGGACAACACCCTTTGCCCCGCCAATGAAAAAGTATATGCCTTTTTAGATACCGTGATCACCCAGATCGCACAGCTCTTCCCTTTTGACTACATCCATATGGGCGGTGACGAAGCACCCATCAATTTCTGGGAGAAGAGCGACGCCATCAAAGCCCTGATGCAAAAAGAAGGGCTAAAAAACATGCACCAGGTACAAGGTTACTTTGAAAAACGTGTACAAAAGATTGTGGAGTCCAAAGGCAAGAAATTTATGGGCTGGGATGAGATCCTTGAAGGCGAGATGTCGCCGAGTGCAGCAGTAATGAGCTGGAGAGGCACGAAATACGGCATAGAAGCATCTAAAAAGAAACATGAAGTCGTCATGAGCCCGACCACCTACGCCTACCTGGATTACATGCAGGCAGATGCCATCACCGAACCAAAGGTTTACGCCTCACTGCGGTTAAGCAAGTCCTATGAATTTGACCCGGTCCCTGTCGGGGTTGACCCAAAATACATTAAAGGCGGTCAGGCCAATCTGTGGACAGAGCAGGTATACAACATCCGTCAGGCCGAATACATGACCTGGCCAAGAGGTATGGCAATCGCCGAGTCCGTTTGGTCGCCCGCAGAAAAGAAGAACTGGAATAACTTCTTTGGTAAAGCAGAACAGCATTTCAAGAGACTGGACATCGCCGAGACCAAATACGCACCAAGCGTTTATGATCCCATATTTACAGTCAGCCGCTCGGCCGATAAACAGCTCATGATCGACCTGAGCACTGAGGTGAGCGGTCTTGACATTTACTATAGTTTCGACAATTCCTTTCCTGATCGTTTCTATCCAAAATATACCGAGCCGCTGATGGCACCCAAAGACGCGACTACGCTGAAAGTAATTACCTATAAAGGCAAAGAAGCGGTGGGCAGGATGATGTCAATGCCTGTCGACGAACTGAGCAAAAGAGCTCCAAGGCGATAAGCATTGAGGTATTTCGTACACATTGGCTACAATGGCCAGAAATACAACGGCTGGCAGAAGCAACCCGGTGTATTAAACGTTCAGGGCGTCGTAGAGCTTGCGCTTTCACAAGTCCTTAAAACCCCCGTATTTGTCATCGGATGCGGGCGCACCGACGCGCATGTGCATGCCAGTCAGTTCTTCTTCCACATGGACATCGAACAGAAATGGGACTTTGACCTGCTGTTCCGGCTCAACAAAATATTACCGCACAACATTGCTGTATTTGACGTTATTCCAGTGGAAGCACAACGTCATGCGCGCTTCGATGCAGTGCAGCGTTCGTATGATTATTTCCTCCATACCTACAAAAATCCCTTCCTGAATGGGCTGAGCTCCTATTACCTGCTAAGGGACCTTGATTTCGATAAAATGAAACAGGCCGCGTCTATCCTGCCCGGTTACAAAGACTACCGGGCATTTTGTACCAGCCCGGATAAATACGAACACACCCTTTGCAATGTGATGTCTGCCAGCCTGCTGGTAGACCCCAATGGCGACAAACTCCGTTTCAGCATCTCCTCCAACCGCTTCCTGGGCAAGATGATCAGGATCATCATGGGACAACTGCTCAAGATCGGCAAAGGCGTGCTGAGCCTGGATGAATTTGAAAACTATCTCATCACCAATACGACCCCCGAACTGATCACCCCGGCCCATCCCGAAGGGCTTTATTTGTCAAAGGTGAGCTACCCCTATCTGAACCTGCCTCCCCGTACCGACTTTGCCGCACCCTTTATCCTATCCTGAGGATTACCATTTTGCTATTGACAGTCTCACAAATAATGGGTAAATTTAATAGACCATTAATAAAATAGGAGGCAAAATTATGACTGTTATTCAAAAAATTGAGCATTGGGGCGATCACCATCATGCCAAATGGCTTGACATCATCCGCATCGCATTAGGAATCCTCATCTTTAGCAAAGGCATTGCAATCGTCAGTAACACCGCCGCACTTCAGGACCTGCTGCTGCAAAACAATGTATTTGGATTTTCTGGTCTCATGGCCAGTGCTGCCCTTCACATCGTCGGCTTCGTACACCTGGTAGGTGGTATTCTGATCACCATTGGGCTGGTTACCCGCTTCGCGGTGGTCATCCAGATCCCGATTCTGCTCTGTGCCGTATTTTTCGTAAACCTTTCCAATGGGTTTTCCGCGCTTAACTCAGAATTGTGGTTATCCCTGATGGTATTGTTTCTCCTGATCTTATTCTGGGTAGTCGGTTCAGGACCCTATTCTGTAGACCAGAACATGAAAACACGTCCTAACATTTTCAGATAGAAATCTAATCTTTAACTATAATTAAAGCACTCAAGGCATCGGCCGAAAGGTTGATGCCTTCTACAATAAGTTTTGCGCGCTTATAATAACCTTCCCGCTCTGCCAGTTTGCCTTCAATAAAAGCAATCATTTGCGCTTCATTAAGATCCTTTAACAAAGGACGCTTTGCCTTTCCTTTTTCCAGGCGTCCGGCCAGTGCCAAAGGCGACATTTCAATATATACAGTGGTCCCGTTCGCATTCATCCAGTCCATATTGTCAAAATAACAAGGAGCACCACCACCCGTAGCCACAATACAATTGGCAGGATAGTCAAATTCCTGCAGCGTTTTACGCTCCAGGTCCCGGAATGCCATTTCCCCGTTCGCCGAGAAATAATTTCCTATAGCAGTATCCGTCCTTTTTTCTATCTCCTGGTCCAGGTCAATAAAATCATAGCCGAGCTGCTTTGCCAGCCTCCTGCCCATTGTACTTTTACCGCAACCCATAAACCCGATTAGAAATACCTTCATCATTTAAGCCAGTTTTACCCTTGGATCAACCAGGGCATACAACACATCTACCAAAATATTAATGACTACAAATATAAAGGCAATAAACAATATAGCGCCCATCACCACCGGAAAATCAGACATTTCCAGCGCAGTAACCGTAGTACGCCCCAGACCATTGTAGCCGAAAATGTATTCCACAAAAAAAGAACCCGCCAGCAAGGAAGCAAACCAGCCCGAGATCGCCGTGATCACCGGATTTAACGCGTTCCTCAAAGCATGCTTATAAATGATGACGTTCCGGCTCAGACCCTTGGCCCGGGCCGTCCTGATGTAATCCTGTGCCAGCACATCTAGCATTGCGCTCCTGGTCAGCTGCACAATAATGGCCAGCGGCCGCAAACCCAGGGTAATCATAGGCAGCCATAAATTCTTCCAGGTCATCACCTCCCCTTTGAAAGGATCATAGCTGTACAGACTGCCCGACATGTTCAGACCAGTATAGTCGCTCAGCACAAAGCCAAACAACCAGGCAATGATGATGCCTGCAAAAAAAGAAGGCGCAGAAATACCCAGAATGGCAAAAGCATTTGCTGCCTTATCTATCCAGGTATCTTTATTTACCGCCGACACCACTCCAAGAAATACACCGAGCAAAGTAGCAAAGATCATGGCCGTCAGCGCCAGCACAAAAGTGTTGGGCACCGTTTCCTTCAATATGGTCATTACGTCCCTTTTCGTCTGGTAAGACCGCCGCAGATACGGCCATTTCAATACCAGCACATCATTCCCGAGAGGAATCAGTTTCTGGTAATGGTATTTTCCCTGATCCGCCGCAGTATTTTCATGCAGCCCCAAAGGCGAAAGATCGTTCAGGTACAACATAAACTGCACAGGCCTCGACTTGTCCAGTCCAAACTCCTTGCGCACCGCTTCAAGCGAAGACACATCAGAGCGCTGGCCAAGCGTCATCCTGGCCGGATCTCCCGGCAAAATATTAAACAACACAAACACCACGATCACTACCCCAGCCATCACCGCAAATCCGTAGCAAAACTTCTTTATGGCGTAGCGCAGCATGGCCCGTTAATTAGCAAAATAAGTTTTGGAAAGCTCATCAAACGAAGGTACCGCATTGTAGTGCCATTTGTTGACCACCACACCGTTCCGCATCAGCAGCACACCCGGACTTGCCCTGACCATACTCTTCAAAGGAACTGCATCTGCGTAGAAAACCTCCATAAACAGTTTCATTTTCTTGCTGTACTGATCTGCATCCCGGGCAGCACTTGAGGTCAGCAGCACGGTCCTGATGTTGAACTGCTCCGCAGCATTCAGAG
>NZ_DATHGC010000150.1:0-27859 GCF_035317785.1 Pedobacter sp. | reverse complement strand
ATCTTCAGCTTAACAGATTTGTTCGTGATGATGACGTTTTGGGATGAGGAGAAATAGCCAATAAAGTGTACGGTCAGCTGATAGGTTCCGGGTTCAAGGTTTGCCAGCTGAAATTCTCCTTTATCGTTACTATAGGTTCTTTTCTGAGAGCCGTCCAGAAAGATTGTTGCAGCTGGCAGGGTTTCGCCTTTGGCATCTGAGATTACACCGCTAATGGAATAGGTTTGCTGTGCGCAGATTTTGGTGCACAGGGAGAGTAGAATGAGGAGAGTCGTTAATACTTTGTACATGCTTGGCTTACTCGCATTTATGTTTATACAATATCGCACAATCAAATGGAAATTAAAAAATATTGGGTTGAAAAGTCATAACTTTATATCTGTGCTTATTACTGAGAAGATGAAGTTTAAAACAACAGTATATCTGTTATTGATTTTTCAATTACTGGTCTTCGGATGTAACAATAAGCCGGACAACCAAAATTCAGCCGATAATCTGGATGCTATGAAGAAGGATACGGTTGCGATACAATCACTAAGTTCTAATGTTGTTGATCAGGGTGCTGTTTCGCCTTTTAAAGAAGTTGATAGTATTATTCAGTTGTTAAACAAGAAATTTGTCGTTGCTGACCTCAGAAAACTTGATGGTATATGTTCGCGAAGCGATGGTGACTTGTCAGAATATTTAGATGCCGTTGCTGTAGATTTACTAAATGATCATTTAGATGGATTTTTAGAATATTTACAGCGTAATCCTGAGTCCTGTTTGAAAAGGAGACTGAGCAATGGGCTTGCAGGAAATTGTTCTGTCTATGAAAAAAGTGAAAGACCTCGAAAGCTGAAAGAAGAGCAAGATCGATTGGTTTCTATTGCTAAGATTAAAAAATTGGATGTTGGGAAAATAAAATTCTTAAATGAGATTTTTAATAAAGTAGATCCGAATTTGCTTGACTGAGGGTAGTTTGCAGACTAAAAATAATATCTTTATGGCATCTGTAATTTTTAATGCTCATGCCTAAACAAATTTATTTTTTCCTATTGATAGTGGGATTGTTCTTTGGTTGTAAGAAGGACGCTGAAGCACCACCTGAGGAAACGGCTCAGGAAAAATCTGTAGAAACTGTCTCTGCAATACTACTTGATGGCGGAGGAGTAGAACTGATTGGAAAGCTGGTCATCGATACAGGCATCAAAGAATATGGATTCTATGTTCAAAGCACGAAGGACCAGAAGCTGCGGAAAATTTTGCTGACTAACCCTCCTGCAACAAATTTCAAATCTACAATAATAAATGGGCTGGAGCAGGGAGTTTCATATCAATTTTCGGCCTATATTCTTGTTGGCGGAGAACTAAAGCACGGTGAGCTCAAAACTTTTATTTATCAGGGTGACAAGCCAATTATAATTGACAGTTTTGAACCCGCCAATGTACATCTGAGTGATACCATTACGATTAGAGGCAAGAACTTTGATCCTAAACAAACGAAGGTTGTGATGGACAACCAGCAGGCCAGGATACTCTCGGTAAATGAAACAGTGATCTCTTGTGTTGTGCCTACTTCCCTGTCTGTTCATAACTGGGGAATAGGGGTCAGGGATGCTGATGACAAACGTTTTAATGGTATCCAGATGAGCCTGGCTAAACCTGCGATTAATAGTTTTACTAACGGGAAGGGAATTCGTGATACTGTTGAAATTTTTGGCGATCATTTTGATTATGATGTGGAAAGAACATCTGTATATTTTGGTAGTACTAAAGCAAGGGTGTTATCGTCAAACAGGAAAAAAATTACTGCCATTGTGCCTGATCTGATTACTTCCGGCACCATGAAGATCAGGGTGAATGCACAGCTGCAGGACAGCATATCCGAAGCGTCTTTTACTATCGGCATACCTGTCATCACTGACATAAGCGCGAGTGTGACAACCGGTTCCTACATTTCGATAAAGGGAAAGAATTTTCATCCGGAGGCAAGCTACAATATGAACCGTATTTTTTTTAACGGTGTTGAAACCGATGACATTAAGGAGGCCAGTACTACAGAGTTGAAGGTGCGGGTGCCCGCGGGAGCGTTCCCTGACAGGAAAGCGAAGGTGAGTGTGAAGGTATTTAATGGTACTGGTTATTATGCAAAAGAAATTAATATTGCTGATAAGTGGCTGATGATTTCAGCTGATCTTCCTTTTGAATATGGTGTTGGCGGTGCATTTACTTTGAAAGGTGCGGCTTATGTCTTTGCCATTTCAAAAGATAATATTGGTCCTATGTATCTTTGGAAATTTGATCCTTCTGACGCTTCGTGGGATAAAATAAAAGCGCCGGCAAACGGTAGGATGGCGGTTTTAGGGGATAAGGCCTATTTATACGCAAACGATAATAGTAATAATTTTATAGAATTTGATCCTGTAACAGGAAAATGGACGGCCAGAGCAAATTTTCCTGGTGTTGCCAGAGGCGGTGCAGCAATGTTTTCGGCTGGTGGACAGGTTTATATTGGTATTGGAATGAGTGATTTTGTGTTTGGGGCAATTGAAGATTTTTACCGGTACGATCCTTCGAAAAACGAATGGGCAAAGATTGCAAATTTCCCAGGTAGTCCTTTCAGAAATGGGATCTGTTCTTTCGTGATTGGTTCTTCGGCCTATCTTGTCGGCGGTGCTACCAATAGCGGTCAAAACGACGTGTGGAGTTACGATACCTCGACTGATAAGTGGATTAGAAAGGCTGATTTTCCACCTTCACATGGCACAACTGCTTTTGTGCTGAATGGTAAAGGTTATTACTGTTTTATGGATTCTGACGGAACGTATCAGACTAATGAATGCTGGCAATATGATCCTGCTAACAATATTTGGTCTAAAATGCCCGATATTGGAATAGCTGCAAGACAATATTCGTTTTCGTTTGTGCTAAACGGTAAAGCTTATGCTGGTGGAAAAACTATTGAATATTATGGCAAAACAGATTTGTACAGGATTGATGGTTTTTAGTTTGGTGTTATCCGGGCGGCAAGACATTATGGCAAATTTACAAAACCTGCTATGGACAATCTAAATACTTCAAGGAGACACTTTCTGTATAATGTAAAGGGATTGACCGTCATTACTTTAGCCGGAAGTTATCTGGATACGCTTGCATTTGGCACAGAGGGTTATCATAATAACAGACTCCATGATGTAAATACTACCGATATATCTGGAGCGATAGCATTGGGCTGCAAGACCATGAGCCATGTTTTTAATGCGGATGATCATGACATTCCTTTTTTTGGCAGTTCAATAGATGAGCAGTCCAGTGGTTTGTGGTTTAATGATTCGCATTCTGAGGCACACATCCCCGGAAGGCACTTAAATGCGTTGCTGAATGCAGAGGATGTACTTGGTCTGAAAATGGAGAAGAATGTAATTGAGAAGCATAGTGCGGCTGCATTTTATGCCTACAGTGGAAAAATTCCAATGCCTCTAAATAGAAAGAAGATAGGAGGAGCGCCTGTGAATTTTTTGCCGCATAACATCAGGGAGGGGTTTCACGCATTGTATGCACTTGTTAAGTTTAGAAATTCAAAAAAAGCAAGGGCGCTTGCAGAACAAAGTATCGAATTCATTTTTGACAACTGGTCGCCCGAAAAAGGATGGAACAGGGAGTATATTGAAACAGAACTGGGACTGACCCTGATCGAGTGGAGGGGGCCGTTTATTACGGGAATAGCGAGAGCGATAGGCCCTCTTGTAAAATATTACAATGCCACCGGATATGGACGGGCACTGGAACTGGCTTTGTTGCTAAAGCAAAAGGCGCTGGATGATTTTTTTCTGCCGGAAGGGGGATTCGATAACAATCTTTTCGGTACGCATACGCATTCCACCACGTGTGTGATGTCTTCCCTGGCGCAGCTGGCAGATGCTACCGGTGATATTCATTTATTGGCAAGGGTAAAGGCGTTTTTCGACAACGGACTTACTGAGATCAGTAACGCCATCGGGTGGTCGGTAGAGAACTGTGATCCGGATTCGGATCCGGACAGGGGGGAGATCAACAACACGGGTGATATCCTGGAAACTGCATTGATTCTTGCAAAATGGGGATATACCGAATATTATAATCACGTGGAACGTATCTTACGTGCCCATTTATTGCCTGCTCAGCTCAGGGATATTTCTTTTATTAAGGAGCCTTTGAATCCAAAAAAGGAAGACGGGAAACGAGATGTTGCAGAACGTCATAGGGGGGCGTTCGGATTTCCGGCTCCATATGGGCACAGACCTTTGGGCAATAAAGTGATTTCTTTTAATCTGGATATAGTAGGCGGCGGAGTGGGATCGCTCTGCGAAGCGTACAGGAGTATCTATGCTTTTAAACATTCGGCACATTATGTGAATTTGCTTTTTGATTATGATTCTGAGTCCCTCAGGATCGAATCGCCTTATACCCATGACACACTTTCTGTTTATGTAAAAAAACAGGCCCCGCTTTTTATCAGGATCCCAGCTTTTGCGGACCGGTCAAAGCTGATGGTAAGTGAAGGCCATGCTGTCGATGGCGATTATTTGCTGATTACCAATCCTCCGTTAAACAAAAAAATCAGTATCAGGTTTGATCTTGCGGAAAGCAATCTCACGTTGAAATATGGAAACAGAAGGATCAAAGCCGTATTACGTGGGGACAGCATCAAAGCAATGGAAAGTTTCAATGCGGATTTAACTTTTTTTGAACCGATATAACAGTTCCTGTCATCCGTTAATTGAGATCCGCTATCCGTCAAGTCGCACTATCTGCGCTGTTAAAGGCCTGTATCTTTGCTTTCGTTAAATTTTTAAAAACCAAAGTAAATTCTATTATGAAAAAAATCATCCTTAATTCATTGATGTTCGCGCTTGTAACAGGTACAACCTTATTTTCTACAAGCTGCAAGAAAGAAAGTGTTCAGCCTGAATCGAAAGTATCCTTAGACGATGTACAGAGAGCTGACATTGGTGATCTGGCCACCCTGCAGTTTGATGCAGACAAATTTGCCGGTAATATTGAAGCCTATATGAATGGAAAGGTAGCCGGTTATGGGTATACCATTTTCCACAAGGGAGAGATCTACTATCGTGGTACTGGTGGGGGCGGATGGGCAAGACGACCTGTAGATGCGCCTGCTGTAGCGCATTCTGCACAACAAAGGCAGGGCATTGCAAGCTCCACTAAGTTTGTAACGGCTCTGGCCACAATAGCCATTCTGGAAAAGTACAACATGCTGTTGAATGAGCCGGTGTACAAGTACCTTCCGACTAACTGGAAGCCAAGCAGCAGTTTTAAACAATTGACCTTTGAGCGTCTATTGTCTCACCGTACTGGTCTGATCAATTATGGCGGTGATTGGGCGGAATTGAAAAAAACAGTGGAGGGCCCTGTAAAGGAATCAGAGTTTGCTAATAACACCAGGACTTACAATAATGTAAATTTTGCATTGCTTCCTATTATACTGCCTTATGTTTCTGCAAAAAAAGAATTCTTTTCAGATTATAATGTATTAAAGTTACTGGAAAGCAATCCTGACGAAATTTATAATGCTTTAGGCAGCCGGTATGTGGGAATTGCGAGGGTGAATGTTTTTAAACCAGCTGGACTCATGTATTGGAATGTTGCTACTTTCTGCCCGTGGAATAACAATGGTATTATCAATCCAGAGAGCGGATCTAAAGGATATACCACTGCAAATGGTAATGAACCGGGCACTACTAACGGGGACTCCCGAAGAAATGGCGGTGCAGGTGGTTTGTACATCAGCACAGCGGAATTTGGCCGGATACAGAACAGTGCTGCTCAGGGCCTTATTGTCAGTTCTGCTGGTTATCAGGTAATGAAAAGCAAGCTGCTTGGTTTTGATGCTGTGGTGAGCGGTAAGTATGGTAAGTATTACTGGAAGAATGGCGGTGCGAATAACCGCGAAACGATGATATTTGATTTTGGTAAAACACAGGTGGCGGTATTCGCGACCTCTGGTACCAGCGAGATTGGTAACAAATCCAGCATACTGGTAGGAGCTTATGAGAGTGCCTGGATTGTAAAATAAGACAATAGCAGCAGACAAAAAAGCCGTCCCAGATTTATTTTGGAACGGCTTTTTTATATTGGAAGCTCTGGAAGATGCCAGTTGCGGATTATTATTACTTTTGATTAAAACATTAGCTTATGTCGCCTAATTATATTAGAAAAAATCCAGAAGACCTTGATTGCGGTTTGAACGTTTTTACAAAGGTGCTTGGTGGCAAATGGAAACTTTGCATCCTGGATGCAATTAACAGGGGGCATCACCGGCCTACCGATATTCACAAAGAGATATCCTCAGCTACGCCAAGAGTGCTTGATATGCAGCTTCGGGAACTGGAACAATATGGTATGGTTTCCAAAGAGGTATTTATTGGTTATCCGTTGCGGGTAGATTATTCTCTGACGGATGCGGGCCAGGCTGTACTTCCTATTCTTGGTGCCATTGACAAATGGGGAACGGACAATAGGGAGCGCATCAGAGCTATAGACTGCAATGCTGCTGAGGTTTATATCGAATAAATTTTCGGTGACCGAATCGTTTTTCCCTAATTGATACGGTACATTCTATTATAGATTTTTGTGAAAAATAATCTATATGGAAACGGTTAAAAATGTTTTGTTGTGGTTTGGGGTGATTGGTTTAGCATGGTATTTTATGCATGGTGCTGATCATTTTCTTGAACTCACCAGAGCAGCGATGGGAAAGTATTTTGATTACAGGTATGTTCTCATATTGCATATTACTGCAGGCGGGGGTGCGCTTATTCTTGGACCACCTCAGTTCTGGGCTGTCTTTAGAAAAAACCGGCCAAAAATTCACAGAATTATTGGGTATCTGTATTGCCTCGCAGTATTGACGAGCGGAACTACTGCAGTGGTGCTGGCTTTTACAACTGCTTACAAGGTAAACTGGGCATATGCTTTTTCCCTGCAGGTTTGGGTATCGGTGTGGTTAATCTCGACTTTTGCAGCGCTTATAGCAGCTGTAAAAAGGAAATTTAAATCACATAGCGAGTGGATGGTCAGAAGTTATTTATCTACGCTGGCTTTTGTGATTTCTGGTCTGGCAATTAAGTTGCCCTTTGTTGTGGCTCTAGGCAGTTTTGCAGATATTAGTCCTTCGTTGTTTTGGGCAGCATGGGCAATACCCTTCTATATTTATCAGCTTATTCTTTTTTATAGGGCAAGAAGCTAACGTTGTTTTTTGCTTCAAACTTTAACTGTGACCCATCCCGTGATTCCATTGTTCATAGTATTGGATTGACTCTCGTATAGAGTTCAGCATTGGAAGATCTAATTCGCAACCCTGACTTTCGCAATGAGCATGGTCTTTTTCGTCCAGCTGTATTGTTCCGATAGTGTCACCTTCGACAAATATTTCATATCGCGCATTGCCCAGAGGCTTAATGTCGAAAAATCTTCCCTGGCTGCCTGCTGCAACCTCTATTCTAAATGGTTCCATAATTTCTTAATCTGATATGTATAACAATTATTTAATCCGATAGGTTTTAATGGCTTCCACCCACTCATGATGTCCGCATTTTTCACAATTTTTGACATCGGCACTGGTAACTTTGATCACATTGCCGCAGAAGGCACAGGCATAGTGGCCGGCTTTAGGTATTTTTTTGCTCCTTTTGTCAAACAGGGCTGGCAGTATAGGTAACCCGTATTTAACCTGATCGTCAGGATAATAATAGATACTGAGTATGCCGGAGGTTTCCAAAATTGCCGTATCTACTTGTCCAAGATGTGATATACTCTGCTGACGCAGTTCTGAGAAGAATTCGTCGTGGGCGAGTGCCTCTTTACCAAATTCCTCGACGTTAAATTCACCATCTTTAATCAGGTAAGCAGCCTTCCCTTCCACAAGATCATCAAATTTACTGCTTTTGGCCATAAGGTATGTGGTCAGCCGGTACGCACCAACTATGATGGCAAAGATCACGATTGGCACCATAAGCCCAATTTCCTTGTAAAACATGGGGTCGCCGGCGGCCGAACCGAGGCTAATGATCACGACAAGTTCGAATACAGAAAGCTGACGTACGCCACGTTTGCCCAATAGCCTGAGACCTATCAGTATAATAAAATACATGATAATAGTCCTGAGAGAAATTTCGAGCAGAAATTCCCAGTCTTCTTCACCCACAATGAATTTTGTCCAGTCAATGGCTAACAGCATAAATTAAAATTTATGTAGTAACAAGCCGGAGGCTGTTTAGTTTCTTGTATTGAGGATTTTCCGGAGGGGGCGTTCATATTCCAGATTACCTCCGGGGGACGGCAATGGAAACGGGCTATTTGATGATAGCTGTCTCTAGGTATTTTTTGAGTGAATCTCCGAGTATGAAGTTCCAGCCTTCTGTAAAGCTTGTAACTGCAAAATTTGGATTGTCTTTAGGGAAACTGTCAAGGCCTTCGTGGGTCAGCTTTAATCTGGTTTTGTTATCTCCTTCTTTAAATAGCTCCCAGGTGACCACAGAATATCCGTTGTTATGTTCGGGGTAAGTCCAGCTGTAACTGAGTTTATTGGGCGGATCCACAAATATTACTTCGCATACATGGAGATATTGTACGTTTTCATCTCCACCGGTAAACTGAAATTGGAATCCTTTTTCGGCTTTGAATTCTTCAAGCTCAAAATACCATTCTTTCATCTGATCCTTGTCAGTGATGGCTTTCCAGACCCTTTCAATATGCGCATTATAGGTCCGTTCTATAATCAGTGGTTTTGTTTCCATAATTCTAAGTATAATATAAAGATATAGGATACCATTTGGTTACGCAAATTTATTTTAATAATTCCAGGGTATGATCTATCGATTTTGTACTTCTCCAGTTGTCATGACCTGTGATGATATAGCTTGGAGACGGGTATCTTTGTTTCAGCTTGTTGAGTGTTTTTGGCCATTGCTGCAGATTGGCCTCGCCAGTGAAGCCAAGTTTTTTTGCCTCAATACTTTTAATCAGACATCCGCCATAAAGTATGCGTTCTTTTGGAAACCAGATCACAATGTTGTCCTTGGTATGGCCTTCTCCTGCGTAGCAGGTTTGAAATTTATGCCCGCCAATTGTAAAGGTGGTGTCGTTTTCAAATGTCCGGCTGGGTCGTGGCTTATTGTCTTTTTTTAGGATTTCATCTGTAAGTTTTGTGCTGTAGGTTGGGGTGTGCTTTTTATTATAGAAGCCAAAGCCGCCGGCCCTGTCCTCATGGGAATGGGTGGCGATGATCATGATCACTTTTTTATGGTGTTTGTGTTCGATGCTGTCCAATAAGGGCTGAAACTGCGTCTCATCCCAGGGGGTGTCAAATAGTATTGCACCTTTGTTTGTGATCAAATACATAGCATTTGCAGGGGTGTAGCTGCCCTGGTAGAGATTGTAGGTCTTGTAGATGTAGAAGTTGCCGGTAAGGTGTGTGATCTCCAGAGCGGGTCTGGGCTGGGCGATAATGTTTTGGGTGCAGGAGAAAAAGAAGCTAATAATGATTAGGATGCGCATATTGTTGAATTTTCTACTGTTAACGGATATACTTATGTTTTTGTTATAGGGAGTCTGGAGTTTATATTGATGCATGGAACTATACGCTGTTTAAATCGTATGATTTTTGTAAATTAGGAATATGAATTTTTTTAAAATACTGGTCCTGTTGGTTCTTGCTGTCCCTGCCCTCAAGACAAGCAGCGCATTTGCCCAGAAAAAAGATAGCGTTTATACGTATAAAACTCCTTCGGCTAATGGAACGGGCAAGGTGTACATGGGTAGGGAAATCGCTGGTATCATGAGTTTTGATGGTATGGCCTGGCTGGAGCGTAACAGCCGTTCTAAAGAAGAGAATACGGATCTGGCCATTTCAAGGTTGCCGGTATCAAAGAATGGTGTAGTTGCCGATATCGGTGCGGGATCGGGTTTTTATACTTTTCGCATTGCACCAAAAGTGAGTGGAGGTAAGGTTTATGCTGTTGAAATACAAGATGATGCAGTTGCTTATCTAAAAAACAAAGCGACTGAACTGAAAACAGATAATGTGACGGTGATTAAGGGCGCTGAAAAGTCTCCTAATTTGCCGGATGGTTCAATTGATCTGGCGATCATGGTGGATGTATATCATGAGCTGCTCTATCCGAAGGAATTTTTACAAGCGATAAAGCGGGCACTGAAGTCAAAAGGCAAATTGCTGCTTTTGGAGTATAAGCAGGAAGACCCCGCTGTCGCAATAAAGCCTGAACACAAGATGAGTGTAAGCCAAGTGGAAAAGGAATTGACAGCTAATGGTTTTCATTTGGTCCAAAATGGCCAGTTTATGCCAATTCAACACTTTCTGGTTTTTGAAAAGCTACCTAAATAAGATAGATACTAACCTTTCCATAATTTCGGGTGCATTGGCATGAACCATAAAATGTCCGCCGCCCTCAATAAGGATATCGGGTTTTGTATATTTATGAGGAAGTATGTTGTCTGTTGTTCCGTGTACCTGGGTAATATTGGCAGGACGCTCGGTATTTCGCCATTTTAGTATGGCTGTTAGCGCCCATTTCATGAAAACGGGGTCACTGTCTATTACCAATTGTTTGAGTAATGCTTTTTCATCTTTAGTTTTGGCACCGAGAAATCTTAAGCCAATATTGTTGCCTTTTTTCATGAGGTCCAGCGGGACGAGTTTTTGTAAGTTTAAAGTGCCGCTTGCACGGTAATACCAGGGCAGTTCTTTAAAAACCGATATGCTGGATATCAGGAAGGTGTGAACAGGGTTTAATTTCTTTGCTATTTCTGTAGCCAGCATGCCTCCGAACGACAAGCCAACTAAATAAAATGGGGCAGAGGTATCGATATTAAGTGATAATCTGCCGGCATAATCTACTAAAGATTCATTGTGTAATGCCGGTATCCAGTCAAGATATACCAGGTCAAATTGTGCCGGGAATTTTAGCCTGCTAAAGGCTCGCCTATCGGCACCGAGCCCGCTTATAAAATAGATTTTACACTTCTGCATTTGGCAAAGGTAAACAATAGGACTCCAGTTCTTCTTTCAAACCTTTAATCACGACATGCATAGGTTTTAATAGTAAGATAGGTTCGGGTAGATAATAACCACGATTTACAACCCCAATTGTCTTTATAGACAATTGGGGTGATTTGATTTTTAAAAAGATGCTCTTATGGAAACAATTAAGTTCCTCCCGGCAGAAACTATTCCCGAAGAATAAGGACGATACCTTTTATCTGTAATGTTTTCTAAACCGGCATTTAACATTAAGTGATCTGTCAGCTGATACGAGGCCTTAAAATTTAAGGTGATCCATGACGGCGAATATGGGTTACCATCGGTATCAATAGCATACATATAGGTTTTCGTTCCTTCAGAAGGAGCAAGTTCTTTATAGCTCACTTCTCCATTATAAAAAATATAAAAGTCTCCCTTTAGCTTATTTTGTGAATAAGTAAGGTGCGAAGTGCCAAACCATGGCGCAGCATGCCTTAACGGCGCGGTAGTTCCGTCATCGAGCTCTTCCTCGCCATTTTGGTAGTTGAAGCGTGAGTTCAGTCCCAATCTTAGTGGTAGCTTAATTTCTAGTCCTGCCTGAATGCCCCATACATGAGCATTTGCTGCATTTTGTATGGCTTGTACCTGACTGGATTCTCCGTCGTATATGATCGTGCCGGATCCGTTAAGCGTAAAATCTCTCCTAACCAGGGCATCATCAAGATGTGTATAAAAGGCTGTTGCATCAAGCTTTACGAAAGTACCAAAGGTTTTTGCAATGCCAAGGTCTCCGTTGTAAGCATACTCAGCTTTTAGCCCAGGGTTGGGAACAACTACCATTCCCGGCGCTGATTCAAATATTTTCCCTATATCGTCAATATTTGGCGAGCGAAACCCTGTGGAGAGGTTGGTGCTGATTTGCCAGGATGCAGCAGGACTGTATACTAAGCCGGCACTCCCTGTAAGCGCTCCCTGATTTATATTGGCACTTGTAAAGGGGAATGGATAAAATTTGTCGTTAAATTTGGCATTCAATATAAAGTGGTTATACCTCATTCCAGTCTGCATGACTAAATTTTGGGCAACATTGTAACGGTATGTAAGAAAGGCCGCATAAGAACTCCAGTCAGAATTGTTTGGATAGCGTATTGGTCCTTCGGCTGAAATACCTGTATTAACGTCTTGGAGAGTACCTGTGGAATTGATTTTATTGTAGATGATTTCTGCTCCATAATAAATGGAATGCCGGTCGGTAAGGATCTTTTCAAGATCCAGGTTTGCTGACAACGCGTTTACTTTTTCAACATTATTTGTTCTGCTGGTACTCCCGAAGTTCCTGTCATGACGGCTTTCTTCAAAGAACTGATGTGCCAGTCCAATTTTCATATTGTCATATAATTTGTGCTGCTTTGAGCTGGTCAGGCTTAAATTATTCATCAGCCATTTTTGCGGACCATAATACCATTCTGCTGACCTGAGCTGGTCGCCCTTATAGCGAAGCAGGTTATCATACCTCGGGTTATCTGAACTAGTAGAGTAATGCAATCCGTAGTTGAAATTCCAGTCTTCGTTTGGTTTAAATGTGATCTTCTCCATCAAATTGATTTGATTGTACGCAGTTGGAACTTGTTTCTCGGGATCTGAATTGGCCACTTTTGTGTCGATACCATCAATTACCTGTGCATATTCTGGTCTAAGGTATTCTGCAGGACCTCTGGAACCCATTTTTAGATCGTCAAAATCACTATAGGAAATGGTGGTTAAAAATGCCCATTTTTTTAATCCTATATTGAAATCAACATGTCCTGTCTTCTCTGAATTGGCAGATGACCATCTGGTAAGCGCGCTTCCGGTAACATAAGGGCTTCCGTCAACTGACAGGTTTGGAGACAGGGTGTTAAAGTTCATCACCCCACCAATGGCATCACTACCATAGATAACAGATCCGGGGCCAAATAAAATTTCAACACTTTCCGTTGCTAGTGGGTCCAATGAAATGACGTTCTGCAAATTTCCGCTCCTGAAAATGGCGGTATTCATTCGAACGCCATCTACAGTTAACAATACACGGTTTGTTGCAAAGCCCCTGATCATTGGACTACCCCCTGTCATTTGGCTTTTTTGTATATAGACTTCTCCCGACTGCGCTAAAAGGTCTGCAGTAGTTTGAGGATTTTGGAAGACGATGTCTTTTTGCAGTACGGTGGTGATCTTATTGGGAACTTCTCTTTTGGACTGGCGCCATCTTGAGCCAGAGATAACCACTGCGTCCAAAGAAATGTTGCTCTCTGAAAGGGAAACAATAAAATTCATTTCTTCGAGCTGGTTATAAGTGAACATTTGTTCCCGATATCCAGTGCCAGTGATAAAAATTGAACCTGTTTTGTTTAACTTGGAAATATTAAGCTGTCCATCTGCATTTGTTTTTATGCTTTGGGTTGAGCGCCCAATCTTTACGGATGCCGCTATTGGCTGCTGGGTTGCTTTATCTTTTACTGTTAATATCTGGGCGCGGGCAGATAGTGCAAGCAATAAAAGCAGACACGTTAAAAATGATCTCATCTTTGTAAGATTGATAATAAATAATAGAATAATTATTGATAAAAAAGAAAGATCTAACACTTTGGCGGTGGAGTAGGAGGGGCAGCTGGCGGATTTAAATTACATATCATACTGAACCTGCTTGTGCACAGCAGGTCTTTAAAAGGCAGTGGTATTTCTGATTGAGTGGGCTTTAAAAACAGAAAGTTCATGAAGAGGCTGAGTAATTCTTCTATGCCTTCATTATCTAAATCAGTTCCGAGGGCTTTATTTCCAATTTCCCTCAAGTTTTTTTCAAGGGCGGTTTCATTTACATCCCAAATGCACCAGAACCATGTTGAATTTTGGTGTTTTTCAGATCTGATTATATCGTACATGTTCCCGTTGTACTTAAATTCATTCTCCTCAGTGCGGTCAAAAATTTTATTTTCCTTTTGGATAGTTAAAGGGATCTTCAGCAGAACCAGCTGGTCTTTGCTAACGCCGGTCTCTCTTAAATCCTGAATAGTTTTATGGATAGTAATTTGTCTGATCTTGAATACGGCGCAGGTAAAGGTGATGGGCAGAAAGAATACCATTATAAAAAAAGCTGGTGCGGCTTTTCTTATAATGACTGAAAATGATAATTCTTTCTTTTTTGGCATTTATAGTCTATAATTAATGATTAGTCAAAAAACAGATTCACTGAACCTGTTTTTTTGTTTTCTATTATGATCGGTGTAAGCTGGTAAGCAGTCTTTATGTTTGATAAGGTCAATACGTCGTCGTTTGCGCCCTGAGCAAGTATTTTTCCATTATTTATTAATACTATTTTATCTGCAAAACGAGCAGCCAGGTTGAGGTCATGGACAACCCCGATCACCACGATGTCACCCGCCAGTAATATCTCTTCAACCTTATGCATAAACTGGAACTGGTAATAAATATCAAGGAATGTTAATGGCTCATCCATAATCAAATACCTGCATGAATTTTTAACAGGATCCCAGATTTGTGCCATGACCCTTGCAAAATGTACCCTTTGCTTCTCACCTCCACTCAGTGTCATATAGTTCCTGTCCCCAAATTCTGAAACATCAAAAAATTGCATGGCATCTTCGCAGATCTGTTCGTCCCGTTTTGTTGGCTTTATTATAAAATGTGGATAACGTCCCATCATGACAACTTCCCAAACCTTAAGCGGAAATACCAGATCTATATTTTGCGACAATACCGAGCGTATCCTTCCAAGTTCAGGTGGAGAATAGCTTTTTATGTCTTTACCATCTAAGGATATTGATCCCGAAAGAGGGGTAATCTGGTTACACAGGGCTTTTATCAATGTAGATTTTCCGGCACCATTTGGTCCGATGATCAGATTTAACTTTCCAGGTTCAAAAATAACTGATACATCGTCCAGAAGTATCTTATCATGTATCTTAAAGGTGATGTTCTTAACACTTAGCATACTATGAATAATTGTTTTTTTTTCTCAGTAGTAAAATAAAGACCGGTACTCCAATAATTGAGGTTACGATACCTATGGGCAACTCGGCAGGTTGTAATAATAACCGGGCGGTGATGTCGGCTAGGCTCAATAGGAGCCCACCCATTAATGCACCGCCAATTACTAAAAAGCGGTTATCGGATCCTTTGATAATCCGAAGTAAGTGAGGTACGATTAGTCCGACAAAGCTGATTACGCCGGTAAATGCAGTGGCCACCGCTACCATGAGTACATTTATTAGTAATATGACAAGTTTTAAGTGGGTGATATTGATGCCAATGTAACGTGCTTCTTCTTCTCCAATCATTAATGCATTTAGATGTTTTGTGTATCTCAAAGCAGCGCCGATGCAAAAAACAGATGTTGTGCCTACAATGATTACAGAATGCCAGTTTCCTCCGGATAAGGTCCCCAATGTCCAGAATGTAATCGATCTTGCTTGTGGATCTCTTGCGATATAAGCCATAAAGCCAACGCCACTCATAAACAGGGCATTGACGGCGATACCAACCAACAGCAAATTTACTATGGAGTCCTTACCAGATTGTTTCGATCCTGAAAGTACAAATACCATGAATGTTGCCAGAACCCCACCGAGAGCAGCAGCGAGGGGTAGTGTCCATTCCCCGGTATTGAAATTTAAAACCGCGCCTAAAACAAAATAGAACGATGCACCAAAGGCAGCTCCACTTGAGGTGCCGATAAGTCCGGGCTCGACTATAGGATTTCTGAACAGAGACTGCATTAATACGCCACCAACAGCTAAACTTGCTCCAACAAAAACACATAAAATTGCCCTGGGCAGTCTGATTTCTGTAAAGATCCTTTCGTTGAGACTTAGGGGATCAGACTTTCTAAACCATTTGCCAAGGCCTGTGAACATTTCCTGTAATGAAATGTTCACAGCTCCATAGCGTATTGATACTAACATTGCCAAAACAAGCAGTATGATAAGAATAGGATAAATACCTGAATATTGTTTATTGAGCCTGCTCATCTTGATGGATAAGTTTTTGCAGTTTTAAAACATTTTCTCCAGTCCTGGGGCCTAAATAAACAAGGTTATTTTCTTCGAACCGGAAAACCTGTTTATTCTTAAATGCTTTGGTGCTTGCGGCGCCGGGGAGCTCTCCAATTTTTTCATAGGAACCCAGACGGTCATAACCAAAATCTGTAAGAATAATTACATCTGGATTTGATTTTGCGACTACTTCTGCGGAGATCTGACGCATTCCTTTAACATCATCGACAGCCATTTCTCCACCAGCCCAGCTAACAATTTTTGCAGCAAGTGATTTTTTGCTCATCACCATGTAGACATTGGAGGCCTGGCCAAAATGTATGACAAGCACTTTTGGTTTATTATGGTACTTTTTTGCGTTATCCAATGCTTTAATCATGTCGGAGTCCAGCTTTTTGCATAGAGAATTGACCATGTCCAGCTTTTTAAAATAACTGCCCATTTCTTTTATCAGTAATTTTGTGCTGTCTATGTTAGTTGCTTTCGTTTTAAACTGCACCATAGGGATTTTTAATTGCTTTAATTGTGATACGACATGCTCAGGTCCCATGCTTTCAGGTCCTTCTTCAAGTATAATATCTGGCTTGTTGGCCAAAATGGCCTCTAAACTCAGCGCACGATGATAACCAACAGTAGGTAGCTTTTTTATTGCAGGTGGATAGACGCTTGAAATATCTACTGCAACAAGATCGTTTTGTGCGCCAAGGGCATACATGATTTCGTTATATTGTTTAGATATGCAGACTATTCTTCTTTGACTGATGCCATCCTGGCTTTTGTTCTTGAAACGTGTGCAAGCCGTAATCGAGAGGGCTAGCAGTACTATTAATAGGTGTTTTTTCATACGATTAAAGGGTCTTAAAATTTATATTTGAAGTTTAGTCCTCCAAAAAATGTAGCATTATAGGCAGCTGGTAAATAGATCGGGGTATTCTCATTTGTGTATACACTCAGGAAAACCATGTTGTAATAGAGACTTTTCATGATATTGTTAAGTCCGGCAAATACATCAAAATCAACGTGTTTGTTTATTGTTTTGTGATAACCTACTTTGGTATTTAAGAGAGAATAGCTGGATGTATAATGTGCATTGTCAAATGTAATGGGCTCTTTGTCCACATACTGATAAGTTGTGAGTAGATAAACACCATATTTTGAATCAAGATCAATGCCGGCACTTAAGTTATTAGCAGGTACACCCAGTACTGCTTTGCCAGAATAATCAACAGTAGCAGCATTGCTATTATTGTCGCTCTTATAACTGTCATACCTGAAATGAGAATAAGTATAGTTGACAAACGGTCTCACGCTTGAAACGAACTGATCACCTTTGTCGTCAAAAATGGAATAACTTAAAGCAATTTCAGCGCCTTTATTTGATTGTGAGCCACTGTTGATTGTAAAGGAATAAAGTTGTGCGCCGGTAGAACTGTATACGGCCTGTTGTGTTAATTTGTTTGATACTTTTAGATCAAACAACGCTGCCTGATAGGAGAGTTTCTTATCCAAAAAGCTACCTTTAGTTCCAATTTCCCATTGTGAGGCTTTTTCAGGTTTAAGATCGCCAAGCACTGTTCCGTTGTAAGGGACGATAGTATTTGCTGAGGTAGGAGGAGAATATCCTTTACTATAGGATACATAAGCAGATATATTGTCGCCGAACATTTTCTGGAGAGCAACCCGTGGGGTAGCAACAGGGCTGAATACTTTGTAGCCGGATTGATCTTTATGAATCGGGGCTGCAGTATTTGTCAGTTTATCTTCAACACCATACTGAATATTATTGGTGCTTAGACCAGCGGTCAATGTGAACTGTTCTGGCAGTTCGAGATTCCATTCAGTAAATATCGAATACTGAGTAGAGGCTACTTCAAGATCTGTGGTAAGTCCGCCCATTTGGCCTGTGCTATTTAAGCTGTTTGATTTTCTAAAAGAACTGGTCTTTTGATATTCACCGCCAACGGCACCATACAGACTAACTGTTTTTCCCGTAAAACTCAGATTGAATACGGAACGAGCTCCGACATTACGATAAAAATTACTGGTTAACCCAGCAGCAGAAGCCTGGCTTAACTGATAATTACTTGTATAAGCTGAGGTAACGTTGTTAAGATATTTAAAAAAGGTGTAATTGTGTGATAAACCAGATCGGGAACTTTCATACTTGATATGTCCGTCATTTATAATGTACTGAGCCTCACCAGTATTTAGCTTACTGGAAAATTGTGTGCTGCTTAATTGCCCGGCCAGCTGATCGAAAGATGTATTGTAGGCTGCATATACAGAAAACGTTTCCTTGTCGTTGCTTCTGAAATCACTTGCAAAGCTGACAAAATCTTTTTTCTCCGCACTATGAACTCTGTATCCGTCATAGTTCTGATGGCCATAATTTAATAATATAGATAACTTGTCATTGGCGGTTTCCAAACGTGTATTGGTACGATACAATCCATAACTCCCGCCAGTAACTTGCTGAATAAGGGAAGTGGATTCGGGAGCAGGTTTCATGGTATACATATTAACAACTCCGCCTATGCCAGTACCATAAATACTCGAAGCTGGGCCTTTAATTACCTCAAGCTTACCAAGTGTTGAAAAATCAATATCATCGAAGATGCTAATTCCTTCTGCATCAGTAATTGGAATGCCGTTTAAATAAGCCTTAATACCCGAGCCGTTAAAGTTTATACCATTTCCAGATCCCGCTGGATATCCGTAACCTCTTATTAAGATCCGCTGACCTCCCGATGAAGTGCGTTTTTCCATTCTTACACCAGGTATCAGGTTAACGTAATTTTCAGGGAATATCTGGTCATTTCTTACTATTTCCTGCCTGCTTAATGAACCTATGGATTGAGGGATTTCAAGAATGCTGTTTTTTCCAGGCCCGGATGCACTTATTTCTACAGTATTCAGATTGGTGTTGGCAGGGTTTAAGCTGATTAATAACTCCTGTTCACAATTTTTAATTGTAGAGGTGTAGATTTCATAGTTTATGAATTTTACGGTGAGTTTTAACGGTGGTTCGCAGGTTAATAAAAATATTCCGTTTTTATCTGTAACGGTACCATTGGAGGCAGAAGTTGTTATACTTACGCCTTCCAGAGGAGAATTGGTGTAGGCGTCCACTACCTTTCCTTTAAGCTGCCCCTGTTGAGCTCTGGCGGAAAGTGCAACAATTATGAATAGTAAAAAATTAAAATATTTTTTCATTGAATTGTGATTTAGATAAATACCTTAAATAGACGTTGTGTCATACAACTGGCTGTTCGCAGGTAATTATGTGCTAAAAAGTTTAATCTACCGGTGCTTTTTTGGACACATAAGGAGATTGTAATTAGAATGATATTTACGAAAACTGCTTATCAATGCATGATTACCAATAAGCGGTATAGATTGTTGGGTCAAGTGGATTTTGGAGGCGGTGTGGGGATGTCTCTGTTATATAAAGTAATAAAGTTTTCGTTCAAACTGTGACAGTTATCGTTGAATACGGATTTGCATTTAATTTCAACTCTGGGCAATTCTAAGGGGGTCCAGTAGAGTTTGTATGTGTTTTTTAGCAAACCCGATATTTTTGAATTTGCCAGCTGATGTTGCATTAATATCTCCAAAGTTTCAAATAGTTCAGTTTCCTCTGTATCTGTGACGCAGTAATATATTATAGTTGAACCTTGTTTTCTTTGTTTTACGACGTCGTACATAGTTCCGTGATAGAGGAACTCCTTATCCTCGGACCACTCTAAGTCCTTTTGATTGCGCTGGTCAATAGAAATTGTATGTAATTTATTCTTGTATCCAGTAGAATTCAATTTATTTCTGATTTCTTCTTGAATTTTATAGTGTAAAAACTGAACTAAAATAATATTTCCAGCATTATTAAATGCAAACGCTACAAAAACTATGAATATTATTTTTTTTTTCAAAATTATATCGAGCTTTTTAACAAAAATATGGGATTTTTATCAGAAAACCCCGTATAATTCCTGTGTTTGATCGATATGTGTAACGGCTGTACTGCTAAAAATCCAATTTCATAGTTTTTTTCCTTAAAAATCTTTGATTTTTAGATGTAAATGTTAAAAATGTACTCTTTTGGTGGTAAAATCAGGAATTTTTCTTTAAATCATTTGTGTTCATGTTGTTTCATCTGAAAAATATTAAAATTGCAGTGTAATAATTTGGATTTTATAATCATTTACATGCTAATTGTTTGATTTACCGGTAAAAAAAGACATAAATCACAAAAAATATAAAAAATATCATAAAATAACTATGATTTATCCAAAAAAATATAATAAATGCACTATTACTAACTTCTAAATACAATCAATATGGAAAAATCTACTAAACCTTTACTATTCTTCCTGTTTTACTTTTTGTCGTTTGCTGCCGTAGCCCAGGAACGGGTAGTTGCAGGTAAAGTGGCTGATCAGGCTGACGGTTTGCCTTTACCTGGTGTAAGTATTCTTATAAAAGGGACCAAGCTGGGAACTACTACAAATAATGAAGGCGTATTTCAAATTAAGGTGCCAGGACAGAGCACAGCATTAATCGTTACTTATATAGGATATCAGACTACCGAAATTCCTATTGTTGCCGGAAAGGCTTTAGATATAAAGCTTGCTCCTGTAGCTAATGTGATGAACGAAGTTGTGATAACTGGCTATGGCTCACAGAACCGAAAGACAATTACCAGTGCAATTACTTCGGTTAAGGCTGCGGAAATAGAAAATATTCCTGCTTCCAGCACTGATCAGCTCTTGCAGGGTCGTGCTTCTGGAGTTCAGGTCAGTTCCAATTCGGGTACTCCCGGAGGAGGCGTATCTGTGCGCATTAGAGGAACGTCATCTATTAATGCTTCAAGTGAACCTTTATATGTGATAGATGGAATACCGGTGCAATCTTCCAACTTATCCGGGTTAAGTATAGGAGGATCTGTAACCAATCCGATGGCCGATATTAATCCTGCTGATATTGAATCAATGGATGTTTTAAAGGACGCCTCTGCAACAGCTATATATGGGGCACGTGCCGCAAATGGTGTTGTGCTGATCACTACGAAACGTGGAGCCAATAAAAAAGCAACAATTAGTGTTGGAATGTATTACGGGTCACAAGAAATTACCAATAAACCTGCTATTGTAAACGGTACTCAGTTTGAAACATTGATGAATGAAGCAGGAGCCAATACCTGGATAGGTAAATATGGGTCGATTACCGCGACTGATGCTCAGGGAAGGAGTTATGTTGCTGCATATGCAGATCCGGCCAATACAATTAATACCAATTGGTATGATCCCATATTAAGAACGGGTGCTTTGAGAAATGCCGATCTTTCCATCAGAGGAGGTAGTGAAAAAGTACAGTACATGATCTCTGGTAATAGTTTTTTACAGGAAGGAATCCTTAAAAAATCTGATTTTAACAGAACAACCGGCAGGGTCAATCTGGATTTTACACCGATTGAGAAATTAAAGATGGGAACCAGTGTTTTGTACTCTAACAATTCCAGGGGAAGATTGAGAAATGATGATAACATTTCAGGAGGACTGGAAGGTACCTATTTTTATCCGCCAAACAAGGGAATTTATAATGCAGATGATTCATATTACAAGATAGCAACTTTCGAAAATCCTATTGCTGCTATTGAGGAAACCAATATAGGCATGATCACTAACCGTTTCCTTGGGACTATATTTGCTGAGTATGAATTTATTCCGGGACTTCGTTTGAGATCTTCCTATAGCTTTGATTACAGCAATGTAGATGAAAGTGTTTATGATAATTCTAAAACAAACAGTGGATCTGCGGTCAATGGAAATGCACAGGCATTATCTACCAATAATAATAGCTGGATCCAGGAAAATGTGTTAAGTTATCAGCTCAATTTGAATAAAAACTCGTTTAATTTGCTGGTTGGTACCACCTTGCAGGAATCCCAAACCAATTTTAGTTCTGCCACAGGGCAGGGATTTCCAACTGACGCTTTTACCGAAATAGTAGCGGCAGCCGTGCAAAGGTCTAGTTCTACCTCCACGAGTTATGGTATAGGATCATTGTTCTCCAGGCTAAATTATGATTATGACAAAAAGTACCTGCTTACATTAAATGTTCGTCGTGATGGTTCATCCCGCTTTGGTAAAGACAATCGCTGGGGTACATTTCCATCGGTTGGTTTAGGGTGGGTTGTTTCTGAAGAATCCTTTATGAAAGATAAGTATGTATTGAGTACCTTAAAACTAAGGGCAAGTATTGGGGTGACGGGAAATCAGAGTGGTATTTTAGACTTCCAGTCCCGAGGTCTATGGGCTGGGGGTGCCTATGCTGATGTACCCGGGATTGCACCGACTCAAATGGTAAACCCTGATCTTAAATGGGAAACAACCCAGCAAACAGATATTGGTGTTGATCTTGGATTTCTTGAAAACAGAATCAACGTAACAGCTGATTATTATTATAAGAGAACAAAGGACCTTTTGCTTGCGGTATCTATTCCAAGAACATCAGGATTTGATACGTATACTCAAAATTATGGAGAAATGAAAAACGAGGGCTTTGAGATAGGCATCAATTCGGATATTTTCAAAAATGAAAAAAACTTTAACTGGAATTTCAATTTCAATATAGCAACCAATAAAAATAAGATCCTAAAACTGGCTGCTCCGTTTAATGTTTACAATCGCGATATCTATCGCTATGAGGAAGGAGGTGAGATGTATTCTTTCTTTCTCAATCCTCAAACTGGTGTAGATCCTCAGACAGGAAATATTCAATTTGAAGATGTTAATGGTGATGGTAAGTTTGATTCCAGTAATGACCGCAAGATAGTGGGAACTGCTAACCCCGATTTCTATGGTGGTATAACCAATACCTTGAACTATAAAGGGTTCGATCTGATGTTTTTCTTTCAGTACTCTTATGGGAACGAACAGTTGAACTGGAATCGATTCTTCCAGGAACATGGCGGAACCCGAAGTACGAATTACAGTACCAGTCAGTTAGACAGATGGCAAAACCCAGGTGATAATACCATGATTCCAAAAATGACGGCCGATAATTATGCTTCAGACCTGCGTCCTTCCCGTTTCCTTGAAGATGGATCTTATATGCGTTTAAAAAACATTACGCTGGGCTATAAACTTTCTTCAAGCCTCGCTCAGAAAATAAAAATGTCAGCAGCCAGAATTTACGTGTCGGCGCAAAATATATGGACCATAACCAATTATACCGGTCTGGATCCGGAGCTTACAGGTACAGCATCCAATACATTGACCCAGGGAATTGAATTTTATAGTATGCCTCAGCCTAAAACAATTATGGCGGGTATAAACGTAACATTTTAATGATTAAAATAATGAAGGCTATGAAACAAGAAACACATACATCGTCATATATCAATAAGGTATTATCCGTATTTCCCCAATTTCTAATGATCATAATACTTTCTGCCTGCCTGATCAGCTGTGAGAAAGTGCTGGATCAAGAACCAAAAAATGAAGTTGATGAGGAATTCGCAATCACGGATCTTAAGGGAGCGCAAGCTGCGGTAGCTGGCTTGTACAACCAATTGCAAGACCAGAATTATTATGGAAGGAATTTTCAGATCATGAGTGATGTATCGACTGATCAGGCTCAGAGTATTGGGACCTGGGATTTTTATCGTGAGATGGATACCTACCAAATTTCAACGGGTAATACAGAAAGTGGTAATTTTTACAGTCGAGCAAATAAAACCATATTTGTTGCAAATACAATATTTACCAAAGTACCGCCTATCGCTAGTATTCCGGACGCGCAGAAAAAGGTAATGTACGGGCATGCTCATTTTGTACGGGCGCTGGCTTTGTTCGATCTTACACGGGTATTTGGAGGTATTCCAAATGTAGTAGGAACAATAGGCATGCCTGTTGTTACAACAATTCCGCCACCGGGTGTGATCGATTACCCAACTCGAACTACTCTTGATGCCACCTATAGTGCAATAGAAAACGATCTGCTAAAAGCATTGGATTTTCTGCCCGAGTCATCTGTAAGGTCACAAGCTTCAAAAGGTGCGGCCAGAGCATTACTATCGAGGTTATATCTTTATCTTGGAAGAAATGAGGATGCGGTAATCTATGCTACTCAAGTGATTAATGATAAACCCCGTTATCTATTGATAGGTAGTTTTTCCAGTATTTTTACAGGTAAACTCACCGACGAATCCGTTTTTGAATTGACATATAATACCGCGGATCAAAGCGGTATACGAAACTGGTACTACCCTACTACTGCAGGCGGCCGGGGAGATATAGCATGTCACACTAGTTTTGTAAACAAAGCAAAAGCAGATCCAAAGGACGAAAGAGGTACCTTATTTGCATTGGCGGCGGCTAATGTATACTATCCTACAAAATTTGGTAAAACCTCTGGAAACATCGACAATATCCCTGTAATAAGAATAGCTGAGATGTATTTGAACCGCGCCGAAGCTAAAGCTAAAATAGGGACGGATCTGCAAGGTGCTATTGACGATCTAAATGCTGTGAGGACACGTGCTAAAGCCAATCCTGTGTTTCCAGTTGGTCGACAAGCTATCTTGCAAGCCATTTGGGATGAGGAACAGCTAGAGTTTGCTTATGAGGGACATAGTCTATTTGATTACGTGAGAACTGGCCAAAGCCTGACCAAACTTGTGGATCTTCCGAGACTCAATTCTCCTACATCAGTTAGTTTACCAAGCCTTCCAAGGGTATTGTTTCCAATTCCTTTGTTTGAGATAAATGCTAATACCAACATTGAACAAAATGAAGCATATCGCTAATCTAACCCTATAATGGATCACCAAATTAAATTAATATGAAAAAATTAGACATTATCAGAGCTATTGGATTAATAGTCATTATTATCAGTAGCTCATTCTCAGATCTTCAGGCACAACAAAGCGCTGAATTAGATTTTTTTAAGGGAATGACCTGGAGAAACATTGGTCCAAACCGCGGTGGACGATCACTTAGTGCGGCAGGAAGTTCAAAGCGCAAATTGGAATACTACTTTGGTGCAGTAGGAGGCGGGCTATGGAAAACGATAGACGGCGGATTTTCCTGGAAACCGGTTACGGACGGGCAGATAAAAAGTTCATCAGTAGGAGCTGTTGCGGTATCTGAATCTAACCCCGACATAGTTTACATTGGCACTGGAGAAACCGAATTCAGAGGGAATATCATGCAGGGAGATGGGGTTTATAAATCTATCGATGGCGGTAAGACCTGGAAAAACATTGGATTGAAAAATACGCAGTCCATTTCCAGGGTTCGCATTCATCCCACAAACCCGGATATAGTTTATGTTTCGGTTTTAGGGCATGCTTTTGGACCTAATGAAGACAGGGGTGTATTTAAAACTACAGATGGTGGAACCACCTGGAAAAAAGTCCTATATAAAGGAGATAAAGCTGGTGCTGAAGATCTGGTTATTGACGTAAATAATCCTGAAACAGTTTATGCTACTATTTGGGAGGTTTACAGAACACCTTATAAAATGTGGGGAGGTGCAGGCGCCTCTGGTTTGTTTAAATCAACAGATGGGGGAGCAACCTGGACAGAACTGACCAAGAAACCAGGTATGCCGGCAGCGCCGGTTGGTAAGATAGGTGTGGTAGTTTCGCCTGCAGATTCAAAGCGTGTTTGGGCTATCGTAGAAGCAAATGATGGCGGACTATACCGTTCTGATGATGCTGGAATGACATGGAAAATGGTAAATAATGAGCGAAAGTTACGCCAAAGAGCATTTTATTATTCCAGAATGGTAGCAGATCCTAAAGACAAAGAAGGGATTTATGGGTTAAATGTTGGATTTTTCAAATCTTCAGATGGTGGAGTAACTTTTGATAAAACGATTAGAGTTCCGCATGGTGATAATCATGACCTCTGGATTGATCCGGCGGATCCAATGAGGATGGTACAGGCCAATGATGGGGGTGGTACCGTTTCTACAAATGGCGGGCTCGCATGGACGGACGAAGATTTTCCTACAGCTCAGCTTTATCACATTACAGTAACCAATGATTTTCCATATCATGTGGCAGGTGCACAACAAGACAACAGTACCATAGCTGTACCAAGTGAAGGATGGGGCCATATGAATACAAGAACAAATTCTATGAAATCGGGTATGGGTTATGCTTATGCAGTAGGCGGTGGAGAAAGCGGTTATATTGCTCAGGATCCAAAAAACCCTGATGTATTTTATGCCGGTAGTCAGGGTGCACTTCTGACACGGATAAACAGAGCTACTGGTCAAAGCAGAGATGTGCAGGTTTATCCACGTTTCTTTTCAGGTGAGGAAGCAAAGACCTTGCCTGAGCGCTGGCAATGGACATTCCCGATAGTCTTCTCGCCACTTGACCCTAATCGTTTATATACCTGTTCGCAGCATGTCTGGATGACCACAAATGAAGGTCAGAGCTGGGAAAAAATAAGTCCGGATTTGACTTATGCCGATACAGCAACATTGGGAACCAGCGGTGGTGTGATCACGAGAGATATGAATGGTCCTGAAATATATGCTACAGTATTTGCACTGGCCCCTTCTTATCATGACGTCAACACAATATGGGCAGGATCTGATGACGGTCAGATAAATGTAACGCGCGATGGCGGTAAAACATGGGAAAATATTACGCCTAAAGACTTGCCTAGAAATTCCCGTGTCAGCATCATTGATGCATCCCGGCATAAAGCAGGTACAGCTTATGTGGCTGTTAAAAGGTATCAAATGAACGACAGAACTCCTTATATCTACAAGACAGATGACTACGGAAAGACATGGAAAAAGATAGTTAAAGGAATTCGTGAGGATGATTACGTACACACGGTTCGGGAAGATGCCATTCGCCCCGGTTTACTTTATGCAGGAACTGAGCATGGTGTTTGGGTTTCATTTGATGATGGTGAAAACTGGCGTCCGCTGCAGTTAAATCTTCCTGATACACAGGTAGCGGATTTGATTGTGACAGAAAAAGACATCGTGATCGGTACCCATGGCAGATCGATTTATGTTCTTGACGATGTTGCCCCTATAAGAGAATATAAACCAGAAATTGCTAAATCAAGCGTATACTTGTTCAAACCTTACTATGCAGTTAGAAGAGTTCAAAATGCTGTTTTTCAATATTATTTAGCTAAAGATGCTGATGACCTTAAAATTGAGATCGTGGATGCGTCCGGTAAGCAGGTTCAAGTCTTTAATGGCGTAAAAACCAAGCCAAAAAGTGAAGCAGACTCAGGGGATGATGAAAATTATGCAGGTCGCATGCAGCAGCCACCAACGATGGAAGCGGGACTCAATGAATTTGAATGGGATATGCGATATCCTCCTGCTACTTCCTTTAAAGGTATGATCGTGTGGGGAGCGCGAGCTCAGTTTGGCCCAATGGCACCAGCGGGTAAATACGAGATAAGGTTAACAGCTGCGGGAAAAACGCTTACCCAGCCATTTGAAATTAAGCTTGATCCGCGTTTGAAGGGTGTTACAGAAGCAGATGTTCAGGAACAATTTAAACTGGCTCTTGAGGTAAGGGGCAAAACCTCCCTCGCTAATGACGCAGTAATTAAGATCAGAGACATTAAACAAAAAATGAAAGATGCCGGTGTTAACGATAAAAAAGTTCTTGACAAGCTAAGTGTAATAGAAGAAAACCTATATCAGGTTAAGAACCAAAGTAGCCAGGATCCGCTTAATTATCCAATTAAATTGAATAACAGGTTAGCCTCGCTGATGCGCAGTATTGAGACTGGAGACGCAA
>NZ_DATHGC010000149.1:0-7930 GCF_035317785.1 Pedobacter sp. | reverse complement strand
CTGGCATTTGTACTGGTCACCTATGGTTTCATCAAGTTCTTCCCGCTGCAAATGCCTTATCCGTCACTGAGCAACCTGCTCACCAACTATGGTGATTATTTTGCCTGGAAGATCTATTTTCAGACCGTGGGCATTGCGCCCAAATACGAATCCTTCCTCGGCCTTGTAGAGATACTGGCAGCTTTCCTGCTGTTCAACAGAAAGACCACCACTTTCGGAGTTGGGCTGATCTTTGGCTTTCTGGGCAACGTAGCTGTAGCCAATGGATTTTATAACATCGGGGAGCAGGTGCTCAGTACTTTCATTGTACTGCTGGCAACTTTCCTGTTCGTATATGACATGCCAAGGCTCTATGACCTGCTGGTCAAAGAAGTGCCTGCAAGGGCAAACAAATTTGTCTACCGGTTCAGTTCAGCTCGTGCAAAAAATCTCCGTACCGGACTGCGGGCAGCTTTCCTGCTTTTTGTGGTGGTATTTGCTTACAAAGCCTATGACAATTATACCAATGACCCTTATAAGATCCCGCACACACCGGGTCTGGACAAAGCCTATGGTTTTTACCAGGTCAAACAGTTCGTGCTCAATAAAGACACCATTCCCTATTCAAAGACCAACCCCAACAGGTGGCAGGATGTGATCTTTGAAAAATGGTCTACTCTGACCATCAAACAGAACCGCCCTGTAAAAATAGACTTCAGCAGCGGAGAGGAGGTTCATGAGAAGGACATCGACCGTAATTATGAACTGGCGGGTTTTGCCGGCCGGCATTATTTCTATTACGAAGCAGACACGGTAAACCATACGCTTTCACTGCAAAACAAAAATAAGAACCACCGCAGCGAGCGGCTGCAGCTAAAGTACGAACGTCCCAACGATTCTACGATCGTCTTGTCAGGCATCAATGAAAAACGGGATTCTATCCATGTGGTACTGGCTAAGGTCAATAAGAAATACATGATGTTTGAAGGCCGCCGCAAACCGGTTAAAATTTAGTGATCAATAAAAAAGGAATTGTTATGTCAACATTAGAACTAAACCTGGACACGCCCGCCTTTAAAGGAAACGGACAGTCAGGAGACAACAGCAAAGTCAGCCCTGCATCAAATGACAACAGCGTAGTCAATGCTTTGCAGGAGGGAGCAGAGACACCTTCCAGAACAACAGAGCCGTCTAAAAAACCCTGGACCAATATTCAGAAAATTGCCTTCAGGATAGGATTTTTATACCTGCTGTTCCTGTGCATCCCCACTTATCCGAAGTTTTATGAAGAGCTGTTCAGCCTTCGCTGGGGGAAGATCACCTATCACGATTTTCAGGGCATTGTTGCCTTCTGGCCGCCGCAGTTCGTCACCATAGAATCTGAAGAAGGCGTCTTTGGCCTGCTCAATTACATCAACCTGATCCTGCTTTTTGCTGGTGCAGCAGCAGGCGGGCTCATCTGGACAGCGCTTGATAAAAAAACAACCCAGTACAGCAAACTGTATTACTGGATCAGGGTACTGGCCCGCTATCGCCTGGCCTACGGCATGATCGGCTGGGGGCTCAAAAAAGCGTTCCCCATGCAAATGGTATTCCCTACGGTCGGTATGCTGAATACACCCTTTATTGACATGGCGGAAAAGAAACTGTACTGGTCCCACGTAGGCGTATCGTTCTGGTATACGGTGTTTTTAGGCTTTGCCGAGATCCTTCCCGGCCTGCTGCTGCTCAACAGGAAAACCTCACCGTTGGGTGCTGCGCTGGCAGCAGTAGTGACCTTCAACATTTGTATTGCCAACCATGCCTATGATGCCGGCGTTGCAGTTCCTGCTGCTTATTTTGCCATCATCGGGATTTTTATCGTATGGTATGACCTGCCAAAGATCTGGAACCTGGTGGTCAATGAAAAGGATATACAGCCTTACCGCTATCAGCCGGTGATCTCTGAGAAATGGCAGCGCAGACTGGCCTTTGGCGTAAAATGGACTTTCAATTTCCTGTTTGTACCCGTAGCCGCCGGTCTCTGGGCATATGGCTTTTTCTATGGCAACAACTACAACATTCCAAGTACAACCGGCCTGGCCGGAGCCAAAGGCTATTACAATGTCACTGAATTCAGGCTCAACAACAAGATCATCCCTTATACCCCGCAGGATTCTATCCGATGGCAGGACGCTACTTTTGAAGGCTGGTCATCGCTCAGCTACAAGACCAACAGGACTGCCATTGCCGACCGCATGATCGGGTATTCTCCGCTTCGTGTTAAAAACAATAAGAAGAATACGAAACTCAACCAGGTCAATACACAGGATTCAGACGAGCTGCAAAAGCTGAAGCAGAACCGCGACCTGGGAGTGACCCGATGGGAAGTAGGCGGTATGGCCGGCGAGCGCAGGTATTTCTTTTACAAGGCAGATATCGCCAGGCAAGTGCTCTATCTTCAGAATAAAAATAAGAACCATAAGGAAGAAACCCAGATATTGCACTACAGCAGGCCGACGGCAAACCGCATCATTCTGCAGGGCATTAACGAGTTCCAGGATTCGATCTATGTGGTGCTCGACAGATCTGATAAGAAATACCCGCTGGTAGAAGGAAGAACGGCCGCGGTAAAAGCATATTAAAAATGAGTACAAAAGAAACAGGCAGCACAGCGCCGGGCGACAAAATAGTGATAGCAGGAGGTACTGGCTTCTTAGGCGCCAGCATCATCAGTAAATTTAAAGATGCGAGGCTGGTTGTGCTCAGCCGTTCAAAGACCGGTCAGTACGGCTATGTCAAATACGTGCGCTGGGATGCCGTCAACCCGAGCGACTGGACAGCAGAACTGGAAGGCAGCAAAGCGATCATCAACCTGGTCGGAAAATCCGTCAACTGCAGGTATACTGATGCGAACAAAACCGAGATCATCAACTCCAGGGTAAATGCCACCAATGCGATTGGTAAAGCCATTCAGGGGCTGAAAAACCCGCCAGAGGTATGGGTCAATGCAGGTTCTGCCGCCATTTTCGGCAACTCAGGACCACAAATAAAAGATGAGCAATCCCCAACCGGAAATGGCTTTTCCCCCGATGTCTGCAAGGCCTGGGAAAAAGCATTTAACGCACATGATACCCCAAAAACCAGGAAAGTATTCTTACGGATCGGGATGGTGCTGCAAAAAGAAGGTGGTATCATAAAACCCTTCCTCAATTTGGTAAAATCCGGCCTGGGCGGAAAGATCGGTTCGGGCAACCAGTACATGACCTGGATCCATGACGCCGATTTTCAGGACCTGATCAAATGGGCGATTGATGAAAATGAGGCACAAGGCATTGTCCATGCGGCAAGTCCAAACCCCGTCACCAACAGTGAGTTTATGAAATCCATCAGGAAAGCTGCCGGTGTCGGTTTTGGGCTGCCAAACCCCGCATTTCTCATCAGGTTCGGCGCCATCTTTATCGGTACTGAAGCCGAGCTGGTACTGTCCGGACGGCGGGTGATTTCAACATTTTTACTACAAAAGGGATTTAAATTCAAATATCCATATCTTCACGACGCCCTGGACCAATTGATAAAAAAATGAGCAAAACAGAATTTGACGCAGTAGTAGTAGGCTCCGGTCCAAACGGTCTTGCAGCAGCCATTACCCTCCAGCAGGAAGGGCTTTCTGTGTTACTTATCGAAGGAAAGGACGTGATTGGCGGGGGATTGACCTCTGCTGAGTTCACACTTCCGGGATTTGTGCATGATGTCTGCTCAGCCATTCATCCACTGGCCATTGGCTCACCTTTCTTTAATACCCTGCCACTGGCAGATCATGGCCTGGATTACACGTTCCCGGATCTTGCCGCCGCTCACCCTTTTGATGACGGCACCGCTGCGGTCTTAGCAAGTTCCCTGGAGGAAACAGCAAGCCTGCTCGGACAGGACGAACAGGCTTATCTTGATCTTTTCAAGCCCCTGGTAAGAGACTGGCCTGATATTGCAGCGGATGTATTAGGACCGCTTCATTTTCCCAAACATCCGATAGCAATGGCCAAATTTGGCTTAAAAGCGTTGACATCTTCCACTTACCTTGCCAAACGTTTCAAGACCAGGGCGGCAAAAGGGCTTTGGGCAGGCATGGCTGCACATTCCATACAGCCGCTCACCAACCTGACCACCTCGGCAATCGGTCTGGTGCTCATGACGGCGGCACATCTCAAAGGCTGGCCCATTCCGGTCGGCGGCTCTAAAGAGATTGCCAATGCCCTGTCTTCTTACTTCATCTCCCTTGGGGGGCGGATCGAGACCGGCAGGTATATTAAATCATTGACTGAATTGCCTTCTGCTAAGATCGTGCTCTTTGATGTGACACCAAAGCAATTGCTGCAGATCGCCGGGCATAAATTTTCCAGCATTTACAAATGGCAGCTCGAGCGCTACCGCTACGGGATGGGCGTGTTTAAAATCGACTGGGCACTGGATGGCCCGATCCCTTTTACGGCACCTGAAGCCAGAAAAGCGGGCACGGTACACATCGGCAATACCCTTGAAGAAATTCAGCTGTCTGAGCAGTTAAGCTGGCAGGGTAAACATGCCGAAAAGCCCTTTGTCCTGCTGGCACAGCAAAGCTTATTTGACGATACAAGGGCACCCGAAGGGAAGCACACTGCATGGGCTTACTGCCATGTACCCAATGGCTCCGTAAAAGACATGACAGCCATCATCGAGCAGCAGGTAGAACGCTTCGCACCCGGTTTCAGGGACCTGATCCTAGCCAGACACATCATGAACACTGCACAGGTAGAAGAATACAATTCCAATTACATTGGCGGAGACATCAATGGCGGGGTCATTGACATCGGCCAGATCTTTACCCGCCCGGCACTCAGAAGCTCACCATACCGGACTTCCGCAAAAGGACTTTACATCTGCTCTTCATCCACACCGCCGGGAGGGGGAGTACACGGCATGTGCGGTTACCATGCCGCAAAGACGGCATTGAAAGACCATTTTTCAATTGTCCTTAAGAACTGATGCCCTAACATGCATTTCCTTATTTTGAATAAAAAGAATATAATTACAGAAACACGAATAATCAAATATAATGTCAGAACAAAAAAAACTAAGTATTCATGAAGATTGGGTGGTGGTCATACTGGGCGCCCTAATCATTTTAGTAAGTCTTGCAGGCTTGTTGCTTCCTGTGCCTGCTTTCAACTGGAAAGATACTTCGGAACTCTCTTCAGCCGTACTCTCTTCGGCTAATCTTGTTAATATCGGGCTGCAGTTTCTTTTCGTCATCGTAATCGCGATTATAGGTGCAGTTTTATCCGGAAAATCTGTGACCACTAACCTGAAAACTTTTCCTCTGGTCTATATCCTTACTATTTTAGCACTTATTATTGCCGGGAATGCTACGATCAAGTACTATGGCCTGGAAGCAGTAATATTCAGTTTGCTGATCGGCTTGCTGATTGGTAACTTCCTCAAACTTCCTGAATGGTTCAAATCTGCACTTTCTACGGAGCTGTTTGTCAAGATAGGTCTGGTGCTGCTGGGTACCAATGTGATCTTTGCTGATATTTTAAAAGCAGGGTCACTTGGCCTGATCCAGGCATTGGTCGTTGTGCTTTCCGTCTGGTATTTCGCTTTCTGGCTGTGCAAAAAAATGAAGATAGATGATGAGCTGACCATGATGATCTCCAGTGCCGTCTCTATATGCGGTGTGTCTGCGGCTATTGCTACCTCAGGTGCGATAAAAGGAGACTCCAAAAAATTATCTTATGTAATATCAATGGTGCTCATTACAGCAGTGCCGATGATGATCTTTATGCCTTATATCGCTGCTTATTTCCATTTTCCTCAGGCCGTAACAGGCGCCTGGCTGGGCGGTAGTATTGACACTACCGGTGCAGTCGTGGCTTCAGGCTCTTTGGTAGGTGAGGAGGCTTTAAAGATCAGTACCATTGTAAAGTTTTCTCAGAACGTACTGCTGGGGATTGCTGCATTCGCCATTTCAGTTTATTGGACTTATACCCAGCATCCGGCCGGGCAGGATAAAGCTACCAAGCCTACTTTGAAGGTGATCTGGGAGCGTTTCCCCAAGTTTGTGATCGGATTTGTAGCCGCTTCCCTGCTGTTCTCCTTCTTTGTGCCCCAGGAAACCATTAGTTTGGTAAAAGGCAGCTTAAAGAACCTTCAGGGGCTTTGGTTTGCACTGGCTTTTACCAGTATCGGGCTCGAAACCAATTTTAAAGACCTGTTTGGCAGGAACAGCAAAAGGCCTTTTTATGCTTTTTTAATTGCCCAGGGTTTCAACATCATTGTCACACTGATCATCGCATTCTTCCTGTTTAAATAGGTTTAAGCTATTTTTTCTGGAGATTGCATTATAGTATAAGTCCAGTTATATTAGTAAAGCCTGGACTTTTGCTTTATTTAAGGTTTAACAGGAACCGGCGGCGTGTCCAGCCCGAAGTGTCCGACAAGCTTATCGTATTCCGCTCTGGATATCGTGATCATTGCACCGTGACGTACCGATTTCGGGAAGGTATATTTATCCCAGTCGGTATCGGTATGACCTGAAGCCTGGTACCACGGCCCATTGAGGTTGTCTGCAATTGACAGGCCGTAGGATACACCAGGGTATTGTTCGTAATACAAATAAAACACTTTGTTGTCGGGGGAGGGTATGAGCATAGGAGCTTCCCTGAAATTGGGGCTTATCGGAGCTGATGGCTCAGAATATGGCCCGGTTAAGGACTCAGAACGACTAATGCGTATGGTTTTGCCCGTAGTCCAGTAGAGGGTAGGGTAGGTTTCGTCTTTTAAAATGGCAAAATACTGGTCGCCGACCTTGCGGATGATCGCATCAATGGTGCCCATATTAAAGTCAAACAAACGTGTAGGATGCTCCGAAAAAGTTTTCAGGTCTTTTGACAATACATAGAGTGTGCGCTGGCTTGCCCAGTAACGCTCTGCATCCTCTTTGGTGCCCTGTTTGTGCGGAGTATGCCAGCTGATGAGGTATTGTTTGGTAGACTCGTCATAGTATATCTTAGGTGCGCCCATGCGATTGAGGTTGTCGCCGTACTCAGGTGTACTTTTTAGATCAGGTGTGTAGGTGGTTAGCTTTTCCCAGGTGATCAGGTCGGCAGAGACCCAGATGTTGATGATGGGTGAAGAATCGCTCACGTTCCCTACTAGATAGTAGCGGCCATCATGTCCCTTAGTGATATCAGGGTGCCCTTTATAATCAGGCAGCACCCGCTGACGTTTGTTGAGTGTTTTCCAGTGAAGGCCATCGGTACTGACACTGTAGTACAGCCGGCCATAGTCCTGGTGGGTCATATGCGCAAATAAATAAGCCTGGTTTACTGCTGCCTCTCCTTTTTTTACCTGCCCCGGTGGGTTGGGCTGCTGCGCATAACCGCTAAGGCTGAATGCGGCTAGTAAAATGATAAAAAGTCCTTTTGCCGTTTTTGGCTCGTTTACTGGGTGAACAGGTTCCATTTTGGTTTAATTTATTGCTGTAACTGGATGGTAACTTATCTAAACACAGATAGATGTACTAAAGTAAGGATATAAAATGACTGGTTTTTGTAACAATTATAAATTAGGGAACGACATAAATGCTGATGATTTTTAAATGCTTTTTATTGTAATAAAAGCAGAAGAATGCTTAATTTGGAGTAACCAAGTAGAAATAGTTATGACGAAAGCACACCAATATCAGACGAGTCTTGTATGGACAGGCAACAAAGGATCAGGAACAATGGACTACCGGTCATATGACCGCAGTTATGTAATATCTGTAAACAACAAACCGGATATTTTAGGGTCTTCGGATTCCGCATTTATGGGCGATAAGAGCAGGTATAATCCTGAGGATCTGCTGGTTTCTTCCTTGTCATCCTGCCACATGCTGTGGTACCTGCACCTTTGTTCTCAGAATGGAATTATCGTGCTTGATTATAAAGACAAT
>NZ_DATHGC010000148.1:0-23206 GCF_035317785.1 Pedobacter sp. | reverse complement strand
AAATTTGATCCGGGACATTAAAACTGCGGGGAAGGAAATTACAAAGGCAGCAAAACAGCTCATCACACCATATCCAAGACAGGAATAGACGAGTTTGAAGCCTGAATGGTCTTTGACCGTAAGTCCGTAAGGGGTAGTGTGCACTAAATATCCCAAAGATTTTAAGATCCCGGCTGTTGAGCTGATGCTGAATTTTCTCCAAAAGGAGATGTAATTTAAGTGCAGGTCAACGAATGCGGAATAGTACCCGGCGGGTGTGGTGATGGCGATATGAATAATATTAAACATATAAAAAATGGAGAAGAGACCGATAAAGACAATTAAAAATTTAAGAGGACTTGGTTTGTAGATTTTATCTATCGAATTTCTCTCTTCTATTTTTATGTCGACTACCAGTCTAAACCAGAAAGCCTGCAAAAAATGAAATATAATTCCGGTCTTGCCGTCGAGAATTCCCAATTGAAAAATTATCCGGTAAAAGAAATACAAAAAAGGTCTGAGGTAAACAGGCAATTGAAGCCATATCTTTTTTAACCAGGCATTGTGTTCATTTGGCGAACCCCACAGTTTAGGTCTGACAAGACTGTTTATTTGCCTGCTTCTTCTCGCAAGGTCCTCATCTGCAAGCAGGTCACTGTACCTGTTGTGCTTTTCTATCCAGAAGCTGATCTGGTTTTCCTTTAAGTTTTCTTCAATGAGATAAGCCGTTTTCCAAAGGACTGTTTTGCCGGGGACCTGAAAACGATGGTCCATATTTTCGGTCAGGTCAGAGTATCCGGTATCATATCTGAACATTTTCAGCAGAAACTTGGGATAGTAGCCACCATACCTGATCCATTTGCCTTTGAAGTAGTTTTTACGGTTGAAATAAATGCCGTCAAGGTCAGGATGGTTTTCTGCTTTAAATTCCTGCAGCCGCATGAGCAGTTCGGGAGAAATGATCTGATCGGCATCGAGGCAGACTACCCAGGGTGTGCTGATCTCAAATAATTTTAATGCCGCATCCCATTGCCTGGGATGATTGATAAACGGGTGATACTTTGTATTTACTCCATATTCCTGACAAATGTCCAGTGTTTTATCTTTGCTTCCTGAATCAAGCACGCAGGTTTGGGCGTTTAGCGGAGTTATGGAGTCCAGCAGACGCCTGATGTTCAGTTCCTCGTTGAATGTCAATATGATAAATGTTAAATGAGGATTGATCATGATGAATGCCTGTATAAGTTTAAGTACTGTTCAATTATCCCTTTTGTTGAGAAGTGCGCCCGGACTAAAGCAGGGGCAACCCGGTTTATTTTTTTTCTTTTCCCCGTATCATTAAAAGCCTGACTTAGTGTGGCGGCGATAGCGTCAGGGTTCAATTCTGACACCCAGCCTAAATCGTGTTTGAGAATAAATGGCGCAAGCCCTACTTCCCTGGAAATGGCAACGGGTGTGCCTACTGTCAGGCTTTCTGCAATGACGTTTGCGAAGTTCTCATTGTAGGAGAAGAGTACTAAAAGGTCATTTTTAGCGATCACTTGATATTTATCACAGTCGTTGATATGACCCGTCCAGGTTATGGAATCACAGATTTTTAATTCCAGGGCAAGGAACTTCAGTTTTTTTAGATATCCTTCCTCTCCGGCCCCCGCTATAGTGAGCTGCCACTGGAAGTCTGCTTTGTGAAGTGCTTTGAACAGGAGTTCGAGTCCTTTTTTTTCTTCAATTCTGGAAAGAAACAGCAGGTTGAATTTATCTTTGCTGCGGGTATGATTGTCCGCTGAAAAGCTTACGGCGGGAGGGAAATGCACCAAATTAGGTATTACTGCAATATTTGTCTGATTTTGAATCTTTAAAAGGTCTTTGCGCTCTTTTTCACTGGTGGCATGAATCCTGCAATAGTTGACAAGTTTTTTTCCAATCAGAAGATGTATAAGGGCCTTGAACAGCTTATTTCTATTGCTTAGCGTGTACGGGCTGAGCATACCCCGTGGCGAAAGTACTACGGGTATATTTTTATGCTTTGCGATCAGGCAGGAAAATAATGAGGTAAGGTTCCACCAGGAATGGATATGGATGATCAGTTCTTTTTGGTTCTTTTTGATGGTATGGAGCATATGCCATAGTAATGATGGTGAAAAATGCGTGTGGTCTTTGGTATACCTTTTAAAATGCGTGATGCTGACACCATCAATGGTATGAGTTTTTGCAGTCTGGAAAGAAAGCCTCTCTTTTCCGTTGGCTGTTGTAGTGATCACTTCCACATCCTGATTGGATTTGGTTAAGGCCTCACACAATTGAGCAATCGCCGAAATGGTGCCGCCGTAGATAAACGCAGGCTTGTAGGAAGGGGTAATGTGTATTATTTTCATGGTTTCATCAGTATAAGGGTATTAGTATCTTTGTTCTTCTTAAGATCCAGTGAATGATCATCATCAGTATATAACTATAAAGGATATTGTTCAGCAGGAATTCAAATGTATTTCCACGCCACAATGACTGGAACAGGCTATTGAAAATAATAATGCAACCCAGATCATATCCGCCAAATAATTGTTCTGCTTTGTTGCAAATGGATTGTGTCAGAATTCCATAAATGAGCATCGCAATGAAAACACCAATGGGGCCGGCTGTTAGATAGGCATCGACCACGGGCCTTGTTTTGGCCGACACCGACGAAGCTCTGTTGGCGACGCCGGCTTTATACACCCTTTCCATGGCAAGACGTTCTGTGTTTGGTTTTTCATGCCATAATGCCCTCGGAACCAGGGCAGCAATTGAATTTTCAATGATTTGTAACCCATAGTATGGATAGTGAGATGGCACCTGCTTTACATATACTGTAAACATCCCGATTTCACTGAAACGATTGGTCAGAAATTCCCAGTTGTTGCTGATGATCTGGTATTCATTGTGTTCGCCAAAAAAAGTCTGGTAGGCTTCGACGCCAGCCTGCTCCCTGGTCTTTTTTTTTATCCACGATTGATTGCGGATCACGGCAGTAAACGTGGGTAAAACATATAACAAAATATAAATACCCGGGACTGAGAGTACAAGGACAGTCCTTTTGAAATATGGATAAGCAAGGAATGTGGTCAGGATTACATTCAGGATAACCGCTTCTTTAAAACCGCTAAGTGCGGCGGAAATAATATTTAAGCCAAATGTGGTGATTCCGAAGAGTACGCAAAGTCGGTGTTTGCCTGTGATGCCAAGTATAAAAAGATATGCGCTGCAGCTGAGTGCTATATTTAACAGCGGCTGTTTAAACTGAATGAGTTCAGGGATAAGGACCAGGGAGGATGCGGCCAGGTAGGTCAGTATGCAAAGTTTTATGAGCAGCGGAATTTGCGCTGCAGCAATTCCGTATTTCACAGGAGGGAAGTATTTGGTCATTGACAGAATTCCGGTCGAAAGAGCGGTGTGACCGAGCAGGGCCAAACGCTGGCATTTGGCAATTCTTGCCGTTTGTTCGCTGATCTGAAAGGATTGCGCATTGATGTCTGTCAGGTATTCGTATCCGAGATGGTCAAAAAAGTAAAAAATAGAAGTACTGCACATGAATCCTGCAAAAATGAGCTGGATCAGTACAATCGGCCTCATGGACTGCTGCTGCTTAGGAAGATCTGCACTAAATTGATTCAACGGAGAGGCAATGGTTAAATAGAAGATAAAAAAAGAACCCAGCCAGGCAACAAAATAGGACAGCACAGGGTGATAACTGATCAACTCTGATATGATCCAGGGAATGTATAAAAGGACAATTAGCTTTTTGGATAAATTATATGGATAATGCACTTAATATACCTTTTACTTGTGTTTCAAAATTCCATTTCTGTATGATGACTTTGGATGATTGTCCCTGTTGTGTGAGTTTAGCTTTACTGTGCGTTAATTTGACAAGTCTTTGTTTAAGGTCTGAGATGTTGTTGCTCTGAAAGATCATTCCGTTAGCAGGTTTCACAAGGTCTGCACAGCAACCAACCATGTCTGAGGCCAGTATGGCTTTGCCTGCCGCCATTGCTTCATTTATGGCCAGGCCCCAGGAATCGCTTTTTGAAGGCATACAAAACAGATCACAGGATTGGTAAACTGCAGGCATATTGGATTGATTTTGGAAAGGGAGAAAATGAATTTTTTCATGCTGGTATATACTTCTCAGATTGGCGGCTAAGGGCCCGTCTCCCACCATCAAAAGGTGCGTGTTTGTGAGTTGAAGACCCGCAAAAGCTTTGAGGAGCATTTCGGGGTTTTTAACTGCTGTAAATTTTCCCGCAAATAAGATGACTATTTCGCTGTTTTTGATCTGAAGCATTTCTCTGATCTGAAGTGTGGCCCTGGTACAGGCAAACCGTCCATTGTCTACTGCATGAGGGGCAAAAATGAGCTGATTGTTTTTGAGCCCGTAGTTTTTGAAATAGTACTTATTGTTGATGCCGGTATAAAGGGCATGATTTACACGGCTGTATATGTATTTCAATATTATTTTCTTTGTCAGGGATTTTAGCGGGTGCTGCTGCCGGAGCGCTGTGGAATCCCCGCGAAATAATATCCTGACTTTTCCGCTAAAATAATTTAAGATCTTAAAATGACTGTAATGTGCCCACCCGTAGATAAGGATGTGACTGGGGTCAAACTGCCGGATAATGCTTGTCGCATCCGGATTTATTGTTCCAAAAAAACGGCTTGTGCTATGTTTTTTTGCATTGTTGATCAGAAATTGAAAATCGTAGCCTTCCAGCAATGGAATGTCCCATTGAATATTTAGTCGAAAACCCTTGTCAAAACTGATTTTTTTTCCTGCAGTGTAAAATACTTTTAATTCAGTTACCTCTGCCAGTTGTTTAAAAACCGGGACATAATATTGGATCGGGTGGGTGCAAATTATTGCGAGCCTGGTTTTTATTGACATGACAGTTGTCCGTTAATGAGTTTGATCTCTTTATGGCAGAAAGACTTGATGTTTTCTGAATTGTGACTGACCAGAATAATTGTTTTGCCTTCATCGCGGCTTAGTGATTTTAGTTTATCTATACATTTTAACTGAAATGCATGATCGCCAACGGCAAGTACTTCATCAACGATCAGGACATCGGAATAGAGATGACTTGCAATCGAGAAGGCCAGCCGGGTGTACATCCCCGATGAATATCTCTTTACAGGAATGTCTATATATTTTTCCACCTCTGCGAAAAAAAGTATAGCATCCATTTCCCGTTTAATTTCCGATTTACGCATGCCTAGCATAGCTCCGTTTAAATGTATGTTTTCTCTTCCGGTCAGTTCCGGGTGAAAGCCGGAACCGATTTCCAGCAAACTTATGATACGTCCTGTTCCTATGATTTTACCTGATGTAGGCGTAGTAATCCTGCTAAGTATCTTCAATAATGTGCTTTTTCCGGCGCCGTTATGCCCCGCCAGACCGACAACCTCACCCTGGTTAATTTCAAAACTAATGTTCTTAAGCGCCCAGAAAATTTTTTGGGAGACATTGAAGTTATTTTCAGGATTCGGTTCTGCCGGTAAATACGGGTCAGCTTTTCCGCATATCCCGGCAAGCCAGCGCTCAAAGTCACGGGTGATCGTTCCTGTGCCGATTTTATCCGTAAAATAAGCTTTGGTGATTTTTTCTGCTTTAATGGCAATTTTCGTCATGGCATTAAAGCGTATCTATAAAGTTTTTTTCAGCCTTATGAAAGGCGAGGAGTCCGGCAAAGAGCAGTACCAATGTGGTCACAGCTGACCCGAGCAGGTTTATCCAGTTGAAACTGCCACTTCCAAAAAAAGAAAACCGGAAAGTTTCTACAACTGCTGTCATCGGGTTCGCCAGTATGAGCCATTTCAGGTTGACGGGAGCAGCAGACAGCGGATAGATCACTGGCGTTGCGTACATTAATAGTTGTATGGCAAAGGCCAGCAAAAAAGTGAGATCGCGGTACTTTGCTGTCAATGCGGCAATCAAAACCCCAATTCCCAGACCCTGAAAGGCCATTAAGAGTGTAATCACCGGAAGCAAAACAATTGTGCGGTTGCCTTGAAAATGGGTGCCCTGGCAATGAAAAATGAAAATGCCGGTGCACAGCAGCACTAATTGGATCGAAAATCTGAAGAGAAGGGAAAGTGCGATACTTATTGGGATGATCAGTCTTGGGAAATACACTTTTTCAAAAAGCATACTGTTGTCTTTAAAGACGGTTGATGTCCTGTTCAGGCACTCGGCGAAGTAGTTCCACATGATGATACCTGACAGATAGAATAGCGGCCGGAAAATCCCGTCTGTCGGTATTTTTGACAGCGTCCCGAAAATGAGCGTAAATACTGCAGTAGTGAGCAAGGGCTGAACCAGAAGCCATAGCGGACCGAGTATGGTCTGTTTGTATAATGCGGTTATGTCTCTGTGCACCAGGCAGTATATCAGGTATCTGTAATTCAATATTTGTTTTAGCTTAAAGTCAGTAGCTGATCTTTTTGATTGAATAATCCAGGATTGACTATTGTTGTTTTTCATCTGTTTATATTTTTTTTCATCGGTAATGAAGCTATTGTCATCATGATGGTTTCATTTTAATTTTGACGGACTAACGAAACAGCATGCGTTTAATTTTTCTTCGGTATCGGGGGTAGCCAAAATGCTTTAGTGTTAATGTTTGCATTGTTTTTTTCATTTGTGCATCGTTTTGAAAGGTTAAATTTTCCTGTATAGCCAGATACAGTTCATTTTGATCTGCGGGGTTAATCAAGGTCCCGAGTTTTCCCTTGAGCATTGCATCGGGACTGCCATCTGCATTTCCGGAAATGATGCGGCAACCGCATACTGCAGCCTCTATAAGCACCAGTCCAAATCCTTCTTTTTGACTGGGAAGTATAAAAAGATCAGCCAGCAGATAATGATCCGTAAGTTCTTCATCAGGGATAAAACCGGGAAGGGAAACCATTTGCTCAAGGTTATTCTTTAGGATGAGGTGGTTCAGCCGGTCAAATTCCTGTTGGTCTGACTCGCCGCAGAGTAGGTAACGGACATCCGGAAAATTGTTTGATAAGCTTTTCATCAAATGGATCACCTGATCATATCCCTTGAAATGTTCGTGTTCACTAAGCCTGCATATGGTCAGTAATACCGGCTGGTCTTCAGATAAGGCATACCGCTCGATGAGGTACGCAGGCTTGTCAAATTTGGCCGGGGGCTGCAGAAAAGGATCCAGGCAATTGCTGACTACATAACTGGATTTTCGAATGCAGTGCCGCTTCTCAAGTACCTGTTTTGTATAGTTGCTCACGGACCAGATGTGTACATGGTTTTTAATAAACCACTTTTTCCATATTGGTAAATTTCTCCAGACCTCAGTGCCATGAGCAAGCAAGACAATTTTAGATCTTTTGTTGAAAACCCTGATGAGCAATGCGATTGAAATCAAATTGATATGACTGATAATGATGGCTGGGCTGGTTGCTCCGCGAATCAGGGAACTGAAAGCAAATGTGATTTTACTGCCTTTAAAAGCTTTGAATTGCAGACTGTTGATGTATTTTGGATCGGGTTTTTCACCGTGGAGACAGAATGCCCTGAAGTTACCGCCCAGAATATCCTTAAAACAATAACACAATGTTCTGCAGACTTTTTGAACGCCACCAGTGCTGTCAAATGTATTTAACGCCAGAAACAAAACTTTTGCTGTTTTATTCATGATTTAAGGTATTCTTTATGATATGCGCCATAGGTTTGATTTGGATAGTAATAGGACCCTGTTGTTTGTTTTTCCTTGTAGAAACTACCGCGATAACCGTCTTCTTTGTAATCATTTAAAATGATGGCGAAATTGGAGAGATTAAATTCTTTTTCCAGGATTTTGGGGCTTAATGCAAAATAATGCCGGGAAACCCCATAACGTAAAATAAACAGGTTGATGTCAGCCATTTTAATCAGGGATTTTCCGTCGGTAACCAGGCCGACCGGCGCTGAGTCAAGGATGATAAAATCGTATCTGGCCTCCATTTTCTTTAACAGTTGTTCCATCTTCGTACTGTGCAGAAGTTCTGCAGGATTCGGAGGAATTGGACCAGATGTTATGAAGTCAAGATTGGGCAGGGCGGTTTGTTTAATGATGCTGTCCAAATCATTTTGATCAGACAGGTACTGGCTTAACCCGATATTGTTACTGAGATGGAAAGCATTGTGGAGTCTTGACTTCCTCATATCTGTTGCAATTAACAGGACGCTCTTTTTAATCAGCGTCAGTGATGCTGCAATATTTAATGATACAAATGACTTGCCTTCCCCGGAGATCTCGGAAGTAATGCATATGATCTTGCTCTTTTTTCCTGATGCAAGGAAACTTAAGTTGCTTCTGACCGATCTTACTGATTCTGCAAAGATTGATCTCAAATCGTTTAGTACAGGTATTTTTTCCCCGCTTTCTGCAGAGGAATATTTTCTGATAATCCCGATTATGGGTACGTCAGTATATTCTTCAATTCCTTGTCTTGTATAGATGCAGGGATCTAATATCCGGAGGAAAAAGATCAGACTTACTCCAAGAAAAAGGCTGATGAGGACAGATGAAGTGTAAACTTTTAAAGGAATTGGTGATATTGCTTCTGTTGGTAGAATTGCCTTGTCAATAATAACAGCCCCTGAGGTTACTGCGGCTCTGGAAATCTGCGCCTCCAACTGTTTTTCAGAAAGATAATTGTATATTTTTTGATCAACATCAAATCTGGATTGTAAATTAATGAGCCCCCGCTCTGTCTTTGGCAGCTCAATAAGATTTTTGCGGATGCTGTCAATTTGTATATTTAGTATCGCACGTGTCTTGCTGTTGTTCTTAAGTTTTGAGGATATGTTATTGCCAATGGTCTGCATAAATGTGCTGATCTCTCCGCTAATCCTTTTTACTTCTGGAGAATTTGGGGTATAAAAATTTAGCAGTTGCTGTTTCTTAATAATCAGGTCGTTGCATTTGGATATTAATGCATTCAATTGTGGATCTGAAATGTCTTGCGGGCCGTAGGTTAAATTGTCCGGCTCCCCGGGTTTATGCAGGCGTTTTTCAAATTCGGCAATCATTATGGTCTGAATATCCAAGGCATGTTTCTGGGTTTCAAGCGCCGTTAAAAGATTGGAGGTTGTGTTTAAAGCCGAAGAAAGATTTAATAAGCCGTTATTTCTTTTAAATTCCTGGATCGCTTGCCCAGATACCTTTACTGCTTCAGACATGGTATCGAGTAAAGACCCAATAAAAGTTTCGGTTTGAATTACAGAAGCCGCCCGTTGTAATTTGTCAAATTTGAGGTACTGGTCTAGTATTGCATTCAATATGTCCCTGGCGAAATAAGGGTTTGGTGCGGTAATCTTTAGATTTATAATATTGGTGTTTTCTGTCTCATCGATACTGAGCTCATTTACAAGCTTTCGCAATGATCTTTCAGCAGCGTTAATCCTGAAAATGTATGTCTTTTCTTTTAAAGTACCTGAGGACCTTTCAATTTTGAATTCGAAATTGCCTGCACAAACTTTTTTGCCATATTCGAAATATTTTGAGTATTTCTTACTTCCGTTTAAAAAGGTCAATCGATAGGTGTCTTTATTAACGTATTCAAATTCAAAATCGGAATTTGCATTTGGTTCTTTATTGTCCTTAATGATGCGGATGAATATGGGTTTTTCAGGATAGACATCTATGAGGCGAAATCTCTCCTTTTTGAAATAAGCTATATCGTAATGAATCGAGGCCAAAGCTTTTTGCAGAACATTTCTTGATTTAAGTATAAATCGTTCTGACTCTGCTTTATTTGTCCGGTCATAGATGTTCCTGACATTTATCAGTTCAGACAGTTCCGAACGTTTTTCTTCAACTTTTACAGATGCAGAAGCCGAATATGACGGTTGCTGATAATGGATGTAAATGGTTCCTGCAATCAGGCCAAGAAGCAAAGATCCAGCTGGCCAGTACCATCTGCTTAGAACGATCGTCGCTATTTTTCTGTAGCTAATGTTTCCTGGCATTTGAAAATAATTACCTCTGGCCATTTCTTTTTGCATTCGGTTTCTATTTATTTTAACAATCAGTTTTCTGCAGTTTTATCAAAATTTAATGAAGAAAAACAAAATCCTGATTTTTCTTTTAAAATATTGATAATTACTTCAAAATATTTATTATTGTTATATTTGAATGATTTTACTATTATTGTGGCAAATATATATATTAATATGAAAGTCACAATAATAACTGCTGTTTTAAATTGTGTTGGATATATAGAAGATTGTATGATCTCCGTACAGAGTCAGGGTTATAAAAATTTAGAGCACATTATTATTGACGGAGGTTCGGTAGATGGAACTCTTGACGTTATAGAAAAACATAAAGATTTTACAACTTTTTTGTTGAGTGAGGCCGATTTCGGAATATATGATGCTTTAAATAAAGGGATTGCAATTGCAAGGGGAGATATATTAGGGATATTAAGCGCTGATGACAGGCTTGCAGGCAATGATGTTTTATCAGCCATCGTTGATCGGATTAAATCTGGTGACTGCGATGCTGTTTACGGTCATCTTGATTTTGTTCCCAGAGATGGGAGGGGCATCATAAGAAGAAAATGGAAATCAAGGCCTTATTTTCGCAGTTGTCTTGAAAATGGCTGGATGCCGCCGCATCCCACCTTTTATGTCAAAAAAAGCGCCCTTGACGGCGATACTTTTTATGCGCTGAATTATGGTACCTGCGGAGATTACGATTTTATATTAAATTTACTATACAGGAAGCAAATCAAGGCAGTGTGTATCGATAAAATAATGGTGCACATGAGGAAGGGCGGTATGAGTAACGGGCCGCTCCTGAATGTTTTCATGTCGTGGGTATATGATTACAGAATCCTAGCCAATCATGAAGTTCCCGCACCGCTGTGTGCAGTTCTTCAAAAAAAAATCCGAAAATTAAGGCAATTCAGGATATCGCCCGGGTTCTGAATTGTCTTATACTGAGGGGGCGTCTATTTTTTTCCATTCCTCATGCCAGTCTGAGTTGCCGTTTACAGCAAGCCCTTTTACTGTCATGGTCTTTTGATCTTCACTGAACTTATATTCAATAGTCGTGGTTTGACCAGCAACATGCGACCTGGTAGGGTCAGTCTCATTACTCATGATCTCCAGGTATATGGAGCCGTCTTTGACTACATATTTACCCTGGTGCGTTTTAACCGTGTTGGTTCCAACTGTTCTGGTGACAAAAAAATTGCCTTTTTCATCAAAGGTTTTATGATAGCTATAGCCTGCATCGGGTGCAATGCCAGCGAGTTGCCATCTGCCTGTGAAAAGGTTTTTTTGTGCAAATAGGTTTGTGATGCACATCACCAGTAAAACGGTGAAGAAGGCGAGCGTTAATTTAGATTTCATGGTTATCCGGTATATTGGTTACTTTAAAACTAAAGATTCCAATTGGATATTACAAACTACAGATGAGCATCTGCCGCCGGCGTTTGTGATTGTTGCTGATATGCCTGCGTAAATGCTGTGTTGTATCTGCCTTAACCTCACAAACGCAACACGCCCGTACCCGATACGCATCGCATTCGGGGTTGACAGGGTCTTGGACCTGTCAACTCCGGTTAAGTCCCGTGTCGGGTATGGGTGTGCTGCAGGTTTGGGGTAAGGGCAGTTGAAGCGGTTCCGGCTAATACTTTAAGAAATGTCATTTCCTCGGGGAAAATTAACGCTGATAGCTATAATATCGGTACTTTTGCCCCCAGAACAAAACGAGGAAAATGAACATTGCTATTAATGGTTTTGGCAGGATAGGACGCATATTTTTGCGTACTGCTCTTGAAAAAAATCTCCATATTATTGCTATAAACGATCTGGGTGATCCGGCTGCTTTGGCCCATCTCTTTAAGTACGATACGGTCCACAGAGGTTTCAAGGGTACAGTCAGGGCCGAAAAGGACAGTCTGATCATTAATGGCAAAAAGATTCTTGTTTATGCTGAGCCTAACCCTGAAAATCTGCCCTGGAAAGAATTGAAAGTCGACCTGGTACTGGAGTCGACGGGTAAATTTGCAAGCAAGTCGGGAGCGGATCTTCATTTGAAGGCCGGCGCTAAACAAGTACTGTTGTCTGCACCTTGTAACGATAAGGCGGTACAGATGGTTGTACTTGGGGTAAATGATGATGAGATAGATCTTAGTTCTGAGATACTGTCCAATGCATCCTGTACCACAAATAATGTGGCGCCCATGGTGAAAATACTGGACGATAACTGGGGTATCCTGGACGGATACATTACTACGGTACATTCGATGACCGGAGACCAGAACCTTCACGATGCCCCGCATAAGGATTTGCGCCGGGCAAGGGCGGCTTCAGCCTCCATCATCCCAACAAGTACAGGAGCAGCAAAGGCCATTACCAATATATTTCCTCATTTAGAGGGGAAACTGGGAGGTGCGGGGATCAGGGTTCCGGTATTGAACGGATCCTTAACAGATTTTACCTGTATCCTTAAAACTGAAACCACCATAGAAAAAATCAATGAAGCTTTTAAAAGAGCTTCAGAGAATGAGATGAGCCAAATTCTGGAGTATACTGAGGATCCGATAGTGTCGGTCGATATTTTGGACAATCCCCATTCCTGTATCTTTGACAGCCAGCTTACCTCTATAGTGGGCGATCTGGTAAAAGTCGTGGGCTGGTATGACAATGAGTCGGGTTATTCAGCCCGTCTTGTTGATGTGGTTGAAAAGATCATTAAAAGCAAAGGTTAGATAAATTTTGCTTTTCGGCATTGACATCCGCCAATGCTTCTTATATTTGGTGCGGTGCCGGGAGTTCCGGTCGCTGCATTTTGCAAAAGACCGGGCCTGAAGTGATTTGCCTGGAATTAGATTGCCGGTATAGACGCGCAGAATTTAGAACCAATCGATACAAAAACAACAATTAAAGAATGAGAACAATAGATCAATGCAATTTTGCCGATAAAAAGGCTTTAGTCAGAGTAGACTTTAATGTCCCTTTGGATAAAGAGTTTAATATTACTGATGACAAAAGAATGCGTGCAGCACTGCCGACAATTAATAAGATTCTTAATGATGGCGGAAGCGTGATATTGATGTCTCATTTGGGAAGGCCGAAAGGCGGTCCTGAAGATAAATACTCTTTGAGACACATACTTGGCGATTTGTCAAGGATGCTTGATCTGGAAGTGAAGTTTGCCGATGACTGCATTGGCAGGGATGCGGTTGAAAAATCAAAAAATCTAAGCCCTGGTCAGGTCTTGCTGCTTGAAAACCTGCGTTTTTACAAAGAGGAAGAAAAAGGGGATAAGGATTTTGCTCAGAAATTGGCAGCGCTTGGAAATGTTTATGTGAACGATGCTTTTGGTACTGCGCACAGGGCGCATGCGTCTACAGCGATCGTGGCTGAATTTTTTCCCAGGGATAAATACTTTGGCTACCTGATGGCTGAAGAATTGAAAAATGCAGAGAAAGTAAATCATGGCGCTGATAAACCTTTCACTGCAATTATGGGCGGTGCCAAAGTATCAGATAAAATTTTGCTAATAGAAAGCCTGCTGGATAAGGTAGATAACCTGATCATTGGTGGCGGTATGGCATATACTTTCGCTAAGGCCCAGGGAGGCGAAATAGGTACTTCGCTGCTTGAGGCAGACAGGATGGAATTGTGCCTTGAGCTGCTGGAAAAAGCTAAAGCTAAAGGTGTAAATTTAATCCTGCCTGTTGATACCGTGATCGCAGATAAGTTTGATAATGAAGCTAAAAAAGATACAGTAGATTCAGGTAAGATCCCTGCTGACTGGATGGGTCTCGATATTGGCCCGAAAACAATAGCGCTGTTTTCTAAAGTAGTCGGAGAATCTAAAACTTTGTTGTGGAATGGCCCGATGGGTGTATTTGAAATGGCCAATTTTGAGCAGGGAACACGCGCTATAGCTGATGCCGTAGTAGCCGCTACTCAAAACAATGGAGCATTTTCCCTGATCGGCGGCGGCGATTCTGCTGCGGCAATTGCCAAGTTCAATTTAGAAGACCAGGTGAGTTACGTATCTACCGGTGGCGGCGCATTACTGGAGTACATGGAAGGTAAAGAATTGCCTGGTGTTAAAGCAATAAATGATTAATCAATTTGATTAGTTTTAAGGACAGGCGTTTCGTTTTTTACGAAACGCCTGTTTTTTTACCACCTTCTCCCACTGCTGTTTAGGGAGTTTTTGGGTCGAAAATGGGGCAAAGTGGTCGTATTTTAATATGTGGAAAACTTTTTGTGGTAGGATGTGGTAAAAAGTGGTAGAAGTACCTATTTTTACACTACATAAAAATGCACATATTAAAATGGTTCAGTTGTTAGGAGAGTTTGATTGTAAATTGGATGCGAAAGGCCGCTTGATGGTGCCTTCGAGTCTGAAAAGACAATTGCCTAATGTTGAGCAGGAGGGACTTGTGATCAATCGTGGTTTTGAAAAGCACCTGGTGATCTACCCTAAAAAAGTATGGGAAAAGATAGTGGAGGATTTGAGTAAGCTGAATCCGTACGAGCCAAAGACAAGAGAATTTATCCGTTTATTTACCAGGGGTGCTACCGAATTGGTTTTGGATGCCACCGGCAGGGTGAACTTGCCTAAAACTTTAATGGAGTCTGCCGGGATTGAGGTAAATGCCGAACTGGTATTGGCTTGTCAGATTGATAAAATAGAAGTTTGGTCCAAAAAAGCATACGATTCTTTATTTGATAAAGATCCTGCTGATTTTGCGTTGCTGGCGGCTGAAGTTATGGGCGGTAAGAACAGGAGGGAAGATGGAGAATAGCTATCATGTTCCTGTTCTGTTAAAAGAATGTATCGACGGGCTAAACCTGAAGCCTGACGGTGTTTATGTCGATGTTACTTTTGGAGGTGGGGGACATTCGAGAGAAATCCTTAAGAATTTAGGCAAAGATGGTGTTTTGATTGCTTTTGATCAGGATCCCGATGCCCAGAGGAATAAGATAGATGATCCGCGCTTTCATTTTGTAGATCAAAATTTCGCCTTTCTTAAAAATAATCTTCGCCTGTTGGGCTATAGATCTGTTGATGGCATTTTGGCGGACCTGGGTGTTTCTTCGCATCAGTTTAATGAGCCTGAAAGGGGATTTTCAACAAGATTCGAATCTGCTCTGGATATGCGTATGGATAAGCAGGGTGCGTTAACCGCCGCTGATGTACTAAACACTTATCCGGAGGATCAGCTTCACAAGATCTTTGGAATATATGGGGAAGTGAAAAATGCAAAATCATTGGCCAGGGCCATTGTCTCTGGTCGCGTTGATCAGGCTATACTGACACTTTCCGATTTCAAAAAGGCTGCAGGTGCGCACATTCCAAAAGGTAAAGAGCATAAATATATGGCGCAGGTATTTCAGGCGCTAAGAATCGAGGTGAATGCGGAGATTAAAATGCTGGAAGAATTTTTATTGCAAACTGCAGATGTTTTGAAAAGCGGGGGCCGTTTGGTAATCATGTCCTATCATTCTTTAGAAGACAGGCCTGTAAAGAGTTTTTTGGCTAAAGGCAAATTTAGAGGGGAAGTGGAAAAGGATTTTTTTGGAAATGAGCAAAAACCGTTTAAAGTGATCACCAGAAAAGCGGTGATGGCAGATGCTGCCGAACTGGAACGCAACAGCAGGGCTAGAAGTGCAAAATTAAGGATTGGGGAAAAGATATGAATAACCGGTTCAGAGAACATATCGACGATGAGCCTGAAATGGAAGAGGAAATTGAACTGAAGGTGAAGAAAAATGCGCCGGAAGGTGAAAATTTATTCTTTAAGAAGCTATTTGCTGAGGGGGTCGTAAGTAAGGAGGCTGCTACACAAATGCTTCCCTACATCATATTTTTATCCATGTTGTGCATGCTGTACATCGCCAATAGTCATATGGCTATTAAAAATATCAGAAAGATCGATCAGTTAAATAAAGAAGTTAAGGAATTGAGCTGGGAATATAAGTCGCTTAAAGCTGATCTGATGTTTAAAAGTAAGCTTACTGAGGTGGCTAAAAAAGTAGATACCCTGGGAATTAAAGAATTGACTGAGCCGCCAAAAAAAATACTAGTTAACAGCAACCAATAATGAGTATCAGAGCAAACATATTATTGCGTGTTTATTTGTCTTTTGGGCTGATCGTGCTGTTTGCCGTGGCAGTACTGGTCAGGCTTTGTGATGTACAATTTGTAGAGGGACAGAAATGGCGTGCCATGGCCGATAGTCTCTCTACAAAGTATGTCTCCGTGGAAGCTGCAAGGGGTAATATCTATTCTGTAGACGGGAGCTTGCTCGCTACTTCAATACCAGAGTATGAACTGAGGATGGATACCTATGCCGGAGGTATAAGTGATAAAGAATTGTTTGACAGTAAGGTTGACTCTTTGGCATTTAGTCTTTCCAGGTTTTTCAAAGATAAATCTTCAAAAGAATATTCCCGCTATCTGAGGGCTGCGAGGCGGGATAGTGCCCGTTATTTATTGATCAGAAGAAAGGTTGGCTACCAGGACCTAAAGACGATCCGGACATTTCCGCTTTTTAATGTGGGAAAATATACGGGCGGTCTGATCGCTGTTCAGCAGAACAAAAGGATTTTGCCGTTTAAATACCTTGCCGCAAGAACAATAGGCTATAAAAATGAAAATGTAAGCAATGGCGTGGGACTTGAGGGGGCATTTGGTGAGTATATTAACGGGGAAAGCGGAAAAAGGCTGGTGCAAAGAATATCTGGAGGTGTCTGGATGCCTGTTAATGACGAAGCTGAAATTGCCCCAAAAGAAGGGGCGGACATCATTTCTACAATAGATATTAATATGCAGGATTTGGCGCAAAATGCGCTGGAAAAACAATTAAAACTTAGTGATGCACATCATGGTGCTGTTATCCTGATGGAGGTAGCGACCGGGGAAATCAGGGCAATTGCAAATTATACAAGGGTGGCTAAGGGCGAATATAAGGAAACTTTTAATTATGCGATTGCCGGAAATCAGGACCCTGGATCGACCTTTAAGCTGGCATCTTATATGGCTTTACTAGAAGACGAAAAGGTTGATACCAATTCTATGATTGGAACCGGCAACTACCAGGTCCCTGGGAAGCTGATTAAAGACTCGCACGGGAGTATTGGTGTTGTAACCGTGAAAAAAGCATTTACGGAATCTTCAAATGCGGCAATTGCACAAATGGTCAACACACATTATAGAAATGATCAATCCGCATTTACAGATCATTTGTACAGGTGGCATTTGAATGAAAAACTTGGTCTGCAAATTCCTGGTGAGGCTCAGCCGGTTGTGAAAAACCCAAACAACAAAAGCTGGAATAAAAACATGACACTCCCGCAGATGGCCTATGGCTATGAGATGCAGCTGACTCCATTAAAAATGCTTTCGTTTTACAACGCCGTTGCCAATAATGGTAAATATGTGGCACCGATCTTTGTAAAAGAAATCAGAAAACTCGGGAACCCGATCGAACAATTTAAAGCGCGTGTGATCAACGATAAGATCTGTTCGGACGCAACTTTGGGAAAATTGAGAGCAATGCTTGAAGGGGTATTTACTGAGGGAACGGGCAAAAGCCTGGCATCAAAGTTTTATAAGATTGCTGGCAAGACGGGCACTGCCCAGGTGGCAGATGGAAAATACGGCTATACTAAAAAACAGTACCAGAGTTCTTTTTGCGGCTATTTTCCGGCTGATAATCCAAAGTATTCATTAATTGTAGTGATCAATGAACCGAAGGGCGCGTATTATGCAGCTTTAGTTGCCGGCCCGCCTTTTAGGGAGATTGCAGATCGAATTTACGCGAGAGACGCTCAAATGTACAATGCTGTTGATGAACATTTGGTTGGCAACACCCAAAATCCGGAGGCGAAGGCCGGACAAAGTAAGGCCGTCAAAAAAGTATACAATGCCTTTGGAATTAAAGCACTTTATGCTGCTAAATCCGATTATTTCAATGCTGTTGATACCAATAACGGTGTAGTATATGAAGATCTGAGTATGTTAAAGGGTGTCATGCCTAATGTAAAGGGAATGGGACTTAAAGATGCATTGTATCTTCTCGGAAACGCCGGTTTAAAGACAAGGGTAAAGGGAAGCGGAAAAGTGATGGGGCAGTCTATACTGGCCGGGAGCAAAATTGGAAAGGGATTGTTAGTGCAAATAGAATTACAATAAGATGCAGCTGCAGGAATTATTATATGGAATAGCAATAACCAATCTTATTGGCACAACCAACAGGGAAGTCACTGAGCTGGTTTTTGATTCTCGACAGGTGCGGAAAGGCGATGTTTTCTTTGCCATCAGGGGAACATTGTCTGATGGGCATGATTATATTTCTTCAACGATTGAAAAAGGAGCGTCTGTCGTGATTTGTGAGCAAGTCCCTCAGGACCTCAAGTCGCCGGTTACTTATATTGCTGTTGCAGAAAGTGCCGTCGCTTTAGGGATCATGGCTGCTAATTTTTGTGAAAATCCTGCTTCAAAATTACAATTAATAGGAATTACGGGGACAAATGGTAAGACGACCATTGCTACTTTATTGTTTAAGCTTTTTCGTGGATTAGGGTATAAGAGCGGGTTAATATCTACGGTACAGAATCACATTAATGATAAGGTTATTCCGGCTACGCATACTACTCCCAATCCGATAGCTTTGAATAAGTTATTGAAAGATATGGTGGATGCCGGCTGCAGTTATTGCTTTATGGAGGTCAGCTCTCATGCAATAGTTCAGCACAGAATTGCGGGCTTAAGTTTTTCAGGGGGTGTGTTTTCTAATATCACTCACGACCATTTAGATTTTCATTTAACTTTTGACAATTACCTTAAGGCTAAGAAAGAATTTTTTGATTTATTGCCAAAATCAGCGTTTGCGCTGTCGAATGCCGATGATAAAAATGGTATGGTAATGCTGCAAAATACTAAGGCGTCAAAAAAGACCTATGCCTTGAAGCAACTGGCTGATTTCAAGGCTAAGATTATAGAAAATAGTTTCAGAGGATTGCATCTGGACGTTAATGGTGCTGATGTTTTCTTTAAACTGGTTGGTTCTTTCAATGCTTATAATTTGCTTGCGGCTTACGGTACGGCGATGCTGCTCGAACAGGATCAGCTTGATGTGTTAACCATATTGAGTAATCTTGACGGTGCAGAGGGGCGGTTTGACTATATCTTGTCACCTCAGAAAATCATAGGGATAGTCGATTACGCGCATACTCCTGATGCTGTTCAGAATGTCTTAAGCACTATTCAAAATATAAGAAAAGGAAATGAGAAGGTGATTACTGTAATTGGTTGTGGCGGTGACAGAGATAAAACTAAAAGGCCGATCATGGCGCAGGTGGCCTGTGATTGGAGTGATAAAGTTATTCTGACATCTGACAATCCAAGAACTGAAGATCCGCAGGCAATTGTGAATGACATGGAAGTGGGAGTGTCACCTACAAACAAGCGCAAGACTTTGGTCATACTGGACAGAAAAGAGGCCATTAAAACTGCTTGTCATCTGGCTAATCCGGGAGACATTATTCTCCTGGCGGGAAAAGGTCATGAAAAGTACCAGGAGATCAATGGAGTTAGAAACCATTTTGACGATAAGGAGATATTAACCGAACAATTTAACCTAATCAGCTAATGTTGTATTATTTATTTGAATATCTGAATCGTCATTACGATTTTCCGGGACTGAGGTTGTTTCAATACATTACTTTTCGTACCTCTTTAGCTGTTATCATCTCTTTAATCATCACGACGGTTTACGGAAGAAGAATTATCAACTACCTGCAGAAAATGCAGGTTGGTGAAACAGTGAGGAATCTGGGCCTTGAAGGACAAATGCAAAAGCAGGGTACCCCGACTATGGGAGGAATCATGATTTTGCTAGGGATCTTAGTCCCGACCTTGTTATTGGCAAATCTTTCAAATATTTATGTCATACTCATGATCGTAACCACGATATGGATGGGTGTAATCGGTTTTGTTGACGATTATATTAAGGTGTTTAGGAAAAATAAGGAGGGTTTGGCTGGTAGATTCAAGATCGTTGGCCAGGTTGGGCTTGCTGTTATTATCGGCTGGACCATGTATTTCAATCCAAACATCGTAGTTAGGCAAACTGTCCCCGAATCGGGTATTTTAACGGACAAGGCACCCCTGGTGCTGAGGCCCAAAGGGGATGGGTTTTATTATACTCAGGATGTAAAATCAACCATAACCAATGTGCCTTTTTATAAGAACAATGAATTTGACTACGCCAAGGTGCTGAAGTTTTTGGGCCCCGGATATGAGAAGTATGCTGTTTTTGTCTTCTTATTGGTTGTGATCATCATCGTGACGGCTGTTTCTAACGGGGCTAATATTACCGATGGGATAGATGGCCTGGCGACGGGTACTTCTGCCATAATTGGGATTACGCTGGGTTTACTTGCGTATGTATCGGGTAACACTGTCATTGCTGATTATCTGAATATTATGTACATCCCCAATTCGGGAGAGCTAATGATTTTTGCAGGGGCATTTGTAGGTGCGTGTGTTGGATTTCTGTGGTATAATTCTTACCCTGCACAGGTATTTATGGGCGATACAGGCAGTCTGGCAATAGGTGGAATAATTGCAGCTTTTGCAATCATGATCCGCAAAGAGCTGCTGATCCCGGTACTCTGCGGAATATTTCTTATTGAAAACATATCCGTTATGCTGCAGGTAGGATGGTTTAAATATACCAAGAGAAAATATGGGGAAGGGCGCAGGGTTTTCCTGATGGCACCACTGCATCACCACTACCAGAAAAAAGGATATCACGAAGCAAAGATCGTAACGCGGTTCTGGATCATTGGGATACTGCTGGCTATTATCACCATTGTTACTTTAAAATTAAGATGATGGAAAGGCAAAAAATAGTGGTTTTAGGTGCCGGTGAAAGCGGTGTAGGGGCGGCAATTTTAGCGCGAAAGAAAGGATTTGATGTCTTTGTGTCTGATTTCGGGACGATAGGCAATCAGTATAAAGAAAGTTTAAAAGATTTAAAGATCCTGTTTGAGGAAAACCAACATACGTCTGATCAGATTTTAGATGCAGCAGAGGTTATTAAAAGTCCCGGTATTCCGGATACGGCAGCAATAGTTAAAGAAATAAAGAAAAAGGGCATTCCTGTTATTTCGGAAATTGAGTTTGCCAAAAGGTACACAGATGCTAAAACCATCTGTATAACCGGGTCAAACGGCAAGACGACGACTACAATGCTGACGTATCACATTTTGAAGCGGGCGGGATTAAAGGTAGGACTTGCGGGTAATATTGGAAATAGCTTTGCGGCTTTGGTGGCGACTGAAGAATTTGACTGGTTTGTACTGGAACTATCGAGTTTTATGCTGGATGACATGTTCGATTTTAGAGCAGACATAGCTGTTCTGCTAAATATCACGCCTGATCACTTAGACAGGTACGAGTATAAAATTGACAATTACGCTGCATCAAAAATGCGGGTAACAAGAAATCAAACTGCAGAAGATACTTTCATTTTTTGTGCTGATGATGAGGAAACATTAAAAGTTCTGAATCCTGATAAAATAAAATCAAAGAAGTACCCATTTTCAATCAGAAGAAAGATTGAAAATGGTGCATACCTGGAGAACAACAACATACATATAAATATAAACCTTAACGATCAATTGACCATGTCCATAACAGAGTTAGCCCTACAGGGTAAGCATAATATTTACAACTCTATGGCTTCTGGCATAGTAGCTAAAGTATTAGATATCCGCAATACTACCATCCGTGAGAGTATGGGCGATTTCAAAAATATTGAACACAGACTGGAACATGTTGCCAAGATTTCTGGTGTGGATTACATCAATGATTCAAAGGCTACAAATGTAAATTCTACGTGGTATGCTCTGGAAAGTGTCGGGACCGATGTTATTCTGATCATGGGCGGTGTTGATAAAGGTAATGATTATAGCATGTTGAAAGATATGGTCCATCAGAAGGTCAAGGCCATTATATGTTTGGGAAAGGACAATAAGCAAATTCATGAAGCTTTTGAAGACGACGTGGAGATTATTGTCAATACATTTTCAGCGCATGAAGCAGTTCAGGTAGCATATCACCTTGCAAAAAAAGGAGATACCGTCTTGTTGTCACCTGCCTGTGCAAGTTTTGATTTATTTAAGAACTACGAAGACAGGGGTAACCAGTTTAAGACCGCTGTTAAAGAATTATAGAATTATGATCGCAATAAATACACTTCTGGATAAGACAAAAGGTGATCGCTGGATCTGGCTGATCATTATTTTGTTGTCTATAATTTCTATTATGGTCGTGTATAGTTCCACCAGTACACTGGCCTTTAAAAGAGGTGTGGGCGTGGAGAAGTTATTGCTTACCAAGCATGTTATTTTTGTACTGATCGGTATTGCTATGATATACATTGCGCATTTACTGGACTACCGGTATTACGCCGGGATCTCTAAAATATTAATGATCATTACTATTCCCTTGTTGGTGTATACCCTGATTTTTGGAGCTAATGTAAATGAAGCCTCCCGCTGGGTAAAAATACCGGTAATAGGTTTGACATTTCAAACCTCAGATTTGGCAAAACTGGCTTTGATTACTTTTCTGGCCAGAATGCTCACAAAAAAACAGGAGAATATAAAGAATGTAAAAGAAGCATTTGTCCCGATAATGGGTTCTGTTTGTGCTGTATTTGTTTTAATAGCGTGGGCTAATCTATCTACAGCATTGATGCTGTTTGGAGTAAGTATTTTACTGCTTATCATCGGGAGAATCAGTATTAAGCAGATTTTACTGGTATGTGCCGGTGGATTTGTACTGTTGCTATTTGTAGCTTTTTTAGGACCCAGAAGAGAGGTTTACAAATCCCGTATCAATACATACCTGCATCCTGAGCTGCAAAATTCTGACAAGACATTTCAGTCTGATCATTCAAAAATCGCTTTGGCTTCCGGTGGCTTTTTTGGTAAAGGGCCCGGTAACAGTATTGAGAAGAATTTCCTGCCCCATCCATATTCAGATTTTGTTTTTGCAATGATCATCGAAGAATATGGCACTATTGGAGGCGTTGTTGTGATGATACTGTACGTGATATTGCTTTACCGGTGTATAAAAATTGTAACCAAAGCTCCTAAGGCCTTTGGGGCTTTGTTAGCTGCGGGTTTAAGCTTTAGTCT
>NZ_DATHGC010000147.1:0-11509 GCF_035317785.1 Pedobacter sp. | reverse complement strand
TTCCTTCGAAAGCCAGGATGTGCGTACAGATCCGGTCTAAGAACCAACGGTCGTGACTTATGACTACCGCGCAGCCGCCAAAATTTTCCAGTGCTTCTTCCAGTGCCCTGAGTGTATTTACATCTATGTCATTTGTCGGCTCATCGAGCAGCAATACATTGGCTCCTTTTTTCAGTGTGATGGCCAGGTGTACGCGGTTGCGCTCTCCGCCTGATAAAACGCCCACCTTCTTTTGCTGGTCGCCGCCATTGAAATTGAATTTAGAGACATAAGCCCGGCCATTTACTGCTTTATTGCCGAGTTGAATATTATCTAAACCATCGGTGATATTTTCGTATACCGTTTTTTCGGGGTCAAGATCATTGTGCATCTGGTCAACATAGCCCAATGCAACAGTTTCGCCAACTCGGAAGGTGCCAGCATCAGGAACTTCCTGTTCTGTGATCAACCTGAAAAGTGTGGTCTTACCAGCTCCGTTAGGGCCAATAATGCCTACAATCCCCGCAGGGGGCAGGGAGAAACTCAGGTTCTCGAACAGGATCTTGTCACCATATGACTTGGTGACATTGCTGGCTTCAATGACCACATTGCCCAATCTTGGCCCCGCAGGAATAAATAGCTCTAATTTATCTTCTCTTTCTTTGCCGTCTTCAGAGGCCAGTTTGTCGTAATTGGATAAGCGTGCCTTGGATTTTGCATGCCTTGCTTTTGGTGCCATACGGACCCATTCCAACTCACGTTCCAGTGTTTTCTGACGCTTGCTTTCTGTTTTTTCTTCCTGTGCCAGGCGCTTGGCTTTTTGGTCCAGCCATGAAGAATAATTTCCCTTCCATGGAATCCCTTCACCCCTGTCCAGTTCCAGAATCCATCCGGCTACGTTATCCAGGAAATACCTGTCGTGAGTAACTGCAATGACAGTTCCTTTGTACTCTTTCAGAAACTGTTCCAGCCAGTCGATGCTCTCTGCATCAAGGTGATTGGTAGGCTCATCGAGCAACAAAACATCTGGTTCCTGCAATAATAAACGGCACATAGCAACCCGGCGGCGCTCGCCACCAGACAATACTCCGATTTTGGTATCAGGATCAGGGCAGCGCAGCGCATCCATTGCCCGCTCCAGTTTGTTGTCAAGCTCCCAGGCGTTTACTGCATCTATCTTATCCTGCAACTCGCCTTGCTTAGCCATTAGTTTATCCATTACGTCAGCGTCTTCATAGACCTCCGGTAAGCCAAATTGCTCGTTGATGGATTCGTATTCTTTTAATATCGCCGTAATTTCTGCAACACCTTCTTCTACGACCTCTCTGACTGTTTTTTCATTGTCTAGTTCGGGTTCCTGGGCAAGATAGCCTACGGTATATCCGGGAGAGAAAACTACTTCACCCTGGAAGGCTTTATCAATTCCGGCAATAATCTTTAAAACGGATGATTTTCCAGATCCGTTGAGGCCGATGACGCCAATTTTTGCGCCGTAGAAAAAGGATAGATATATGTTCTTTAAAACTTGTTTCTGAGGAGGGTAAATCTTATTTACCCCTGCCATCGAAAATATTATTTTTTCTTCTGAACTCATTATTTTTTGTTAGTATAGTTTTAGCAGAAAAGGGGACATACTTAGGCCCGTTTTCTGCAAAGATAAGAAAACACCTGTCAAAGATTTTTTATATGTTTACATTAACAGTTTGCTGAACACTGAAATTAATCACAGACAATAAATTTAGACAGATGAATTGTTTGAAAAGATACAGGAAACAAATTGTCCACAGTATGCTGTTAATTTTATATCCCTGTTTTTTTTGCTGGCACAGACACCGGCTCGGGACGGTAGCCGGATTTCCTGGCATATACCTGAGGATGGCCGGCACTCCACATGATCTCAGCCGGATACTGCAGACCGGTGCTGCGGAATTCCTGATAAAAGCATCATTTGAAGAAGGTGGAACAAGAATGGATCTATAATCTTCGTGGGAAGGGGTAGGTGTTCTGGAGTACGGCAAGATAAATTGCTGATAAGTAAAGCTGTCGCGAATTGCTGACCGGCAAAAGTCTGCCATTTTGATAGTTTTTTAATTAAAGACTCCCGGTTTTGACAGTAATATAATTGCATAAAAATCATTACATTTATACGACAAAGGGATTTGGCTATACCTAAAACAGTTAAAAAAAGCTTTCCGGAGTGATGATCAATGTTGAACTGTTGATAAATAAGTGCTAAATAATAGGTCAAAGATTAGTAACATTTGTGAAATAACGGCAGTAGCAACATCTATTTAGTGTCCACTGGCGTAATTGTTGATAAAATAAAAAAAGCCGGGGATGCTTTTATTAAACAAATTTTTTAGTTTAGGGCATTCCGGATTTAGAAAGGTTATATATGGAAGCTAAATTTTCTCCACAGGTCAAAGATGTGATCTCTTTTAGCAGGGAAGAAGCCCTGAGACTAGGTCACGATTATATAGGCGCGGAACATCTATTGCTGGGTCTCATTCGCGAAGGCGATGGCATGGCTATTAAGATATTAAAATCATTAGGAGTCGATACTTCAAAACTGCGGCGCTCAATAGAGGACTCTGTTAGAGGGACCTCAAGTGTTACAGTAAATCTGGGTAATATTCCGTTGACAAAACAAGCCGAAAAAGTATTAAAAATAACTTACCTGGAAGCTAAGATCTTTAAAAGCGATCTGATAGGAACCGAGCATTTACTGCTCTCTATCCTGCGTGATGACGATAATATTGCGTCGCAGATCTTGTTGCAATACAGTGTAAATTACGAGATATTCAAACAGGAAGTAGAAGTGAACAAGAACGGGTTCAGAGATGACGTCCAGAATAGCGCTTCTACCGGAGGTGACGATGATTACCGCGAGGAAGAAAGCTTCAGCAGTCCTAAAAAGGTTTCTGACATAAAATCTAAAACCCCTGTTTTGGATAACTTTGGAAGAGATCTGACCAAAGCCGCTGAGGAAGGAAGGCTTGACCCGATCGTAGGACGTGAAAAAGAAATTGAACGTGTGTCACAGATCTTATCGCGCCGTAAGAAAAACAATCCAATCTTAATTGGTGAACCGGGTGTTGGTAAATCTGCTATTGCGGAAGGACTGGCACTGCGCATTGTGAAACGTCAGGTTTCCAGGGTGTTGTTCAATAAACGCGTGGTTACTTTAGATCTTGCCTCATTGGTAGCGGGAACAAAATATCGCGGGCAGTTTGAGGAACGCATGAAAGCGGTGATGAACGAGCTGGAAAAATCAACTGATGTGATCCTGTTCATTGATGAAATCCATACTATTGTTGGTGCCGGTGGTGCCTCAGGTTCGCTGGATGCTTCAAATATGTTTAAACCGGCTTTGGCTAGAGGCGAGATACAATGCATCGGTGCGACTACTTTAGATGAGTACCGTCAGTATATTGAAAAAGATGGTGCTTTGGACCGCCGTTTCCAAAAAGTAATGATTGAACCTGCTACTCCAGATGAAACGATTGAGATACTAAATCGTATTAAAGAGAAATATGAGGACCATCACGGGGTAACTTACACTGATGAAGCGATCAATGCCTGTGTTGCATTGACAGCCAGGTACATTACAGACAGATTTTTACCGGACAAGGCAATAGACGCCTTGGATGAGGCAGGCTCAAGGGTCCACCTGACCAATATTCATGTTCCTCAGAATATCATAGATATCGAGAGTAAGATTGAAGAGATCAAACTTGAAAAAAATAAGGTGGTGAAAAGCCAGAAATATGAAGAGGCGGCTAAACTTAGAGATACTGAAAAGAATCTGCTGGAAGAACTCGACCGTGCCAAGTCGGAATGGGAGAGTGATACTAAAACCAAACGCTATACCGTGACGGAAGATAATGTAGCAGAGGTGGTGTCTATGATGACCGGTATCCCTTTACAGCGTGTTGGACAAACAGATAGCGTGAAGCTGCTGAACATGTTCGAAACCGTTGGTAAAAAGATCATTGGTCAGGATGATGCGATTAAAAAACTAACAAAAGCCATTCAGCGTACCAGAGCGGGATTGAAAGATCCTAAAAAGCCGATTGGGTCATTTATTTTCTTAGGGCCAACAGGTGTTGGTAAAACTGAACTTGCGAAAGAACTTGCCCGCTTTATGTTTGATAGCGATGATTCACTGATCCAGATCGACATGAGTGAGTACATGGAGAAATTTGCAGTGTCGCGTTTGGTAGGTGCGCCTCCAGGATATGTGGGTTACGAGGAAGGCGGTCAGCTGACTGAGAAAGTCCGCCGTAAACCTTATGCTGTGATCCTGTTGGATGAGATCGAGAAAGCGCATCCGGATGTGTTTAATATTTTGCTCCAGGTATTGGACGAAGGACAGCTGACAGATAGTTTGGGTCGTAAGGTGGATTTTAGGAATACCATCATCATCATGACCTCTAACATCGGCGCACGCCAGTTGAAAGATTTTGGTCAGGGAGTGGGATTTTCAACTACTGCAAAAGTGAACCAGGTGGATACGCACTCCAGAGGCGTGATAGAAAGTGCTTTGAAACGTGCTTTTGCTCCTGAATTCCTGAACCGTGTGGATGATGTGGTTGTATTTAATTCTTTAAGTAAAGAAGATATCTTCAAAATCATTGATATCGAGTTGAAATCGCTGTTTGGCCGTGTTCATAACCTGGGTTATGAAGTGAAACTGACTGAGAATGCAAAAGACTTTATTGCTGAAAAAGGATTTGACTCAAACTTTGGCGCGAGACCACTAAAACGTGCGATCCAGAAATATTTGGAAGATCCGATTGCAGAAGAGATCCTAAAAGGCGAAATCCATGATGGCGATATCCTGGAAATCGATTACGATAAGGAAGGCGATAGGATTGTGGTGGACAACAGAAGTCCGGGCAAGAAAAAGAAGAAAGAAGAAGGAAGCATAGAATAATATAGTATTCGTAAATAGAGGCTCCCCCGATATCACATCGGGGGAGCTTTTTTTGTTAGCAGATTTTGGTTTGTCAATTATTGCATCTATTTTAGGGATTCAATCGGTTAGGTTAAAATACTTTGTGCCAAATATTAATAGATGAAGCTATCATTTTCTTTTTTCGTTCCCCTCGTATTATTTTATACTCAAACAGCCACTGCCCAGGCAAAGGCAGAATCGTATAAACAACAGATCGACGGAACGACGCTGTCTTTCGATATGCAGGCCATTCCTGCCGGAGAGTTTACAATGGGTAGCAAAAAAGGTAAAAAAGATGAACTTCCGCTCCATAAAGTAAAATTAGCTGCTTTTTGGATTGGCAAACACGAAGTGACCTGGGATATTTATGAACCTTTTTTGTACAGGGATTATGAAAAAACACATAGTGTAAGTCCGGTCCCTGAAAATGTTGATGCGGTGACACGTCCGACAAAACCCTATCTGGATATGACTTTTGGTATGGGTAAGGCTGGTCAGCCGGCTTTAGCCATGACACATTATAATGCCATACAGTATTGTAAATGGCTATATGCCCGTACCGGTGTGTTTTACCGTTTGCCAACAGAAGCGGAATGGGAGTATGCCAGCAGGGCGGGAACATCTACTGAGTATTTTTTTGGAGATGATGAATCCAAATTATCCGAATACGGATGGTTTAAGGACAATAGCAGTGAGAAAACACATCCGGTTGGATTAAAAAAACCGAATCAGTGGGGATTGTATGATATTTACGGAAATGTGGCTGAATGGACTTACGATCAATACATTCCTGATTTTTACACTGGCAAAGTATCGGAGAACCCGGTCGCGGTTCCCGACAAGCTGTATCCGCAGGTCGTACGCGGCGGATCGTTTGATGATCTGGCTAAAGATTCGAGATCTGCTGCAAGGCTGGCATCTGATCCGGTTTGGAAACAGTTGGATCCGCAAATGCCTAAAAGCAACTGGTGGTTTCCGGAAGCGCCGTTTGTTGGATTGCGACTTGTCAGACCTGTTAAAACACCATCGAAAGAAGACATAGAAGTATACTATAATAAAAAACCAATTCCAGATTATTAACCTGTAAACTCACAAAATAAGAACCACTATAAACCTAAATTACAATGAACAATGAAGAATTGCGTGATAAACGCCGCGAATTTTTGAAAGCCACCGCCCTCGTCGCGGGGGGAGTAATGTTAAATGGTGTCGCTTTTGCCGGCGGCGGTGCACATTCATCGGTAGACGATACGATAAAGATCGCATTGATCGGCTGCGGTGACCGTGGAACCGGCGCAGCTGTTCAGGCACTGAGCACTAAGCAAAACCTCAAGCTGGTTGCTATGGCAGATGCTTTTCAGGATAGACTGGATGCTAGTTATAAGATACTTTCAGATAAATTTAAAGATAAAGTAGATGTGCCTCAGGATCGTAGATTTATAGGTTTTGATGCATATAAGAAAGCGATAGCATTAGCAGATGTCGTTTTATTAGTAACACCTCCGGGTTTCAGGCCGATGCACTTTGAAGAAGCAGTAAATCAGGGAAAACATATTTTTATGGAGAAGCCAGTCGCTGTGGATTCTCCAGGCATACGCAGGGTTTTGGCTGCTGCAGAGCAGGCTAAGCAAAAGAAACTAAATGTAGTGGTTGGTCTTCAAAGAAGGTATCAGAAGAATTACCGAGAAACCATTAAACGTATTCAGGATGGTGCGATCGGCGATATTACAGGCGGACAGGTTTACTGGAATAGCGGAGGTGTATGGGTAAGGCCCCGCCAGGCTGGTCAAACTGAAATGGAATACCAGATGAGGAACTGGTATTACTTTAACTGGCTATGCGGAGACCACATAGTTGAGCAGCATGTGCACAATATAGATATTGCAAACTGGGTTAAAAATGCTTATCCGGTGTCGGTACAGGGTACAGGGAGCCGAGCTTGGAGACGAGATAAAGAATATGGTGAGATCTATGATAACCACTCATTAGAGCTTACATATGCAGACGGAAGTATCATTCATAGCCAATGCCGTCATTTTGAAGGGATTTCCAATCGGGTTGATGAGTCCTTCAGTGGTACAAAGGGCAAAGTTTATTTATCAGCAGACAACAGTGGTGAACTGACAGACTATAAGGGCCAGAAGATCTATAGTCATGATAAAAAGGGCAATGCTAATCCTTACCAGACAGAGCATGATGAATTGTTTGATGCAATCGCAAAAAGTGAGTTTAAGTTCTGGGATGCAGAACGCGTAGCAAAAAGTACTTTTACCTCTATTATTGGTCGCTATGCTACTTATTCAGGAGAGACTATTAAATGGGACGAAGCGCTAAAAGCGGATAACAGTTTGTTTCCAGATAAACTGGCATGGGATGCCAAACCAAAATTGTTGCCGGATGCTGATGGATTCTATCCAATACCTACGCCCGGGAAGACCAAAGTGATCTAAGCATCGCTTAAGGAATGTTTACATTCAGTAAGATATTTGGTTTCTTTATACCGCTGCTGGCCTTTCTTTTTTTTCAAAAGGAAGACCAGCGGCAGTATACCATTCATGGTTATGCCCAGGGAACCGACTATACAATTAAGTATTTCGCCAGGGACAGTATAGTTACCAAAGAAGAAATAGATAGTATTCTTATGGTAATAGATTCTTCAATGTCTCTTTATAAACCATATTCTTCAATCAATCAATTTAATGCCTCGACAAAAGGAATTAGGATCGACAGGCATTTTGCGAAGGTGATGACTAAATCATTTGAGATCTATAGGAGTACAGAGGGCCGGTTTGACGTAACAGTCAAACCACTGGTTCAGATGTGGGGTTTTGGAGTCAAGCCTGCTGAAAAATTTCCCGACAGTACGATGGTGAGCACTATGCTGAAGTGTGTAGGAATGAACTTCTTAAGTTTGAAAGGTAATGACCTGAAAAAAGAAATACCTTGTGTGCAAATTGATCTGAATGGAATTGCACAGGGCTATAGTGTTGATGTGGTGGCAGGGCATTTGGACATAAAAGGAATAAAGGCATATGTGGTGGAGATCGGCGGTGAACTGCGTATGAAAGGACCAAAACCTGACGGGACTTCTTTAAGGATCGGAATTGAGGGGCCTTCGGAAAACCCTGATGCCGAACCGGCGATCAGGCACACCCTGGCAATTAATAATGGTGCGATTACTACATCCGGGAATTACAGAAGATTTTTGCAAATGGGAAAAAAGAAAATAAGTCATCTTATAGACCCGAAATCAGGTTATCCTTTACAGAATTCCCTGATCAGCGTGACGGTTTACTCCAGGGATGCGATAACGGCTGACGGTTATGACAATGCAGTTATGGCCATGAATATCGATGAGGCGATAGCCTTTGTTTCTGCTAAAAAAAACATGGAAGCTTATATTATTTACCACCGTAAAGACGGAAGCATTGCAGATACCCTTACCAAAGGTTTTAAACGACTGATGGTCAACTAATAACTATATATTTAAGGAATGAACCAATAACAGAATAACAATATGAACAGAATAGAATTTTTAAAGAATAGTTTTGTGGCTACCGGTGCATTGGTTGCCGGCTCTTCAATGAGTTCAATGGCAGCTGATGAACCGGCAAAATCATCCTTTGCAGGAAAAACCTTTAATCTGGATTATGCCCCGCATCAGGGGATGTTTGAAAACAATGCCGGAAAAAGTTTCCTTGACCAGATTCAATATATGTATGACCAGGGATTCCGATCTATTGAGGACAACGGTTATCTTGGCCGCTCTGCTGAAGAGCAGACAAAAATTGGTGATTTGCTGGCGAAGCTTGGCATGAGGATGGGGGTGTTTGTGGTTGATGGCGGAGACAATTGGAAAGTGTCATTAACAACAGGAAAAAAAGAATTTAAGGACAAGTTTGTCGATACCTGCAAACGCTCGGTGGAGGCAGCCAAGAGGTGTAATGCGAAATGGCTTACAGTTGTTCCCGGATTTTATGAACGCCATTTGCCTTATGGCAACCAGTTTGCCAATGTGATTGATGCCATGAGGGCGGGAGCGGAGATCTTTGAACCTCATGGATTGGTTATGGTGCTTGAGACACTAAGCGATACGCCTGAATTGTTTTTACAGCAAACTCATGAAACATATGCTGTTTGTAAAGCGGTTCAAAGTCCCTCCTGTAAAATCCTTTACGACATTTACCACATGCAAAAAACAGAGGGACAGCTGATCGTAAATATGGACCGGTGCTGGGATGAAATAGCTTATATCCAAATAGGAGATAACCCGGGAAGAAAAGAACCTACAACAGGGGAGATCAATTATAAAAACCTTTTCAAACACATTCACGGAAAAGGTTATAAAGGAGTAATGGGAATGGAGCACGGCAACTCTTTGAAAGGTAAAGAAGGTGAGCTGCGTGTGATCCAGGCTTACCGTGAAACGGATAATTTTCTTTCGTAAATAGATTTTTCGACCTCTTAAAACAGACGCAGCTGGGCTTCGGGGACCTTAAACAGGCTTGAGTCCAGCTCTGTTTTTTTTTCATTGAGATGGTTAATGCGGCAATGGAGCTTGAAAGTATCCCTGATCATTTGTGCGATGTTGCCGTCCCCTTTCATGCGGTCGCCAAACCTGCTGTCATTGACATTTCCACCGTGGCAGGATTGAATCATATGCCATACTTTTTCAAAGCGGTCAGGATAATTCTTACGCAGCCAATCTTCGAATATTCCACCAATAGCTCCATTGAGTCTTACAATGGTATATCCTGCCGCTGTCGCTCCGCAACTGGCGATTGTTTTTAAGATGGCCGGAATTTCATGGTCACTTAGACCGGGTACCAGAGGAGCTACCATTACCCCCATGGGGATGCCTGCTTTGCTAAGGTCCTCCACGATTTTCAGACGCTGTTTTGCAGTAGTAGTTCTCGGTTCCATTTTCTGGCGCAGCTTTTCATTGAGGCTGTTGATGGATACGTAAACCATGCACAGATTTAGTTTTGCCATTTCACTGAGAATGTCAATGTCCCTGAGTATAAGTGCATTCTTTGTAATCATACCAATTGGTTGTCTGTACTCAAGAGCAATCTCCAGCAGTTGGCGGGTAATTCTGAATTTCCTTTCGGCAGGCTGGTAGCAGTCCGTATTTCCTGATAGGGATATAGTAGCAGCATTCCATGATTTTTTTCCCAGGAATTTTTTAAAGAGTGCTGGTGCATCTGTTTTTACGATGATCTTACGCTCGAAGTCAAGACCGGCGCTGAAGCCCCAGTATTCATGTGCATTTCGAGCATAACAATAGGTGCAGCCATGTTCACACCCCTGGTATGGGTTTAGGGAATAGGCCATCCCTACGTCAGGACTATCTACCTTATTGACAATAGACTTGGATTTTCCGAATATGAAGGAGGTTTTATGATCTTCTTCTTCCCATTCATCTATTCCTTCTTCATGCGCTTTTACATAGTCATTTTTTTCAAACCGGTTATGCGGATTGAACTGAGCTCCTCTTCCTTTGAAATAGCTTTCAGATTTGTTGTCATCTAAATTCATTAGCTAAAATTACTAATATTATTAGTAATTTGGAAGACTGTTTTTCCCACATATTTCCTGCCGATTTTTATGTACTTTTATTTTATCTGAATTGATGAGCTTTCTATGACAAATGAATTTACTTGCGTTATTGTTGACGATAGTTATTTAGACCGGGTGTCTGCTGAAATTGAAATTAAGAACCAGGAATGTTTCAGGCTTGTCGGTAGTTTTGACAATGCCACAGAAGCTGCGGAAAGCATCAGGAGCTGCCAGCCTGATATATTGTTTCTGGATGTGGATATGCCCGACATTTCCGGATTGGAGCTATTCAAAAGTATCAACACCTATAACCCCTTGTGCGTGATCATTTCCTCTTACCCGGAATATGCTTTGCAAAGTTTTGAGTTGAAGGTATTTGATTACATTCTTAAGCCACTGACTACAGAAAGGTTTAAAAGTACTGTGGACCGCTTGTGTGATTTTATAGCCATCAGGGAAAAAGCACAGGCTTATACTTCATTGGTGGAAAACGAAAAAGTCATTTTTAAAGAAGGCCACAATGTGATTTACCTGAACATCAGCGATATTCTTTATCTGGAAGCTTTTGGCGATTACACCAAAGTGGTCACTCAAAAGAAAAACTATCTGACCCTGGCCACGCTTGGTGGCTTTCTGGAAGAACTTCCCGCCGATAAATTTGCCAGGATACACCGGAGTTATGCGGTGGCCAAAGACCAGATCAGGCAAATCTTTCATACCTCGATTGCTATTGGCGAGGCCAACCTGCCAATTGGAAAAACTTATCGCTCTGTTTTAGCCCAAATTAGAAACTGATATGCAGCCAGCAAAATCAATCGTGCTTATTTTATTTTTTTCCCTGAGCAGTATTTCAGGTTTTAGTCAGGAAAGGCCTGATCTCTCCAAAATAAAATCTGTAAAAGATAAGATTGAAGCCTGGCGTGTTTACTGCAATGGGCTGATGAACACGAGCGAGGCCAACAACAAAAAGCTTATCGTTGAAGCGAAATATGGTCTGAAACTTTGTCCGCCGGG
>NZ_DATHGC010000146.1:0-6915 GCF_035317785.1 Pedobacter sp. | reverse complement strand
GTATCCTGCCATTAACCCGCCCTGGGGGACATTGACCGCCATAGACTTGAATACGGGAAAACACTTGTGGCAAAGAACCCTGGGTGAACTAAAAGAACTGACAGCAAAGGGCATTGCACCTACGGGAACTGAAAATTACGGCGGACCGGTGGTCACCTCTGGCGGACTGCTGTTCATAGCCGCCACAAAGGACGGGATGTTTCGTGCTTTTGATAAAAAGAATGGTAAGGTTCTTTGGGAAACTGAACTGCCCGCCGCAGGATACGCGACTCCAAGCACCTATGAGGTTAATGGAAAGCAATACATTGCAATTGCGTGCGGTGGAGGTAAGCTGGGCACAAAAAAAGGCGACAGCTATGTAGCGTACGCGCTAAAATAATTCATTACTGAGGTGCGCAGGGAAGTGTAAACCAGAATGTACTTCCGCTTCCAGGTTCACTTTCTACCCCGATTTGACCACCGTGCTTCTTGATGATCTCCGAACTGATGTAAAGTCCAAGTCCCAGGCCGGAATATTGTCTGCCGGCAGGATCTACGCGGTAGTATCTATCAAAAAGATGAGGGACAACCTCAGGCGGTATACCCGGTCCCTTGTCAATCACAGCTACTTTTGCCAGAGCTCCAAAGCGCTCTACATTGATCAGGATCTCTAAAGACTCACTGGCATATTTGATCGCATTGTTGATCAGATTGATGAGAACCTGCTCAATTTTGTAGGCATCGATTTCTACATTAAGGGTTTTATCCCCTCTCATTGTTATGCAATACTGATCTTCTAGTCTAAGCTCATCACAGCAACCAGCGATGAGTTCATAGAGGTTAATCTTATTTTTATTCAAATGAAGTTGTCCACCGGTAAATTTAGAAGTATTTAACAGATCTTCTATTAATACACTCACACGGTTCATGCTCTTGTTGGCCTGTTCCATTAATTTGTGAAATAGCTCAGACTCTGCTCCTGTATTTAATCTTCTCAGCAATTGAAGGGACGCCTTTAGACTGGTGATGGGTGTCTTGAGTTCATGGCTGGCCACACTGATAAATTCGTCTTTCTGCTCAAAAACCTTGCGACGGTGTGTTACATCCATAAAAGTTGCAATACCAGAGATGATCTCCCCGTTTTCGTCTCTGATAGGGGCCGCATTAATAGAGATATAAAACCGTTCACCGTTTGCGGGCTGTATGCCGATCTCATAATCATGCATCGGTTGCTCCTCGCTTAAAGTGATGGCCACAGGGTGTTTATCTGCAGGTAAAACATCCCCGTCAAGCGTCACATTGGTCCATCTGGCATCATTATAAATATTGCGGATGTTTTCCTCATCCTTCAACCCGAGAATTTTCTTTGCCATAGGGTTGGCATAGATCACATTACCTCCAAAATCAATAATGGTTACTCCTTCGGCCATAGTTTCCAGCACACGGCTCAGCTGCTCCTGATTGCTGCGCAGTTCTCTTTCTACCAGAGTTTTCTGGTAAATGCTGTTTTCCAGATCTTTTGTACGAAGTTTTACCGTCTCTTCAAGATGAAGGTTAAATTTTCTGGTGAGTGCATGAGCGGCTTCCAGTTCTATGTTTTTTTGGTACAGCAGGCGCTGACTTTCCTTTTGTTCAGTAAGGTCGGTAAGGATAATGCTCATAGACATTCCTTCATCAAGACTCAGTATATTTAAGGAAAGCTGTACAGGCACCAGATTGCCGTGAATGCCTGACAGACTCAGTTCGCCTTTGCTATTGTGCTGCCATGAACGCTCAAATAGACTTTCAAAATACGACCTGTCTGCTTCTGCTACGAAATTAACAAATGTATGACCGGTGATCTTTTCCAAAAGGGTATTGAGTAGTGTACCAAACTGAGAATTGGCATACAAGATGTTTCCGGAGGAGTTTAGTGTCACTGCGCCCTCGGTCATCTGCTCTATAAAAATACGATAGGTTTGGTCGGCACTCTTAAGGGTAAACAGCTGGTGTCCCTGACCTGATTTCATCACAAGCGCATCAACTTCACCGTTTCTGATGGCATCTATAATATCAGTGGCCTCCTCAAGTTCAATTTCTTTAGCTTGAAGTTCGGTGCTTAATTTTTGCAGCTCCGCCAATAGTTCTGTATGTGATCTCTTGTCTTTCAATCGCTAAATTTTAATATCAACTCAAGCCTAAGCCTCTTAAGACCTTCAGCCTATCGGACATATCTCCTATTAAACGTCTTTTGGGAGCCGGATACGACTTAATCAGCACGGGAACAGCTGTAACGTTTTCGCTCTTTACGAGCAGCGGCTGCTGATGGGCATCAATGATTTCCAGCTCATACCGGTCGGTCAGATATTCATTCAGAATGCTCTGGAGGTTATTGATGGCCCTTACCGATACAGCAGAAGTTCCCGTTACAAATAATCTTAATTTGTAAACTGGATTTTCCAGGCTGGCCCAGCCCGCTATTTCGTTCTCTTTATCTCCCATTATCTTCGACGGATGTCTAGTCCTACAAGCACTTTTTCCTGATCAGATAGATCGCCAATGATCTTGCGCACTGGCTCAGGTACTTTTTTTACCAGTGTGGGGATGGCCAGGATCTGATCGCCCTCGGCAAGCTGGGGATGAACAAGCAGGTCGATTACCTCTATGTGATATTCACCTTTCATGTGTTCTTCGCAATATTTCTTCAAATTGCTCAGGGCAGCTACTGATTTCTGTGTCTTCCCGGCTACGTATAGCCTCAATTCATATTTCTGTTCCAAACCGTTCTCCCTTATTTGTTTTTTTCGTTCCTTATCCTTATGGCTTCTTTGTTGCCTTTTCTAAACTCAGTCATCCGCTGACGTGTTTCGGCTGCAACGCCTTTTTTTATGTCTTCTTCGATATAAACTTTGTTGAGTTCTTCTTCAGTGGACTCAAACTCCGTTTTCAGGCTTTCTATCCGCGCTTCCAGCAGCCTGCGTTTGCGTATCAGTTCGCGGTCCTTGCGGCTGATGGCATGAGTGTGAAGCACCTGTCCGGTTTGTTCCAGCAACTTCTGTGCCTCCCTTGCAGAACCGGTAAGCACACCCTCTGGTCCAAGATATACATCTACCAGATCCAGGCCACTGTCAGTAATGACAAATTCTCTGATCTGATTGGAGTGCTGCATACCCCTGGACTTGATTACATATAGTCCACGATTGCGCTCCCCGTTCATTTCGATATCTTTGATCAGCATCCAGGCGTCAACAAGCGAGGATACACCTTCATCTGTCTGATCGCTTACCACTGTATTCAATGACAGTGCAGTAAATATTACGGTAATCTGCTCAGATTGCAGAAAATCAATCAATCTGACCAGCATAGACTTCACGTCACTCACCGACCCTACGGTGATCAGATTGGTGATCGGGTCGAGCACCACAACCTGTGGTTTAAATTTGCGGATTGCTTTATGTATGGCTACCAGGTGCATCTCAAGTCCATATAGCGTAGGTCTGGAGGCATAGAATTCCAACATACCTTTGTCGGCGTGTTTTTGCAGGTCGATGCCTATAGACCTCATATTTCTGATGATCTGGCTCGGAGATTCCTCAAAAGCAAAATACAGGCTCCTTTGTTTCTTTTCGCAGGCCTGATTGATAAAACTGGCGGCAAAACTGGTCTTGCCCGTGCCTGCTGTCCCGGAAACCAGCACGCTGCTTCCCTTATAAAAACCTCCGCGGCCAAGCATGCTGTCTAGCTGTTTAATCCCTGAAGAAACGATTTCTGTAGAAACCTTCTTATTCAGCTTCAAAGAAGTCACCGGCAAAACTGAGATGCCTTCCTCATCTATCAGGAAAGGATACTCATTCGTACCATGCATCGTGCCCCGGTATTTAATGATCCTTAAGCGCCGTGTGGAGATCTGGTTAATGATCCGGTGGTCAAGTAAAATGACACAATCAGACACATACTCTTCGAGTCCCTGCCTGGTCAGCGTTTTTTCTCCTTTTTCGCCCGTAATTATCGTGGTAACGCCTTTTTGCTTGAGCCAGCTGAACAACCTTCTTAATTCAGCCCTTATTATTCCTTCATTGGTCAAGCCAGAAAACAGGTTCTCTATCGTATCCAGCACGACGCGCTTGGCTCCAATACTGTCTATAGCATAGCCCAAACGGATGAATAAACCCTCAAGATCGTATTCCCCGGTTTCTTCTATCTCAGTTTTATCTACATGGACATAATCGATTTTTAGTTTCTTTTGTTTCTGCAGCTGTTCGAGATCAAAACCCAGAGAGGTTACATTAGCAGCCAGCTCTTCAGGTTTTTCTTCAAACGCGATAAATACCCCGGGCTCATTGTATAATTCCACACCCCTTACTATAAATTCCAGAGCAAATAAAGTTTTACCACAACCTGGTCCGCCGCAAATTAGTGTAGGCCTTCCGGTAGGGAGCCCGCCAAGTGTGACTTCATCTAGACCGGGTATCCCTGTTGGTGTTTTTTGCAGTTCAGCGTGATCAGCTATTTTTTTTGAATGCGCAATTTTCTTTGACATAAGCGTTCCAATACTTGTAATGGGTTATAGATACCCTTATAACCTGCCGATCAGCCCATTATCAGCGATCGAAACTTTTGGTTATAAATTAAGTATTGGAACAATAAGGAGTGCTAAAATGTTTTACAGTTTTGGAATAACCGGCTTTTCGGGCTTGTCAAAACTGTTGGCACCGTGTATCCTGAGCTTCCTGCGATATACTTTATCACCGCAGGAGACATACATGGTATCGAAATCGGGTCCGCCAAAACAAAGATTGGAAGGGCCGCCTCCGGGCGTAGGAATAACGGCAATCACCCGGCCTATTTCGTCCATGATCTGCACGCCGAGCCGCGATGCCACATATACCCTGGCATTCCGGTCACACTTGATGCCATCAGACCAGGCATTGTCTGCCTCATCAGGCACATGTAGCCAGCCAAAACGCTGTTTGTAAGCCAAAGTACCATCTCCTTTGACCTGGTACACCCACACCCAGTGTGAAGTCGATTCTGAAACATAAAGCTGTGTCTGGTCAGAACTTAAGGCCAGGCCGTTTGCATATCTTAGTCCTTCGTCGGCTATACTTTTTGTGCCATCCGGTTTAATGAGGTAAAGTTTACTTGGTTTCTCAGTTCCATCAGGTGCAGTTACATAGATATTTCCATTATTGGCCACTACGAGATCATTTCCGGGGATATGATCAGCGATTATTGCACGTTTTCCATTTTGATCATAACTCAGGATCTGGTTTGTTTCTGTAGCCACACTGTACCGTTTCCCATCCGCACCAAAAGAGTTTGCACTTGCTTTCTTCGCGTCGGTATCAACGATATTGAGTTTTCCTTTGACATCTATTTTATAGGTTTTAGATCCCGGGATATCCTGAAAGAAAACTTCTCCCGCAGCATTGGCAATGGTCCCTTCTGAAAAACCATAACCCTGCCCCACCAATTCCCAGTTCTGCCCGGGGATCAAAATATCGGCGATGAACTGGTTTTTAGATATTCCCGGTGCAACGGCTTTAGGATAATCCTTCCACAACCAGCGCATGGCCTGAGGAAAGATCGCGGTGGCATGGTTGCCGTTGTGACCGCCCTGCCCCCAGCTATGCTCCACTTCATATCCTGCAAAGGTCAGTGCCCTTTCCATCAGCTGTCCGGCTACCCACCAGTCACCCGCATAATTGTTGAGGTCGTTAGATCCCTCCTGCAGAAATATCCGGATTGGTTTTGGCTCGTACTTTCGGATCAGCGTAGCATACCGGTCCGCACCTCTGAAACCGACATAGGTACCGATAGCACTGAATACCCTTGAAAATGCATCTGGGCGCTCCCATGCAGCAGTAAAAGCGCAGACCGCACCGCTGCTCGAGCCACCTATAGCCCGGTCATTTGCTTTTTTTGAAAGCAGGATATTCCGCCCGTCTTTTGTTTTTTGCTGTGCTGCCTGCGGCAATATTTCTTCGAGGATAAAGCGTGCGTAGTCGTCGCCAAGGCCATCATATTCAAAACTGCGGTTGGTGCGGTCTATCGCATTTGCCCTGTTTTCTGCAGGTACACGTCCAGGCTGTATAAAAATCCCGATGGTTACCGGCATCTCTTTTTGGTGGATCAGGTTATCAAATACCGCAGGTGCTTTAAACTGAATTCCATCCTGGTTCACATATACGCATGCGGGGGTTTTACCGTCATATTGCGCTGGCACGTAGATCCAGTAATCCCGGACTGTGCCAGGGAATATTTTTGAACTTTCAAAGGTCAGTTTGATGAGCTCGCCTTTTGGCACACCGGAGTGTTCAACTGATGCGGAATCAACCGGGTATTTTTCCTCAGCATTTTGGGAAAATACGGTTAGTCCCGGTGCAAAAAACACCAGGAAAAGCAAAACTTTTACCTTGTTCATATTTGGAAGTCAATTAATTAGAACTAATTTATAAATGGCAACCAAATATATAAAATAGATCAGGAAATCACAGGAATGCCATCGGCACTGGAATTTAGCTCCAATACGATCACGGAAGCGTCTGCGTTCGGCAATACTTCAGGCAGTTCAAGCATAACTATCCCCTTATTGTCCTGACTCCATCCGGTTTTACTGCCTTTTAGAAAATAAGCCTTCCTGACCTTTACCGCAGGTAGTGCCGGTAAAATTAATGTACCTCCTTTTCGCTCAAACACATGGATATAGAGCTTATTTCCCTTGCGTGTCGCCGCATACACCTCGTTTGGTGCAAATGGCCCGCCATGAGTTCCGTAAATGCTCTCACCATACAGTTTTAACCAGTCACCCATCTCTTTAAGCCGCAGAACCTGGCGCTCTTCTATTTGTCCGTTAGCCATAGGCCCGACATTGAATAGCAAGTTCCCGTTTCCTCCGGCAGTTTTCACTAATGTCTGCAGACATTGCTTTAATGACTTCATTTTGTCATTAGGTTT
>NZ_DATHGC010000145.1:0-13890 GCF_035317785.1 Pedobacter sp. | reverse complement strand
CCATTGCTGTTCATTTCAAAAGCCGCCGGCGAACGGAAACCTGTAGCAAACGGTTTCATTGTGAAATCAGGGGTAAATTTAAGCATCCAGCCATGCCATTTGGACAAACTTTCGCCAAAACCAATCCAGCCTAAGTTTAGGGTAACTACCATATTGCCATCCTTGTCCAGCATTGGGCCGTAGGCATACTCATGGTAATTACCCGATAATGGCCAGGAATACATCGTCCGGTATTCATCAGCCTCGCCATCGCCATCCAGATCGCGGAGACGTGTAAGCTCGGCACGCTGGGTCAGGTACAGATCCCCTTTAATGTAATTCAGACCCAGAACTTCATGCATACCATGTGCAAATAAGCGATATTTAGGTTGCTGTCCGTCTTTCATATATGGATTGGTGATGATCCATACTTCCCCACGGCGGGTAGCTACGGCCAGTTCATCATTGGGCAAAAAAGTCATTCCACCCACTTCAAGGGCTATTTCTTTAGGGATAGGAACCGTAACGATTGGAAATATTTGATTTTCTGTTTGCGCATTTGCCGTCATCATGCCGGCACCAAACAATAAAAAAGACAGCAGGTATTTCGAGTGTTTCATTTTGATTACCAGATTAGCGAATAAGTTAATGAAGAAGTGCCTTTTGCCAATGGTGCAAGCAATTCCTGGCCATTTTTTGTTTTCCTGATAAAAGCCTTTGCATCAGCGGGTACTTTTACAGTGTAAGCTTTATTTCCAACGCTATAAGTATTGTCTTTTAGCACCTCGATGACAGGCCCTGCAGCGATCCTGCAATACAGAAGGCCATTGCTGTTGCTGATACTTAGGGTCCGGTCTATCGATCCGCCGCCATTTTGTACCGCTATCTGGTCACTAACCTCAGCATCATTTGAGGAATATATAAATGTTGGCATTTTGTTCTTATCCAATACATAGCCCTCGTTCCGGAGGTCATCGAATGCAACAGAATCCGGCCAGGCTGCATCCTTATCGGCCAGTGCTGCGATAGCCGGAGCATCAGAAAGCGGTAACACGGTACCTAAAGGTTTGGCCAGCTGAGGCTCACCCCTATCCTTCCACATCTCTGTCACATCGATAAACTGCCCGCGCCACACCTGCAACAATGCACCCTGCTTGAGGTCGTAAGAATAACTTACTTTTTCCGGGGTACCGACAGAGATCACATGCGTGCGTTTTTTGCCTTCAAACATCAGGTAGCTCCTCAGTAAATAAGGTTTGCTTCCAACAATGAGGACATATGGATTGGCGGTTTGGGCCCATGTATAGCTTGCGCAGCAGGTAAAAAATGCCAGGCAACACATTATTCGTTTACAAATGGTCATAGTTTAAGATTTTTGGTTATACAGCCACGATACAATCGATTGCACAGTAAATATAGAAAAGATCTTTAATAATCAACTATCTGATGTAAATGATGCTCCAGGTGCTTAACATAATCATTGATTAAAAAGTCCAATGTCAAAAGCTGGGCCCCGACCAGACAGGTGCGTTGCAGATTTTCTCCGGGAATGCATTTGATCAGCGCTGCCAATTGCCTGTTGTAGATTTCCCAAAAGGTGATAAGCTGCTGACTGTCTATTTGCTGATAAAAATTAAATTCATTCCATCTGTTCTGATCATAGGCAATTGACGGATTGTCTTCAAACTGTCCGCGTACAAAACGCTGATGGTTATTTGCGGCACTGTCAATCAGGTGTCCGATGATTTCTTTCCTGCTCCATTTGTTCGCAATGGGTTTTAATGAAAGTATCTGTTCATCAATTCCGGCCAAAAGCGGCGGGATAATGGCGCATAGATATTCAAGTCTTTCTAGTGTTGCTGAGATCATATGAATAAATTTATAGAAAAATATAGGATTAATTTTTGTAGCGCATGATATGATTTTAACGTTATATAAAATATGAAAACTACGATCTACACGATTCTGGCATTTATGCTGCTCAGTTCGTCTACCTGCAAAAAAGAACAGGAATCTCCGGATTTCAAAAAACAACTGGTTGGAAAATGGCAATATACCGGCAAAAGCGGTGGTTATGCGGGGAAATCTCAAAAAGCAGATCCTGCTGTCGTTACGGTACTTGAATTTAAAAAAGACAACGCCTTTTTAAGGTCTGAAAATGATCAGGTCAAATTGCAGGGCACTTACAGCCTCACCAGACTCAAAAGCATTTATTCCGGCAAAGAAGAAAATGCCGTACAATTTGACGCAACAGCTGATCCTCAAAACAAGGGCAGCATCATCACGCTAAGAAATGATTCACTGACCATTGCAGATAATGTTTATGACGGGTTTACGTCAGACTACATCAGGATAAAATAAAGTTCATATCCCTATAAAATAATTTATCCCGACGTAGGGGTAAACACCAAACCGGTTGTCATAGGAGAAAACAAATCCATAAATGACTATGAAATTTCTCCCGGTTTTTCTTCTGGCCTTTCTTCTACAGGGTTTTAATCTTTTCGCCCAAAACAAGGATTCCATTACAATTTTTAATAAACAGGTCCTGAAGCAGACCATCAAAGGAACGGTGACCGACAGGGCCACTAAACTCCCGCTTCAGGGTGTAAACATCGTGCTTGTTTCAAGTCCTGGCGTAAAACAGGTGAGCACCGACACCAGCGGCACATTCCGGCTGATCAATGTACCTCTGGGCCGTCAGGCACTCCAGGCAAGTCTGGTAGGATATCAGCAGGTCACTCTCGCTGAGCTACTGATCACAAGCGGTAAAGAATTGGTAATCAATCTGGAACTGGATGCGCAAAGCAATAAACTCAATGAGGTGGTGGTTAATGCCAGTGCGGGCAAAAAGCCCCTCAACCAGATGGCTTTGACCAGCGGGAGATCGTTTTCGCCCGAGGAAACGAACCGGTATGCAGGTGCTTTCTTTGATCCCGCACGCATGGCCCAAAGTTTTGCAGGTGTGGTTGCCGGCGGTGATGACAATGAGATCATCGTGAGGGGTAACTCGCCAAAGAGCCTGCAGTGGCGCCTGGAGGGTATAGAAATCATAAACCCTAACCATTTTGGCAGCGAAGGCGCCTCAGGAGGAGCAGTTAGCATGATCAATACTACCGTTTTAAGTACTTCCGATTTCTATACCGGCGGTTTAGCGGCAGAATACAGCAATGCCTTATCTGGTGTATTCGATTTAAAATTCAGGAAAGGAAATACCGACAAGCGTGAATACGCTTTCAACATTGGTATCCTGGGTGCGGGTGCCACGCTGGAAGGACCATTTAAAAAAGGCGGCAGTTCTTCCTACCTGATCAGCTATCGTTATTCTTCCTTAAGCCTGCTGGAAAAGGTGGGTGTCAAGGTCTCCGATGAAGGAGTACCAAAGTATCAGGATCTGTCCTTTAATTTTGTATTCCCGACAAAAAAAGCGGGGACCTTTTCACTTTTCGGAATTGGGGGCCTGAGCAAGCTTAGTAAAGATGCAGAGCGGGACTATACCAAATGGGAAGAAAGAATGGACGGGCAGGACATAAGGTTTGGCTACAATGCCGGTAGTACCGGATTAAAACACCTCTACATTGCCAGCAGCAAGCTTTATTTCAACAATGTGATTTCCATTTCGGGCAACCGCAGTTCCAGTCACATTGACACCCTTGACCACGACTACCGCAGCAGCCTTTCTGACAGAAACCGGTATACCAATACAGCCATCCGCTACGCCGGTACTGTCAATTATAACATCAACAGCAGCAATGTGATCCGTACAGGTGTCAACGCCAGCTTTTTGAGCTACAACCTTTACGGGCAGGAATACAATACGGAATTAAAAGCCCTGAAAGAGCTGATCAACCAAAAAGGAAACACCAGCAGCTATGATGCTTTTGTCCAGCATAAAGCAGAACTGAGCAGCAGGTTGACACTAAATACAGGTTTGCATGCCAATTACTTTAACATGAGTAAAAGCTGGACCATTGAACCGCGTGTGGGCTTGAACCTGAAACTGCCTGCCGACCAGCAATTGTCATTCGGCGCGGGCTTGTATAATCGTCTTGAACCGCTTTCCTATTATTTTGCAAAAAGCGCCGTACCATCAGGACAAGCAAATGAACCGGCAAATAATAAACTGCAGCCTACAAAATCCGCTCAGGCAGTGATGGGCTATGAAAAGTTATTCGGCGGCAGCCTGAAGTTTAAAACAGAGGTTTACTATCAGCATTTATACAATGTTCCAGTGTCTGTTGATCCTACAGTGAATTTTTCTTTGCTCAATGAGTCAGACAACTCTGCCATATCATCTTCAGCTTACCGTTCACTGGTCAACAAAGGCACAGGAAAGAATTATGGTGTAGAACTTTCACTTGAAAAATCATTAAGCAGGGGATATTATTTTATGGTCACTTCTTCTCTTTTTGACTCAAAATTCGAAGCGCTGAGCAAGCAGGAGTTTAATACCGCATTCAACACCCGCTATGTAGGTAACTTACTGATGGGTAAAGAGTGGAAAACCCGGAGGAACAATTTATTTGGACTAAACGGAAAACTTATCTACGCGGGGGGAAGGCGCTATACGCCTGTACTGGTGGAAGAATCAATACGACTTGATGAAGAGGTCATCGACCAGAACAAGATCAATACCCTGACAACCGACCCCTATATGCGTGTAGACTTTTCAGCAAGTTACCGCATCAACAGTAAAAAAGTGAGTCATATGATCCTTATGGATATTCAAAATCTGTTAAACAAGGAGAATACTATGGGCATGCATTACAATTCGAGCAAACGTATCATTGAGGCCTCAAAATGGAGTGGTATCATTCCAACGCTCAACTACCGGCTGGAGTTTTAACCATAAAACGCACTCATCCGGATTCCTTAAGCGTTAATAGTAATTGCGGTATTAAATTACTATTAACGCTTTTATCTGCTTAAATTGAGGTTCTTGTCAACCAAGATTCTATCAGTCATTTTAAGATCAAACTTCACACTCCGCTTGGCTTTCAATTTCAGTATAAACAGATCAGAAGTACCAGTCAAAGGCTCCTTCTTACCTAAATTCAAAAAAGTCGGATACAAAGATTTAGCACCATCAGTATGCAGCCTGTCATAAGTCAGGTTATCCATATCCTTCATACCCAAAGACTGTATACCTATAAATTCATAATCCTGCGGATTGTAGGGCAATGCAAAACTTAGTGCGTTTACAGATTTAAGGTCTGTGCCTTTTACTTTAACCTCAATGATTTCGTCCTTGTTATAGCTCTGTTTAGCTGTACTGATTTCAAGCTTACCAGATATTTTATCAATTCTACGGCGATCTATACCACCATCAAGCTGTGTAGCCACAACAGAAATGTCATAAGCATCGATCAGATTATTTCTATTGATATCACCATTACTAACATAACCCTCAAAGTCAGCATCACCTTTTCGCAATCCGGTGTAGTTGGTGTATGATGTCAAATCATTCTTATCAATGAGATGATCGTTGTTAATATCACCAGGAAGATAACTTTCCGTTCCGGGAACCTTGAATACATACAGCTCACGACCTGATCCAAATCCGCCAACACCATCAGCAACTGCAATTTTTATGTAACGGGCCGAAGGATGATCAGCAAAATTAAATACCTTGACGGGTTCATAACTTGTCCAGTCCAAATCACCGGCTGCTGTCCAGCTTTCTTTGTTATCGCTGTAGAACACTTTGCCCCTTAGTATGACGCCATTTCCCCTTCCAATACGTGGCAGGTAATGGAATTTATCCAACTTGCTGATGGATTTTAAATCGATAACCATATCAAAAGGAACTGATTTTTCGCCCCATTTGGTATGCCACATGTTTCCTTCATCAAAGTCAAACAAATTGTCAATTCCCGACCCACCCTGATTTTCAGCTGTAGTCTCGGCTGCAATACCCTTAATGGCGAACTCCAGCGGGTTAGTCTTAGTAGTGGCTTTAATTTCTGTCCAACCAGAATAACCATCCTTATTTACCGCACGCAGTTTAAATGAATAAGGCGTTTCTGCTGATAAGCCGTCAAACAACAAAGTAGTATCTCTAATGGTGGTGTAGTGCATATCATTAAAATCTATTTCATAGAAATCAGCATGATCAACCTTCTCCCATGTTGGTTTCAGTGTATATGCTTCCGTATTATTATCCGTAATACGGGCATTAGCCGGAGATGTCAGTTTTCCTGATGAGATACGCCGTTTATCTAAAGGCTCATATTTGAACCCTTCAACACTAAGACTTACCTGGTTTATTGTAATATCAGTAGAACTTAGCTTTACCAGCAACTGAGGATTTTTTGTGATGATCACTTTTTCAAATTCACTTCCCCGGGTCGGGAACTTGTTTAAGTTTGGGGCGGCATTGTAGAAATACACATCATTTCCCTTCACAAACTCATCCATCGAATTAACCTCGTCCAGATTGATTTTATTTTTTCCAATTACAGCAATTATTTTTTTCGGCTTTTCGGTTACATTTATTCTAAATTCTGTGGCTTTTTCTTTTACAAAACCGTCAAACTCACCCTTAGCAGAATGAATGGTAACATTAGCAACATTCTTTTTATTAACCTCAGACTCTATTAAGCTCCAGGCACCTTTTCCAGATTTGTATTGTTCTGTTGTACCGTCATCATCATATTCGGTAAATGAACTTTTTCCCGATGGATAGATTTCATAGATGCGAATTGCTTTTTTGATCTCCAGTACATTGTTGTTCGGATTTGTCATCGGAATAATTGCTCCGTTCTTAACGAACACCGGCAATTTCCATATGGGTGCGTCAAAATTATTCAGGATACAATTTCCAGTGTACTTTTCTCCCGTAAAATAGTCGATCCAAATTCCTTCAGGCAGATAGATTCCATCACGAATGTCATTCCCGCTACCATCTGGTTTTGTTGCCTGATAGATTGGCGCCACCAGGAAGTTAGGTCCATACAAGAATTGATATTGCGTGGCACTGCTCCGGGTATAGGCATTTGGATACTCCAAAAACATTGCCCTGATCATCGGCAAGCCAGTGACAGCTGCCCTGGCGATGCTATAACTGTAAGGCATTAACTCCGATTTCAACTTCAAATAGTTTCGGTTGATAGATGCAACGGGCTCTCCTAATGCATGTGGATATTTCTCATTGGCACCCCATCCATCCATATTGAGCTGCATTGGAGTGAAGGTTTTCCATTGGAAATCCCGGGTATTAATTATAGTATTCTTACCGCCAAAGATGCCATCCATATCTGAAGTGATGTTTGGTTGTCCCGATAAGCCTGAACCCAGGTATGTGGGGATATGGAAACGAATGTATTCCCAAACACCCCCTGTCTGGTCTCCCGACCAAATACCCGCATAACGTTGAGTACCTGCCCATCCATCTAAAGAGATAATGAAAGGCCTGGCGTCATTTCCGTATTTAGGAATGGTCTGACCTACGTCACCCACACCATTAAGTCCAAAGGAATATCCGGCCCCGACCCATGCCACGTCAGTTTTCAGCACACGAACACCAGCATCTTTAACTTCTTTTATAATATCACGCTGCAGTAAGGCACTTACTCCTGATTTAGGGTGAAGGTCAGACTGCGTCCACAAGCCTATTTGAACGCCATTTTTACGCGCGTAATCGCCTAAGCTTTTTAAATTCCGGATATTTCCATCCAAAGTCTCCGTCTGTCCGTAACCAGCACCATACCCATCATTTGGAAGTATCCATCCAAAAGGCATATCATTCTTTTTATACCGGTCTATAACCGCACGCGCAGAGAATTGATAATTGTTCTTTTCACCGTTGAGCGACTCTTTTTTGCCGCCATTTTCCTTTTGACTTTCTTTGTAGCGCCTGCCATCTTCAAACAGTATTCCCTTTTCATCTTCTGCCCAGAAGTCACGGTTATAAGCATTTAAATGGCCCTGATAAAAACCAAACTTAGGCAGCAATACCGGATTTCCCGTCAGCTGATAAAAGTCACTCAAAAGTACGACAGGTTCGTCTCCCGTCATGAAAAATACATCCAGATAATCTGTCTCGTGCGACAATTTCACCAGGCCTTTTTCCTTAGCCCCAAAGTCATACCTTCCTTTTTTGAATGTATGCCATAGTAGACCATAGCCATTGGATGACCAGTAATATGGTGTCGGTGATGCTACTCCCCCATCTGTCCAGCTGTTTTGATTTTCAATAGAGATTGCTTTCCCCTTATGCGAAAAACGTCCGTTCTGTACTCCGCCGCCATAGAAATATTCCTGAGGGTTTTCTTTTAATGTCAGTGTTACTGCATTTTTCTCAAAACTGACGGGTGCTGCTTCTTCAAGAATTACAGCATTCGTTGTCTGGCTGATGATCTTCAATAAGCTGGTATTCTTGTCTATCTGAACGGCAATCTTATCCGTAGAAATGATCACGAGACCATTCTCGTCCTTCACATTTAAATCCGAAACTGCTTTTCGTGGATTTTCAACAAGAATTTTAGCTTCAGGTTTTGCTTCCGGATTCCTGAAAGTTCCTCCGGCGTTATCCTGAAATAACCTAAAAATATGATTACTGTAGAAGTCCAATGTCAATTTTTGATTGTTTGAAAGCACCACCTCAACAACAGTTGAAGTGGTCTTCTTGGCGCCCGTCACTTTTACAGTATTTATTTTTTGCGCCATTGCTGGCGAAGCTGCCATCAAAAAAGGGAAAATAAACGAAACTAAAGCTGCTTTTAAGGACTTAGGAATTGATAGTATCATCATTGCCATATTATTATCCTGTCAAAATAGACATGTAAATTCTTTTATAAGAATTAACTGCAACACAAACGTTTGCTTTTACTTCATTTGTTTCTTTATTTGTTACTAAATGCCCAGTATCCATCTCACGTCAAAAGCATCAGTTACTTCAACTAGCTTTTGATCATCATCGTTATTTACAACAATATTCTTTTCATCAGATTCCAGTTTTTCCATCAGCTCTTTTCTATCACAGGTATTTTTACAGTGCAAAAAAATAGAAATATAATTTCCGATTTTTCGTCCTTCGTTGTGTACCAGGTCCGAACCATGAATAACTATCCCGTCAGAAACCAGGGATCCACTAACAACAGGTAATTCACTGTATCCAGGCATTTTTTTTTCAAAAGTTTCAAATTGTAACTGTCCCCCAAAGCAGGTTTGATAAAAGCTGAGCGCTTTTTTACAGTTTCCCGAAAATGTGATGAAAACCGCACTTATTAATCTATCATGATTAGACTCAGTCATAGTCGCATAAATTAAGCATCAGGAATTTTATTGTTATATCGATAAGAAAGGACAAGGATTCCCAGTATCACCAGTGGTGTTAGCATAAACCCAATGTTTTTATCTACATAGGCATGACTGATGAAAGCAAAAATTAAGTTAAATGTGAGTCCCGCATAGGCCCATTCCTTTAGCTTAGCTGGTGTTTTAGGGTAGGCAATGGCAAAAACGCCGAGTACTTTACAGATGATCAGCGCATAAGCAAAATAGTCCGGATAACCCAGAGGTTTCGTGCCTACAGTCACATATTCTGGTGCAAATAGCATGGTACCAAGCGGCATTACGCCCTCCCAAAGCACGATGATGACAGTTGCCACCCAAAAGATTACTTTATTCTTTTTCATAATATTAAAATAATTAGTGTTGATTAATTAGTTGGTTAATTCCTGATACTTGAGTCATTGTTATTTTTTTTAATTAAATTCCATTACTCAAAGATACATTAGGCCATAAAATCAGGTCTGTTGTGAAAACGACAAATTAGGGGTGGATTATGACAAAACTATTCTTTAGTTTAGTAGCTTAATCTTATTATTGATATGCGACCATCATGATTTTAGGAAAACTCGCAGACGGAACGACCAAAAAAATCATGATAGCTTCATCACCGATAAAAAAATAAATTTAATACGATGAAAATTTCAGTCTTTGTGCCTGAGTATGGGGTAATTGAAGCAATTACACCGCCCTTTAGAAGCTTTCATACTGCCAATGAATTTTTAACCACATTTGGTAAAAAACCAATTTTCAGCGTAGAGTATGTCGGTTTAAACGAGTATGTACCCGCAAACAATGGAGAATACACCATTAAAACCGACAGGTTGCTCAAAGATGTCACTGAAACAGACTTATTGATTATACCACCTACATTTGGCGATACCACCAAAGGAATACTGGCCAATGCAGAGGCCATACCTTATTTCAAAAAGCTATATGAAAACGGTTCAAGTCTTGCCAGCTTGTGTATCGGTGCTTTCCTCTTAGCTGAAACAGGTTTGCTCAATGGTAAAAAATGCTCTACACATTGGGCACATATTAATGATTTTAGAGAACGATATCCAGAGGTGGAAGTAGAAGACGGAGCTATCATAACAGAACACGATAACATTTACAGCAGTGGCGGAGCAAGTAGCTTATGGAATTTAATATTATACCTGATTGAAAAGTTTGCTGATCGGGAAACAGCGGTAATGATCTCAAAATATTTTGCTTTAGATATGGGGAGAGACAGCCAGTCTCAGTTCGCTATATTCAAAGGTCAAAGAAACCATGGTGATGCGGAAATTCAAAAAGTCCAGGATCATATTGAAAAACACTATGAAGATAAAATAACAATAGAATCGTTAGCAACGTTAATTAATACGGGTCGCAGAACATTTGAAAGAAGATTTAAAGAGGCCACCAACAATACATCCATAGAGTATATACAAAGAGTAAGAATAGAAGCTGCCAAAAAATTTTTTGAAGCATCAAGAAAGAATATATCAGAAATCATGTTTGATGTAGGTTATACGGACACTAAAGCATTCAGAGATATATTTAAAAAGATTACAGGGCTTACCCCAATTGAATATAGAAATAAGTTTGCAAGGGTGGCATACGAAGTGTAATACCAATATGATATCACATTCGGCTCCATGTTGCGTGGGTAATTTTACTTCCTGGATGGGTCATTGTTAAATGAGAACTAGGAACCTGAAAAAACAACGAGCGGTTATTTTAGCCGCTCGTTGTTACTGGCATTAATTAGTTGGATTTTGCGTTAATTTTCCCGGATATGAATTAATAGCACTTTGGGGAATATAATAAACAACTCGAAAATCTGTAGCAGGTATTTCCGCGGTCTGAGTTTGAGGTCCTGGATATTGACGCGAAAGAGACTTCCCATTACGGAATACATCAAAGCTACGCTCTGCTTGATAAGCCAATTCTAATTGTCTTTCTTTATCAATTAGTTCGCCTGCATTTGTGGCGTTTAAAGAAGCATATCCTCCATTAACAATAGCACGGGATCTTATCTCATTTAAATCATTAAGGGCTCCCGGATAGTTTTGCAATTTGGCATATGCCTCGGCTCTATTCAGATATACTTCAGCCAGCCTGCTAATTACTGGAGAATGTAATTGAGAATTTTCTCCTTCACGGGAAGATTTGACAATGTAAAATTGAGGGTAAGCGCGATTTAACGTAATAAAATAGTCAATTACTCCTGTGTAGGTTTTGCCATTTTTGTAGTTAATGGTATAAATTTCTTGTGTTGCATCAACAGGTGTAAGGGTGTACTCATCACTACCCTCTTTACAGGTAATTGTATTTCCATTTCTGGTTGTAGGAGCTTGTACATAGTTTAATGTATTTCCATTATCATCCTTAATAAATCTAAATACTTCGGTAAAAGCACCAGCTGTATTTTTAGAATAGGTGGGCTCGATAAAAGCGGCTCTGGCATCAACGATTTTGTATTTATCCGGTCTCCAGTCATTTCTTCCGGTTTCATTCAGCAGGCCAATGTATTTTGCGCTTGCGTACATCTCTCCCCAACCCATGCCGCCAATATTTGAATACATGCCGCCAATACCATAATAATGATCATCGCCAGAAAATTCGGATGCTACACGCTTAATTGCAAAAATGGTTTCTCTATTACTTTCGGGTATAAAGGTGCTGTATTTCATAAATTCTGCTCTCGGCAATAAGCCATATCTTGTTGACCCAGTGATTACTTTCGTTGCATAATCTACGGCTAATTGGGCATAAGTTTGGTTAGGATTACTATAAGTTCCACTCATATATAGATAGACCCTGGAAAGCAAGGCCTGAGCAGCTTCTTTAGAAGCAAAAATAGGGCCTTTATTAATGGTGATTAATTCCTCGGCCTTTTTTAGGTCAGAAATCACCTGCTCATAAGTTGTTTTAACAGTCGCTCTATCTGGAAAAGTTGCATTAATCACATCATCTGGAGTTCCATTAACAATTGGTACGCCTAAGTTGGTCTCTGGGTTTTGATAGTACGGGCGTCCAAATGCACGAACCAGATAGAAATACATCATTCCACGAACAAAGTAACATTCTCCTAACTTGCTATCAAGTTCAGCGCTTTTACCCAACGGGATCTTATTAAGGATATTGGATGCTTGTGCGATCGCTTTATATCCACTATCCCAAAAAGTCCCTAATCTTCCGTTATTTGGCGTTCTGGCAAAGGAAATAAATTCATAGAATGCATCTGTGGAAGAACCTCTGATCATCATATTATCTCCTGCATATTCCCCTAAACGGTGCATTGGATCTGACCAAGCCTTCAACTGGCCATACATTCCGTTCAATAAACCATCTATAGACCCCTCGGGGTTATCGTTTATCTTCTCAGATTTCATTGATCCGAACGGATCTCTATCAATCTCGCAAGATGATAGGGATATTATAACAAAAATTATAGCTAATATTTTTTTCATTTTTTATACGCTTTAGAATGAAACATTAAGTCCAAACATGAATTTTCTGGCCATTGGGTAAACAGATGGCCCTGTAGAAAACAATATCGCTTGATTATCTTCTCTAACAGGTATTTCTGGATCTACTCCAGAATATTTGGTGATCACAAATAGATTTTCTCCGGACAGGTAAACTCTTAAATTTTTGACTTTATACTTTTTGAGATCAAAGTTATAACCTACCGCCAGAGAACGTAATCTAAAAAAATCATTACTTTCCATATAACGGGAAGACATAGAATTTCCCTTATCCTGATTGTTGTATCGTGCTACAGGGTGGGTAGCAATGTCGCCGGCTTTTTCCCACCTTTTCCAGCCATCCATTAATTTCATTTGGTTCCTATCTGTATAGGTTCCATCCGAATCGTATTCCTGACGCGAATAATTATAAACTTTACCACCAATTGAATATCCAAATAACCCATTCAAATCAAATTTCTTCCATTTAAAATAAGTTGTAATTCCACCAAATACATCAGGTGATGCTTTGTCCAGCTTTTCTTGAGTGGCTTTTGCATAATCGGAAGTTTTTGTTCTTGCTGTTTCATTGCCATTTGCGTCCCTGGTGACAGTGTACCACATGGGCTTACCATCGTCAGGATTAACGCCTGCCCATTCTGGCATATAATAAGTATCAACAGGTAGCCCAATTTGTAAAAGTCTGCGTGCTGAACCAGCGATGCCCAAACCATCATCTGTTATTATAGGTTTGGCCGAATAGGTCCCATCCGAATTTCTGGTTTTGTAGATGTCTGTAAGCTTGTTAACATTGTGACCAATATTCATATCCAAGCTCCATAGCAAATCATCTGTACGGATAATATCGCCTCCAAGCGCTATTTCTATCCCCTTGTTTTGCATTTTACCTACGTTTTGCGAAATTGATGTTACACCAGTCAGGCCACTAATCGGCACATTGGACAAAATGTTGTCTGTGTTTTTAATATAATAATCTAGCGTAAGTCTAACCCTATTATTGAAAGCAGTAGCATCCAGTCCTAATCCGCTGGTGTAAGTTTCTTCCCATGTTAAGTTTTTGTTGCCAATCTGGGTAATCAAAAGCCCCGGAACTCCATTGTAGCCAGCTGATGCGTTTACAGCATATAAATCATATTGAGGATAT
>NZ_DATHGC010000144.1:0-13794 GCF_035317785.1 Pedobacter sp. | reverse complement strand
TATCCTGGAAACGCGACAAACGGAACCATTCCGCGCAGGTTCCCATATCCATTAGACGAGGCCGCTAAAAACGGTGCCAACTACAAAGCCGCATCCTCAGCAGTACCCGGAGGCGATAACCTCGCAGGCCGGGTCTGGTCGGACAAACAATAGCACACCCCTAAACATATCATCATGCCAAAAGCCTTTCAGCATTTGCTGAAAGGCTTTTTTATGCGTAAATTCAAAATATATTTTATAGCCATGTCAAATATCCAGCTCATTATCGAAGAAAGACCCAGCAACATCGGCAATTTTATGGTGGGCAGACTGCTGCCCTTTCGTGAAAAAAGAATGGTGGGGCCATTTGCATTCATAGACCATATGGGGCCTGTATGTTTGAGCGATCATGAGAACCTTGACGTTCCCCCGCATCCGCACATCGGCCTTTCCACACTCACTTATCTTTTTGAAGGCGCCATCATGCACAAAGACAGTTTAGGAACAGAAGTGGAGATCAAACCCGGCCAGATCAACTGGATGACGGCCGGGAAAGGTATCGTCCATTCCGAAAGGACCCCCGGATACCTGCGTACATCTGATAAGATGATGCATGGTCTGCAGATCTGGGTAGCACTGCCCAAATCACTGGAACAAATGCAGCCTGAATTCTTCCATGTCAATGAAGATGAGCTGCCTGCCTGGGAACAGGACGGTGTGCATTTCAAACTGATCGCAGGGGAGGTGCTGGGGCACAGATCTCCCGTTCCTGTGTACAGTCCTCTTTATCTTCTGGAGCTCAAATCCGCCGCAAGGCAAACCATCACCATCGGGGCTGAACTGTTCGGTGAAAGCGCCTTGTATATTTTAGAGGGTGCGATAGAAAGTGAGGAGCATACTTTTGGTCCCAAACAAATATTGGTGGCCAAAGACAGCAAGCTTTGTGAGTTTACCCTGCAGGAAAATACCACTGTTTATATTTTTGGCGGAGAACCCTTTCCGGAGGAAAGGTTCATTTACTGGAACTTTGTCGCCTCATCCCGTGAACGGATTGAAGAAGCCAAAAACGCCTGGCTGGAGCAAACTTTTGACCCGGTTCCCGGAGAAACAGAATTTGTGCCGCTTCCCCCGCAAGGGCCTGGTATTAAACATTAGCCCGCAGATCTAATCTAGATGGATCTTAATGAACTGACCGATCTCGGCAATCACCCTCGGGTCTACGATTATTTTAGCGTGCGAGGTATCAATATACTGTGATACCCTGATCTCAGGGTGTTCCTGCAGAAAAGCATGGATATAGTCAGCAGGTGAAATGTAATCATTCAGTTCATAAAGCAGCAAGTGCTTTAACTTGCCCGCAAAGCTGTACATGTCATTGAGCAGGAAGCGGTCAGTATTTATTCCGTACAAATCCTCAAAGCTTTTGAAAAAGTGCTGCTGAGCCGCTTCGGTTATACCCACTGCAGTCATCGTTGTTCTGAAGTTCTCCGTCAGGTTCACCAGAGGGGCTATGCTGATCAATACTTCAGGATATTGAGTGGTCTGGTCAACCACCAGCGCATTGGCCATGCCGCCAAGCGAGTGGCCGATCATGACATCCGGCATTCCAAAAGTTTTTTGCATTTGTTTTACCGCGTCTGCAAACAGAATAAGGTTGCTCAGCTCACCTTCCGAACTTCCGTTTCCCGGCGCATCAAAGGCCCGGACCTCAATATCAGGATTCTGCAGCAAAGCATGGATGAGTTCGCTGAAATCAATGGCCTTAGAACCCCAGCCGTGAGTTAACAATACTTTTACCGGGCCCTTGCCCCATCTGAAAGTATTGAAGCTGAGATCTGACTGGCTGAAATATTCATCGTACACTTTTAGCTGATCTTTTTCAGCACGGTCTGTCAATTCCTGCTGATGTACACGGCCCGGCATTTTTGGCGAATAGCAGATTAGTTTCCAGAGCAGAGCCTGTAATTGTTCCGGATCATTGCCGTCCAGTAACTTTATATCTTCAACGATCTGCTTCAGTTTTTTCATCAGGAATTAATGGCTTGCTGCATTACCCTTGCCGTTTGGGTACTGCCATCGTGGCTCCATCCCGGCGGATAAAATACATATTTCAATTTATCTGCAAAGGTAGGGGCCCGCCGGACATCCCGGTATAACGCGATGAATTCGTGGAAGATGACATTGACCGGGCCTGTATCTTCGGGTTGCTTAGTCAGTCCATACCTGATTTCTTCATCCGCAACCTCCGCCTGGAAAGTACCAAAAATGCGGTCCCACAAAATCAGCACCATTCCCATGTTCTTGTCCAGGTAGCGCAAATTACTCGCATGGTGAACACGATGGTGTGATGGCGTGACAAAGATATATTCAACGACCGGATGCAGTTTCATGACCAGCCTGGTATGTACCATATTGCCATAGATCTGCGTGATCAGGTAAGCAAAAAGAATATCAAAGGCATTAAATCCCATCAATGCAAGCGGGAGGTAAAAGAAAACACGGTAAAGCGGCTCAAATACTGTAGACCGGAAGCCTGTAGTGAGGTTAAAATATTCTGAGGAGTGGTGGGTCACATGCATTGCCCAGAACAGGCGGACGTAGTGCCCGGTATAATGCAGCACCCAATACAAAAAATCCTGCGCCAGGACCAGTACGATCCAGTAAGTGATGGTATTCGTAATTTGAAACAGCCGGTAATGCAGATAAAAATATTGCAGCAGCATAAAAGTGCCAGCCTTCATGCTTACATTGATCACAAAAGCCACAGTCATTAAGTAAATGTTGGTCATTGTGTCGCTTTTTTTATAATGTTTGCTGTCGTGCATGTAGCTAAAGAACATTTCTACAACAGCGAGTAAGATCACAACACTAAATAATGCTGCTACAGAAATACTTTTGTCCAATTCTGTCATTTCCTTTACTGATTTGCTATTGCAAAGTTAAGATCAAATCAAGAATCAGGCCTAAATGTAAAGGTCATAAATTTCACATTTTCAACGGCCGGTCAGGTCAATTGTAAAATGATCAAACGCCGTCGGCTCTTGTATTTGCTGATCAAAAGGTATGGCGTAGTAAGTTCCGTTTAAGGTAAAGCTGAACGGAGTTTTTTCGATGCTGATCTTTAAGAATCCGTGGCGGTCGTCACAATAGTTCTCCAGTTGAAGACCCTCAAATAACTGGCTCCGGGTATCGCAGGTCACATCCAGAGGATTGGCAAGCTGGTGGAGTTCATCAAAACCTCCGGCGCCGGCAACGATATAGGGCACCATTTTTCCGTCCTGATACTGTTTGCTAAACCGCTGGTAATTGTGTACATGGCCGCTGAATACAGCATCAGGTTTAACACCTGAGTCCCTGAATGCGCCTTCTAAAAATTCAATCATGGGCCTGCTCGATCCGTGATTGACATCAGCGGAATAAGGTGCGTGGTGCATGCATACGATCAGGGCCTTATCCGGATGATTTTCGGCAGCATTTTTCAGCTCCCCGACAAACCAGTTCCTTTGCTCACGGTTGATATACCCGTATTTTGGCACATTGGTATGCAAGCCTATGATGATGGCAAGAGGCGATTCCATGGTCCAGTAAACGTGGGGCTGTACCTGGCTTTTTCTATTGCCTTCTTCCCCAAAATAAATCGTTTTTGAACTTCTGTTACAAAATGCAGTACTAAAAGCTTCCAGACTTTCATAAGGTTCCTCACTGTCCGGATCTACATCAGTATCATGATTTCCTGCTATGGCATAAATCGGGGCAGGGTAACATTCAAAAGGCGCTAAGAACTGGTTCACATAACCCGCTGCTTCACCAAAGTGATAGACGATATCTCCAAGGTGATACAGAAAAGCCGGCTGATCTTCTTTTTGATCAGCACCGTGGTATTGTCCGGTCATTTGCTTTGCCGTTCTTTCCTGCTGCTCAGAAGATTCGGTCCCGCCCGTATCTCCTGTCATGTGGAATACCATTTTGCCCTTGAGCTTGTCTTCGTGCTCCAGCTGCAGACGGTAAGGAAAGCTGCCGGCAGGTGCGGGAGGAACCTGGTATTTATGAAGGTCATCAACCAGTTCTGTTTTCAAAACAGCATTATAGCCAATCTTTGTGCTGATCATAATCTTAGGGTTTGGTGAGCACTATAAAATTAGGCCTCCAATATTAACCCAGGATTAAAAATGAATTATTAAATTTGAGTAACACTAAACATTATATTCATGATAAAAACAAAAAGAATGATGGCGCTGCCCGTACTCGCAGCAGCATTGCTGGTTGCAGGCGCCTGTAACAATCCGCAAAGCAGCGACGAGCTGCAGTCGGGTATTTTGCTCAAAAATATGGATACCACAGCCGTGCCCGGCAACGACTTTACGCAGTATGTGAACGGCACCTGGGTGAAGAATACCAAGATCCCCGCAGATAAGGCCTCTTATGGGGTAGGCGCCATGGTCAATGATAAGGCGCAGGAAGATGTAAAAGCACTGATCGAAAACGCGGCCAAAGGCAGCCCGAAAACTGATTCAGAGGAGCAAAAGATTGGTGATTATTACGAATCCTACATGAACCTCAAAGTTCGTGACTCCATAGGTCTGGTCCCGCTTAACGACGAATTTAAAAAAATAGACGCCATTGCTTCAGCAAAGGACCTGGCCGCGTATTTTGCCTATGCAGGCAAACTGGGCAACCTGGCCCCTTTTGGTGTAGGTGTGCTCGAAGATTTTAAAGACCCCAAAAAATATATGCTGTACAGCTGGCAGGGTGGCTTAGGCCTTCCTGAGCGGGAATACTATTTTCTGAAAGACGCCAAATCAGCTGCAATAAGAGCAAAGTATGTAGCTCATGTGGAACACATGCTCAGCATAGCCGGTATTCCAGACGCCAAAGCCAAAGCAGAGCAGATCATGACATTGGAAACTTCGCTTGCTTCCAAACATATGAAAAAAGAAGAAACCAGGAACATGGCAGGGCTGTACAACAAATATGCTGTCAAAAACCTGAATACGCTGCTGCCGGATTTCGACTGGAATACTTTGCTGACTGAAGCAGGAGTGGGCAAAGAAGACAGCCTGGTCGTCTGTCAGGTGGCTTACACTAAAGACCTTAATGCCATTTTAAAAAACACACCGGTTGACGTCTGGAGGACCTATCTCAAATGGGGAGTGGTCCACGGCGCGGCAACTACGCTAACCTCAGCTCTGGACAAGGAAAACTTCGATTTTTATGCAAAAACGTTGTACGGTGTTATTGAGCAGCGGCCCCAGTGGCGCAGGGCAGTTGATGTGGTCAACGGCGCATTAGGCGAAATGGTGGGCAAACTTTATGTAGAAAAACATTTTCCGCCTGCGGCGAAAGAACGTATGCTGAAACTGGTAGGTAACCTGCTGAAAGCTTACGAGTCCAGCATCAAAGAACTGGATTGGATGAGTCCGGAGACCAAGAAACAGGCACTGACCAAGATCGCCAAATTTACCCCTAAAATAGGATATCCTGATAAATGGAGAGATTATGGTGCGCTGAAGATTGTAAAGCACGACCTTTACGGAAATAACAAGCGCGCAACCGATTTCGAGTACAACCGTCAGATCGGCAAGCTGGGCAAACCAGTAGACCGCTCTGAATGGGGAATGACCCCGCAAACGGTCAATGCCTATTACAATCCCACCATGAACGAGATTGTATTCCCTGCGGCAATCTTACAGCCACCCTTTTTCAATATGGAAGCCGAAGACGCTGTAAATTACGGCGGCATTGGAGCAGTAATAGGTCATGAGATCGGTCACGGCTTTGATGACCAGGGCAGTACATTTGACGGAAATGGCGTAATGCGCAACTGGTGGACAACCAAGGACCAAAGCGAATTCAAAAAAAGGACTAATGCTTTGATCGCCCAGTATAGCGGCTTTAAAGTATTTCCGGACCTCAACGTAAACGGGGATTTCACTCTTGGTGAGAACATCGGTGATCTTGGTGGGCTGAGTATTGCACTAAAAGCATACAGGACCAGCTTAAATGGCAAACCGGCACCGGTGATGGATGGGTTCACAGGTGAGCAGCGTGTGTTTATAGGCTGGGGACAGGTATGGCTGAACAAAGCCAGAGAAGAAGCCCTCAGGAACCAGGTTGGTACTGACCCGCATTCTCCTGCAAAATTCAGGGTAAACGGCGTAGTCAGGAATATACCTGAATTCTATACCGCATTTAATGTAAAAGCAACAGACTCACTGTATTTAGCTCCAGATAAAAGAGTAAAGATCTGGTAGGAAACTACTGTTCCTCGGTATATATCCCTCGTCATTGCGAGGTACGAAGCAATCTCATCACGGGATTGCTTCGTACCTCGCAATGACGACACGGTATCTTAAAAACGATGAATTTGCCTAACTGCTGATATAACTTTCCAGCTGAGATATAGTGAGTTTCTGATCAGCAATGATGAATTTTACCACATCACCAATAGACACCATACCGAGCAGCTGACCTTCATTTGCAACCGGAAGATGCCTGATGTGCTTCTCTGTCATGATCTCCATACACAGATCTATACTGTCTGTAGGTTTGATCGTGATCGGATCAGCAGTCATGACCTCCTTCACCGGTGTATCCGCCGAAGATTTGCCATGCAGTATGATCTTACGGGCATAATCCCTTTCCGTAAAAATACCCAGAAGCTTTTGACCCTCGACGATCAGCAGAGCGCTAATGTTCTTTTCCATCATTAAATGGAGTGCTTCCAGTACAGAAGAGCCTTCTGTAACAGAAAAAACCTGCAAAGGCTTGACATTAAGTATTTGTTGTACGGTTTTCATAAGTAATTAAGGATAAGCTAATTGAAATATAGCTAAAAAAAATCAAATTGTTATAGATACGGTAAAATTTCTTCCACATACGTCCGGTCATTGGACAAGCGGGGAACTTTATGCTGTCCGCCAAGTTTTCCCTTGGACTTTAGCCAGTTGTAAAAGGTATGGGGAGGGGCATTGTGTACTTTCGGCCGTCTCAGTGCCATATCCTTAAAACGTTTCGCATCATAGTCGGAATTTACCTCCCTGAGGGTCTGATCCAGTACATCCACAAAGCGTTCAAAATTATTAGGCTGCTGGTCAAACTCAATGATCCATTCATGCCCGCCGGCTTCCTTACCCTTAAAATAAATAGGGCAGGCCGTATAATCTTTAAACACGGCAGCAGTAGCATCGCAAGCCTTGCAGATGGCCTGTTCAGCATTGTCTATAATGACTTCTTCTCCAAAAGCATTGATGAAATGTTTCGTTCTTCCCGTAATGCGGATGCGGTAAGGGGAGAGGTTGGTAAACTGAACCGTATCCCCGATCATATACCGCCACAATCCGCCATTTGTACTGATGATGATCGCATAATTTTTATGCAGCTCCACCTGTTCAAGCGATAAAGTATCCGGGTTTTCCCTGTCAATATGCTCCATCGGCAGAAACTCATAGTAAATTCCATAATCGAGCATCAGCAGCATTTCGTCCGAATCCACCTCGTCCTGTATACCAAAGAAGCCTTCTGAAGCATTATAGGTCTCCAGATAATACATGTTACTACAAGGAATCAGCTCTTTGAACTGTTCCCTGTATGGTTTAAAATTTACCGCACCATGGATATAAAGCTCCAGGTTGGGCCATACTTCCAGCAGGTTCTTCTTCCCCGTTATCTCCAAAACTTTTTTTGCAAGTACGATGGTCCAGGTAGGAACACCAGCGATATTGGTTACATTTTCCGTGATGGTAGCCTCAGCCATTTTCTCCATCTTCTCTTCGTAATTGTCCATCAGGGCAATCGAAATGTTCGGTGTCCTGTAATACTCCGCCCACATCGGGAGGTTTTTGATCAGCACCGCAGACAAGTCACCATAAAAGGAATCCTCGTTGAGCTGATTGATCTGATGGCTGCCGCCAAGTACCAGGCCTTTCCCGGTAAAGATCTCATTGTCCGGTCTGTTGTTGCAGAATATAGACAGCATATCCTTACCGCCCTTAAAGTGGCATTCCTGCAGGGATTCTTCAGACACCGGTATAAATTTACTCCTGTCGCTGGTCGTGCCCGATGATTTGGCAAACCACTTGATCTCCGTAGGCCAGAGGATATTTTGCTCACCTTTGAGCATGCGCTCAATATAGGGTTTTAGCGTATCGTAATTTTGTAAAGGGACCCGCTCCTTAAACTGCTTCGGCGTTTCAATGGTCCTGTAGTCGTATTTTTCTCCCCATTCTGTATCCTCCGCACTGGAGATCAGTTTGTGAAACCATTCCTCCTGCACATCATGCGGGTATTTTATAAAAAGCTCGATCTGGTGAACGCGCTTTTTCATATACCAGGTAAAAATTGAATTTACAATAGCCATGCTTGGATTATATTGGTTATAGATTTTTACTGCGGAGCACAAAGTTAGCGCCCAGATATACCCTCCTTACCATTTCATTGGCAGCAAGTACCTCGGGAGTACCCGATTCCAGGATCTTTCCCTCAAACAGCAGGTAGGCGCGATCCGTAATAGACAGCGTTTCCTGGACATTATGATCCGTGATCAGGATTCCGATGTTCTTTTGCTTAAGTTTGGCCACAATGGTCTGGATTTCTTCTACCGCAATAGGATCTACCCCGGCAAAAGGTTCATCCAGCAGGATAAAATTAGGACTTGCAGCCAGGGCCCTTGCAATTTCGGTCCTCCGGCGTTCGCCCCCCGAAAGCAGGTCTCCCCGGTTTTTTCGTACTTTATGCAAGCTAAATTCGGAGATCAGTTCTTCCAGTTTTTCATGACGTTCTTCCTTGCCCATATCGGTCATCTCCAGGATCGCCATAATGTTGTCTTCCACAGAGAGTTTCCTGAATACTGAGGCCTCCTGTGCCAGGTAGCCGATGCCCTTTTGAGCACGGCGGTACATCGGGTCAGTTGTAATGTCCTCATCCTCCAAAAAGATCCTGCCTTCATTGGGTTTGATCAGTCCTACGATCATGTAGAATGAAGTAGTTTTTCCCGCACCGTTAGGCCCCAGCAGTCCTACTATTTCACCCTGGCTGACACTAAAGGATACGTCATTTACAACGGTACGCTGCTTGTATTTTTTAATGAGGTTCTCGGCTCTTAAGATCATCCAGTTATATTGGTTTTAATGGCTTTAATATTTAGTTGCAGACTGCGTTTGTCTTTCCATACATTTTCTTCCACTGTATAACAAACAGAAAAAGGCTCATTTGGTTGTAAAAGACTTTCATATTCCGCAAGTCCAAATCCAATAGCCTCAAAAATAATGGAATTTTGTTGTTTTAACATCAATTTTAAATGTTTTATGCCCACAACCTGCGGCTTCGTTGTGACAAATACGTTGTGCGTTACAAATACCGGTGCGAGATTATGCGGGCCGAAAGGAGCCATTTGTGCGATGATGCGCTGAAATTTGGGGATGATCTGACTGAACTCAATCATCGCATCTACGCCCAGTTCCGGCCTCAGCAGTTCTTCAGTAATTGTTGCGGCCACGATATTTTCAAATCTTTCAGAAAAAAGCTCCATGTTTTCCGGCTTCAGCGTCAGTCCCGCTGCAAACTTATGCCCGCCAAACTGTACCAGCAGGTCTTCACATGCCAGCAGGGCTTCATACAGGTCAAAACCCGCAACAGATCTTGCTGATCCGGTAAGCAAGCCGTTTGAAGCAGTGAGCACTACCGTCGGCCGGTAGTATTTCTCGATCAGCCTCGAAGCCACTATGCCGATCACTCCCTTGTTCCAGCTTTCATGATAAACCACAGTTGTTTTTTTCCCCATCAGGATCTCACATTCGCCGATCAGTGCCAGCGCCTCAGCAGTCATGTTCTGATCAGAAGTTTTTCGCTCTGTATTTTGCAGGTTGATGAATGAACTTTGCTCCTGAGCCAGCAGGTCTTCATCGCAGATCAGCATTTTTACTGCCTGGCTCGCATGATCCATTCTTCCGGCCGCATTGATCCTTGGAGCCAGGACAAATACGACATCTGTAAGGGTATAATCTTTGTTCTTTCCCGAGATCTCCATCAAAGCTTTCAGTCCTGTGCAAGGCTTTTTGTTGAGTTTCACCAGCCCGTGATGTGCCAGTATCCTGTTCTCTCCCTCCACAGGCACAATGTCAGCAGCTATGCTCACCATGACCAGATCAAGATACTGTTCGTATTTTTCTGGTGGCAGCTGATGCTTTTGACAATAGGCCTGAGCCAGTTTAAACCCTATACCGCAGCCCGCCAGTTCTTTAAAAGGATAATCGCAGTCCGCCCGTTTCGGATCCAGTACCGCTGCCGCATCAGGAAGCACATCACCCGGCAGGTGATGGTCACAGATGATGAAATCAACACCCATAGTCGTGGCATAAGCTACCTTCTCCACTGATTTGATCCCGCAATCCAGGGCAATGATCAGCGTAAATCCGTTTGCAGCAGCATGATCTATACCCTCAGTAGAAATGCCATAGCCTTCTTTATGCCTGTCGGGAATATAGTATTCAATGGCTTCAGTAAACCCGCTGAAAAAGCCATAGGTCAGCGCTACAGAGGTAGTGCCATCCACATCATAATCGCCGTAAACCAATATTTTTTCACCATTCTGCAATGCCGCATCAATTCTTAAAACCGCCTTATCCATGTCCTTCATTAAAAAAGGATCATGCAAATGTGCCATTTGCGGCCTGAAAAAATCACGCGCCTTATCAAAGCTGTCTATGCCGCGCTGCACTAAAATTTCAGCCAGGCTTAGGTCTATAGTCAACTGTTGTGCAAGCAAATCTGCGTTTTCCTGATTGCCCTTTACGGCCTGCACCCATCTTTTTTCCATTCAGATTCTCGTTCTTTTTATGCCCTCTTCACAAAGTGATAAGTTCGTTAAGGTTCCTTATCTTTGCAATGATATCGTAAATATATCATAAATTCTTTTTTTCCAATTAATATTAAGGCATTGCAAGTTTTCCCATTATTTGAAGGTTCTTATTCGGTAGCCGCGGACAAAAAATTTATTCCTTTTGACCCTGAAAAGGACAATCCCAAAGACCGCCCGGCCTCATTGTTCATACACATCCAGCCCTTTTTGGTCCAGTTGAAAGATAGCCTTGTCCTGTTTGATACCGGCCTTGGTTACAGCGATGAACAAGGCCGCCTGATCCTGCATGAAAACATCAGGAAAGCAGGCTTTAACCCTGATGATGTAGACCTTGTCCTGATGTCCCATTTACATTTCGATCATTCCGGCGGGATGATCCATCAAAAGGACGGCAGTATGGAACTGAGTTTCCCCCATGCTGCTTATGTGATCCAGCAGGGAGAGTGGGAGCGTGCATTTACGAGTCCTTCTTCCTCCTACAAAACGGAGATCTTTGATTTTTTACAGCGCAACGCTCAGCTTAGGTTTATAGAAGGGACAGGACAGCTTACAGAGGAGATTAGTTACGAGTTAACAGGTGCACATACGCCTTATCACCAGGTATTCCTGCTCGACGATGGTACAGACAAAGTATTCTTTGGTGGTGATGTTCTTCCCGAACCAGAGGAACTGCTGCGCAGATTTATTGCCAAGTATGACTTTGATGGCCGTAAAGCCATGGAGCTGCGGGAAGAATTTGGAATAAAAGCCGCAACCGAAAACTGGAACTGCCTGTTTTACCATGCAAAATCAAAAGCTACCGGCTTCGTGGCCTATGAAGATGGTCAGTTTAAGATCAGCTGATCAGCCGCTGAAGCATCATTAATGAGCAATCAGCCGCAAAAGTTCGGTTAAGCGCCCAATAGAAAGTGGTTTAGATATGAAACCGCTTATGGCCTTATAAGATTTGGCTTTTTCAATGTCGTTTTCGTAAACTGAGGACGATACCATATACATATGGGTCTGTTCCAGCATGTTCAGTTTTTCATAAGCCTCCAAAAACTCCCATCCGTTTAGTAAAGGCATATTGATGTCTACCAATATAAGCTGCGGAAAAGGATCTCCGTTTTTAACAAGTGCCGTCAAATAATCAAGTGCCAGCTGCCCGTTGCTTTTCGAGGTTAAGCTGACAGCATATCCGGTTTTTTCAACAATCTTTTTGATGATGAAAATGTTAATTTCATCATCATCAATAACCAGCATGTTAATCTTGATCTCTGTCATATGGCACTAAGGAGAACTAAAGGTATAAGAACTAATGTATGCAAAAAATATAATGTTTAAACACACAAGCTGTAAGCGGGTCAAAAAAAAAGTCCCTAATCTTTTCAAGATCAGGGACTACAATCAGGTAATATTTTTGTTAGATTGTCTATACAAGTGTTACATTGTCATTTATTTTGATGCAACCAGCTTAATTGCCAGTTCAAAATCATCATAGATCATTTTATCCCCGACATCAGGAAACACACCTTTCGATCTGAATTTGATGCCGTATTTGGTTCTGTCCACGACTATTTTTGCTGCAGTTGCAGTTACAGACCCATCAGCATTCCAGGCTACAGCAGCAGGAAAGGAGATGGCATTGGTGATGCCTTTAATGGTCAGGTCTCCGGTTACATTTATCGTATTGCCTGTTCCGCCACTGATTTTTTTGATCACAAAGGTAGAGGTGGCAAATTTGTCCACACCAAAAAAATCATCAGCCTTCAGGTGACCCTCCAGTTTGGCGCTTCCTTCCGCATCTTTGATCGTGGCCATATTGATGGCGAAATTACCGCCCGCCAGTTTTTTGCCATCAAAAACGAGTGTTCCCGACTGAAGCGCTATGGTGCCGTTATGACCACCGGTCAGCTTTTTGCCTACCCATGTCAGGGATGATTTCGCAGGGTCTACCTTGTAAGACGCTGCCTTGAACGCCGGAGCTATAAAAGCCGAGGAAACTGCTGCGATAAGAAGCAGCGCAAGTGATGTGATTTTCAATTTCATGGTACAGTATGCTAGGTTTTTAATGGCCGGGCTCATTTCCCGGCCTGTTGTATTTTATGACAGCAAATCTAACAAATGGTTTAGCTGTTCAAATTGATGTATGTTAAGAATCGCGCCTAAGCGTAACTTTCCTCATAACTTTCTATCGGCGGACAGGCGCAGACCAGTGACCTGTCGCCAAACGAATCGTTCACCCTTCCCACAGACGGCCAGAATTTATAGGCTGCGACATAAGGAAGCGGGAATGCTGCAGTTTGCCTGCTGTAACCATGGCTCCAGTCGTCACCCGTCACCACAGTAGCTGTATGCGGTGCATTTTTCAGAGGATTGTCTATTTTATCCAGCTCACCTTTTTCTACCGCGGTGATCTCATTTCTGATCGCGATCAGCGCATCGCAGAAACGGTCCAGCTCATGCTTAGGTTCGCTCTCTGTAGGTTCCACCATCAGTGTTCCCGCAACCGGGAAAGATACCGTAGGCGCATGGAAGCCGTAGTCCATTAGCCTTTTGGCAATATCGACTACCTCAATCCCAAAGTTTTTGAAGCTCCTGCAATCCAGGATCATCTCATGTGCACAACGGCCCTGAGCTCCGGAATATAAAACAGGATAATGCGCTTCCAGACGCGCCTTCATGTAATTCGCGTTCAGAATTGCATATTTGGTCGCATTGGTCAGGCCTTCCCCGCCCATCATCGCAATATAAGCATGTGAGATGATCAGGATAGAAGCTGATCCCCATGGCGCGGAAGACACCGCATGAATTGATTTTTCATTGTTAATGTCCACAACCGCATGGCCCGGCAGGTAAGGAACCAAATGTTTGGCCACACCAATAGGGCCCATGCCCGGACCGGCGCCGCCGTGAGGGATGCAGAAGGTTTTGTGCAGGTTCAGGTGGCATACGTCAGCACCAATATTGGCCGGGCTGGT
>NZ_DATHGC010000143.1:0-4317 GCF_035317785.1 Pedobacter sp. | reverse complement strand
TAAGCAGGACTTGGGTGGCCCTATACTTCCGTTTTCCTATCGTAACCCGTCATCCTTTCTCACATCATCTCTTTAGTAGTGAAAGCACTACAGACTATTTTTTATTATTCATGACTAAAATTTGCGATTCAGAAAAAGATGAAGGGTGCCTGATTTTTTGCTGCTTGTTCCTTCTGGTTATGGAAAGTGAACCAGGATCGGCATCTGACTATAAATTTTGTTTATTCATTACTTAAAAAGGAAAATCAATGAAACAGTCCAGACTTGCCGGCATGCTATTTTATGTAGCTATCCCATTCTTTCTTACTTCTTGCGGCGGAGGCGGAAGTGACCAGAAGACAGCCTCCGACTCCACAAAAGCCGACAGCACCACAGTCGCGGTTACGCCGAAAACGACTACTATTACCACGCCGCAAAATATGATGGTAGTAACACACAAGGTCGCCAATTTTGCAAAATGGATGCCCTCCTACGAAGCGCATGACTCGATGAGGTTGGCGGGTGGCATTCACAGCTATGTAATTGGCCGGAGTGAGAAAGATTCCAATATAGTATTGGTAGCGGTGAAAGTAGATGATCTGGCCAAGGCCAAAACATTCGCGAAGGACCCCAGCCTTAAACAGGCAATGAAAAAAGGGGGAGTGGTAGGAACGCCGTCGTTTACCTTTGTTACGATGACCTTCCAGGATACAGCTATGATCAGTTCAAACCTGCGGTCCAGGACCACGTTTACTGTTAAGGATTGGGATGCCTGGCAAAAGGCATTTCAGGAAGGCGAAAAAGAAAGAGCTGATAATGGCATAACCGTACGGGCATTTGGCCATGACCCCGACAATGATAAAAAAGTAACGCTCGTAACGGCAATTATGGATACTGCCAAAGCCTATGCTTTTTGGAAGTCGGATTTGCTGAAACAAAGAAGAGCCGCGAGTGGGGTCATAGGGGAACCGGAACGCCTTGTGTACCGGGTGGTGAAGCGGTATTAAAATACGAATAAACAGAACGGGCGATGATCCGGCCGGAAAGGATCTGCACTAAATAAAAAGCAGGCGTGATTAAATACACTGCCTGCTTTTTAAAATTAATGGTCCTGTTAAACAGCGTGGTCTTCAGTCAAATGAACATCGGGTAGTCCAATGGACTTCTCTAGGTTTACTTCATAACAGAAGTTCTTGGCATACTTGCCCGCATTCTTATCCAGGAACTGTTGAACTTCCTGAACGGAATCGGCTTCCCAAAGACAAGTACCCGTCTTGCCGTCCTGGGCAGGATAAACGCCATGCAGTTTTAAATTGCCAGGCAGATTCATTGTAACGTCTTTTGCAGCTGCCCAGAAACCTTCAGGATCGTTGATGTTGTGATGAGCAATGACTAGCATAGTTTGAAATTTTTGCGGTTAATAAATAAATTGCTCGATACACAGGGTGGGAGAAAAAGCGAAGTAGTCAAAAAATACCTGATAAGGTTTGAGAAGGAAAATGAAAGGGGTAAGGAAGTTACACCAAAACAAAATTTTTTCCAAATCTTATTTTAAATACCAACAAGATATGAATATCACAAAGGGTTTTTTCATACTTCTGACTTTTACCTTTTGTATTAATACAACATATTCACAAAAGGTGCAAGTAGAATTGCCAGGTACACAGGTAATAAATTTTAAATCTGCTATTAATGGCCAGGACTATGAACTGTATATCTCTCTGCCCGGCAGTTCTAGTGATATAAGCAAGAGATATCCCGTGTTTTACGCACTGGATGGCGAGTGGGGGTTTGCAGTAGCTTGCTCTGTTTATGGATCATTGGTGTATGAAGGTTCTGTTCCTGAAATGATTATTGTTGGTATTGGATGGCGGAATAAAACTGAAGCGAGTAGAAACAGAGATTTTTCTTCAATTGCTATGCCAGGGGATCCGAACTCTGGCGGAGCGGCTAAATTTCTTAACGTTCTAAAAACAGAAATTATTAAGAGGGTTGATTCCGGTTTCCAGAGCGATAAAAAAAATAATACTTTATCCGGTGGCTCCCTTGCAGGGTTTTTTGCTTTATATGCGCTATTTCACGAACCGGGTCTATTTAACCGTTATATTCTTGCCAGTCCTGCTTTGCAATCAGATGATGACATAACTTTTAAAACAGAAAAAAGCTTTGCAGAAAGAAACCATACGCTGAATGCAAAAATATTCATTAGTTCCAGCGAGGTTGAGGAAAGCCTATTTCCTGTAACTAATTTTCAAAAATTTATTAGTCAGTTAAAGGCAAGTAATTATAAAGGGCTTGATCTTGACACGCTTGTTGTGGAAGAGATGAGCCATGCCAGTGAAGGTCCTTATTCTATTGCAAGAGGATTGCAATTTCTTTTCAGCAAACCTAACCTAAAATTGAATACTTTATTGCTTGATCAGTATGCCGGTCATTATGAACAAGACTGGCTGATTACCAGAACAGACAGTTCTCTTTATATCAATATGTTTGGAGGCAAAGCAAGACTTTATGCAGAAACGAATGAAGACTTTTATGTAAAAGGGGCACCGGTGACATGTCAATTCCAAAAGGACAATAAAGGGAAAGTAAGAGGCTTTAATCTTAAGTTTTTTTCAAATAATATGACATTCATGAAAAAACTTGATTAATAGCACTCCTTGAAATTGTAGGAGGAATGAACTCTGGGTAGGTGTTCCGGCCTGGCTGACTCATTATTTGGTTTGTAAGAATGCAACGATCCAAATAGATATAACAAGCATGGCTGCTTGGTAATAGCCCCAAAATGCACCCAGGCCATTGTCCTTCTCGTACTGCACGAGACTGACAAATATGCCAACAATGGGTATCCAATATATTAGTTTATTTTTCATAAACCAATCGTTTCTCTACCTTAAAGGTACGTTAATTGAGAATAAACGGGCTGCGCCATCAAAAAATCGCCGTTTTCACCCGGAACCCCACGTTTTTCGGAAAAAGGGTGGGGAAGCTAAGCCTGTGAATTTCAAGACGTCGTTATCCTATCTATGGTTGCAAGAACAAAGGCAGTTCAGAAGTATTGGAAGGATCTTTCTTCTGACATCCGCTGCTGTGATCCAGGTCGAGATCCAAATGGCTAAGGTTGGGGCCATGATGCCCACCTCCACGTGACCCACTGACCCTACCTCCACCACCGTGATGGCCGCTGCCTTTAAGTGAGTAGATCAGCAGCACCGAAAACGCCGCGACCAGGACCACTGTTCCTAATATCTCGCAACCTTTCACCGCCTTCTTACGCTCAGCAAGATTGTGAGAAAAAAGATGTGTGCCCAGGATACCGACGGGACCAAGTGTCAGGCCGGCTATCAAGCCTACCGTCCCCTTACCTTTTGAATATAATTTCGAATGGCTGGTGACGTTGTTCGCCGCAACGGTCGTGTCCAATTTCAAGGCTGGGGCCATTGAAGAAGCAAAGCTAAAATGAGAAAGCAGAAGGAATAATACACTTTGTAGAGCTATTCGCATAAACGGGAGATTTAGGATAGAAGAAAGATCGCGAAAATTTACAGCGCCCGCAAACCCGAAACCGTTAAAGAATAGCTAAGTATTCCCCAAAAATGCGGCGTTGTCCTTTGCGCGGACTGCTATCGTCACTCACGAGCGGCTAATGCCAACACGATCCACTGGCGGACGGCTGAAGAAGTGATTTGGGGTCCCGATTGTCCCATCCGCTATTTCTCAAGCCATTGATTGTCATTGGCTTTCGTTTTGTCCGAACGGTATTTCACATGGCAGGTTATTTGCATTCCTTTCATCGCAAAGTCCCCTTCACAACTTAAAATTTATTATTTATGAAAATGCCCAGCACCGTTCGGCCAGTAATACTTCTAATGATGTTGTCAGGCCTGTTTTTACCACGAGTATTAATGGCGCAGGATGATTCTCAAACGAGAATAATCGATGACAGTAAAAAGGCCAAGGCCTCCTTTCTAAAGGCAGATCCGTCAATGGAAAATCTCTTTAAACACTCTTCTGCCTATGCAATATTTCCCAATGTAGGCAAGGGCGGGGTAGGTGTAGGCGGCGCTGCGGGTAAGGGTGCAGTCTATGAAAAAGGAAGGCCAGTTGGTACTGCCCAGATGGTGCAGGTAACCGTGGGAGCACAGGCAGGAGGGCAGGCATACCGGGAAATTATTTTTTTTGAAAACAAAGATGCAGCGGATCGCTTCATGCAAAATAAAGTTGAATTTAGCGGACAGGCTTCAGCAATAGCTGTCAAATCGGGTGCATCGGCCAATGCGAATTATAGAAATGGCGTGGTTGTATTTTCGCAGGGAAAGGGTGGATTAATGCTGGAGG
>NZ_DATHGC010000142.1:0-6043 GCF_035317785.1 Pedobacter sp. | reverse complement strand
TGCCGTAGGATTTCTACTGATAACGATAACAACACAAGCCCAGATCTTAAGTCCAATAAAGTGGAGTTTTTCGGCTGCGCCGGTAAAGGGAAAGGCTGATGTGTATAGGGTAAGTATGACTGCGGTGATAGAAAAAGGTTGGCATATTTACAGTCAAAGTACGCCTGATGGTGGGCCTTCAGCTACGAAAGTGACTTTTGCAAAGAACCCTTTAGTGTTGTTAGGTGGGAAGACTACTGAGGTAGGTAAGCTGCATAAGGAGCATTCAAAGGAGTTTGGGGTAGATGTGTTGTCGGATGATGGTACGGTAACGTTTGTGCAGGTGGTGAAGGTGAAAAAGCCTGGAGTAAAGACTGTACTTAGTGGGACTGTGGAGTTTATGGCATGTGATCAGAGTCAATGCCTGCCTCCGGAGGAAATACCTTTTGAAATTGAATTGAAATAAAAGAGCAACCATTTATGATTAGTTAGACCCTGGTCGGTTTTATCTCAATTTCCGGCCGGGGTTATTAAAGAGGTAGCACAAAATAAAATAAATAATTGATTGAGAATTAACACTCATTGGTTTGCGATCCGAAGTCCAGGGGAGTTTGTGAAATTATCTCCTCTCTCCCTTTGGGAGAGATCCCCCTTGCGGGGAGAGAGGGTTTTTGAAATCTTTCCCTCTCTGTCCTGTGGACATCTCTCCCGGAGGGAGAGAGGAAAAAAATGCAATAAAGATATTGTTGTACCCATACAACAATGGTTAGTTTTTTTAATAAGTACAAGGCTGCGGGAAATTCCGGATAGAATCCGCAGCCTTAATGAAAACAATAATTAATAAAAAAAACAGAAAACAATGCAAGAACAACTAATGACGGTCTCTCAATTTATGACGCTTATAGAGACTTTGCCCAACGTCTATGAAAATCCCCAGGATGTAGAAATTGACGGGATAGATGACATCTGCTGCAGGATCAGTGTCTGGGCAGAAGGACCTACTAAATTTACACTGTGGGTAGAGATGGAGCCTGCCAAATTCATTGCGGAGCTGAACATCAGAAGCCTGGCTGATCTTGAAGCCATTACGCAGGCTGATCTCTGGGCGCAGTACCTGAAAGGCAATGGAACGGTGTGGGCAGACCTGGACTACCTGGGCGGGAAATCACTGCGCTTTAATGTGATTGGTGGAAGGACAGCGATTAGTGGGGATCAAATGGATTACAATGATGAGCAGAATGGGGTATGGGACAATGCGGTACAGTTTAAAGCTTATGTAAGAGAGCATATCCAGAAGATCTATGTAGTTGTAGAAGAGGAGGTTGATTAAAGTTGCTTTTGTTATGAATTGTTCTTTGATTTATTGTTGAATTGAGAAAAGGAAATGTATAACAATTGTTATACATGAGGCACTGCCTGCAGAAAGTTTTATACGGGCGATGAAAAGTAAGCAGAGGTGAAGGGTGGTTAATCCTTGATACACCGTACGCTGCATCCGGTGATATTTAAGGAGGAGAGTGGACCGGCCTCAAAATATCCTTTTGTATATAAGCTGTAATACGGAACGGTGCCTGTAGACCACCATGCGGTGTCAGTGATATAGCCGGTGAATTCGCCGTTGGAAAGTCTATACCCAGCTCCCATTGCACTGAATAAGGTAGAATTGACGTTTTCCATTTGGGGACTCCAGCTATATTGATCGCGAAGGAGCAGCCCGCTTTCCCTGGTACCTCCGATGTATTGATAAAGTACCTCCCATTCTTCTTTTGACGGAATATGCCAGCCGGCTGGGGCTAATTGCCTGCTGTCTGTGACGGCTGCCCTGTTGTAGAGATATCCAAAAGTTCTACCCGTTTTTTCATCATGGTCATACATGGCATATCCGCCTCCGGTACCCAGGTTTGCCCAGTCGGCATTGGATCTCAGATATGGGATTGGAGAGCCGTCCGTATAATGTTTGGTCTTCAGATTTTCTGCCATCCAGATCTGCTTTCCGATCTTGACAGCCTTGTAAGTATTTCCATCTACATCCTGAAGGGTAGATAGGGCCGGATTTTCTATTACAGTAAAATCTGCGGTAATTATCGTCGTTTTGTAAATTCCAGCTTCGAGTTGTGCGATCGTTATAGTAGTTTTTCCGGGGCCTCTTATGCTGAGCTGATTTCCGTAAACGTAGGCTACATTAACATTACTGCTGGTATAGAAAAATGCTCCGGTGCTGTTACTTTTCGGATGATCAAAAGTAAAATCGGGTTCGCCGACTTTTTTTACCGGAAAAACAATTGAGGTGATGATGGCGCTTAGCTTGGGTGCAACTGTTAATTCTGCGGAAATGCTTGCTTTTTTATAGTCGCCTTTTGCTCCCTGTTCTGCTGTAATGATACATTTGCCTTCTCTTTTGAGGGTCACAGTTTTACCGCTGATGGACACGATCGCGGTGTCGCTGGTCCGGTAGTTGAACGGGGAGCTGTTGTCGCTTTTGGGGTCTGTTAAGGTAAAAGGGAGTTCACCCAGTCGTTTGGCTATTGCCGGGAAACCGGAAAGGTTGGCTGACAAGGAGTCTAAGATCATAAAGCTGGCTGAAATGGTATCGGCGCGATATTTCTCTGTTCCACGCTGCAGCGCATAGATGGTGCATTTTCCGGCTGCTTTCAGTGTGACGGTATCGCCGCTGATTTTGACAAGTGCAGTGTCTTTAGTTGCAAAGATGATTGCACCGTCGCTGTCGCTAGTGGGCTTTGTCAAAAGGAAGGGGGACTGGCCAATCTTCTTGTTTTCTATGGTGAAGTTGGAGAGCCCCGGTGAAAACAGCGCAGGGTCAAGTTCTTCTTTTGTGCAACCAAAAAAAAGAACTAAAGACAATAATATGAGTGCGTTAAGATGTGATTTCATTTCATGATTGTGTTTAAAATTACTGATTTTTTTTGATATCTGTCTATCAAAAAACGGTTTTCACATCCGGGTTTTTTTGGTCTTTTTATATGGGATATCTTTACTGCATACAAATAAGGTAGGTAAGTTGCAGATTGAGATCCTGCCTGCGCTCTGGATGACAAAAGTGAGCCGGCTTAAATAACGTTTTATATACTGACTATACCCTTTGGACTGTAGCTAGATTGCTATGGTCTTTTTTGTACATAATTATTTGTAAATCAGGTAATTAAATATAAAAATTTTGTTCTTTCGTGTTGTTTTATTATTGCCTTTTACGTAATTTTGGATTATAACTTAATAAAATTATTACGTAAAAATGCTCAATCGCCTGACGGCATTCCTTTTTCATTTGTAAATGGAACCGGATAAAAAACCAAACTAACTTAAAACGAGTAAAAACATGTTGAACAATGACAAAGCCTTTAATAGGCTAATGGCACTGCTGCGCAGTATTGATCCTAAAAACCCATTGCCGGAAGAGCTGGAACCTTACCTGCTGCTCTGGATGATCGATGAACCTTATTGTAAAAAAGAACGCAGCCTGGAGTACCAGGGCGAGGTACCAAAGAATGCCTATTATGTAGTGCACGGTCTGGTCAAAGTCTATGCCTGGTGCCCGAACGGGTACAGGTACCTGTACCGCATTTATCGTGAGAATACCATTGTGGCCCTGAAGTGTTTTATGGACCAGGAGGTTTCTGCTTTTGAGATTGTGGCCTGCAAGAATACGCTGGTCCGGAGCATCAGCCATGCGCACATGCAAAAGATCTATAAACATATGGAAGGTATGCGGGAAATGGCGCTCAAGACTGCTTTCATGTATAGTGAGGCTCAGGAGAAGCTGCGTACGGATTTGCTGGCGCTGGATGTGGAGGCGAGGTTGCTGAAGTTTTACAGTTTGTTTAAGGGTTTGCTTCCTGCCAGAACGGGGCCGATCAGGGATGAAGATGTGGCGGGATATTTGATATTGACGAAGATACAGCTGAAAAAGGTACGAATGAGGTTGAAGAAATTGGGATTAATAGTCAGCCATTAGCAGGAAATCTGTGATATGCAAGTGTTTTATGCCTTCTATGGATTCTTTCCAAAGTTCATCCATACTGACCACATATTTAGGGTAATGATCTTTGATAGCGATTAAAGGCTCGAATACCCGGCTTATGGTGCTTTCACTTTCCATTTTATAGGTTACCTGTACGTAGATTTTATTTCCTGATTTTTCGGCTATAAAGTCAATTTCTTTATCGTCCAGTTTACCGATATATACATTATATCCGCGGCGTTTTAATTCGAGCATGACAATGTTTTCCAGAATGCCTGCAATTACAAAGCTAGGTTTTTAAAAGTTTTTTATGGTTATAACCCTAAAAATTATGATGGTGTTGAGAATTGGAATGCTGAAATAAGTTTAAAAGTGATGTCAAGGGTTCCCCGGGAACACTTGGCCTTTTTTGATCGCCGTACTTTTGGATCATTAAACGTAATCAAAACTATGATAAAAAAACAGGCAGGAAAGCGGGATCGCTTTTCGGTGGACATTTACAGGAAAAAGGACAACAGGGCAGGTGTGGTATTCAGAAGAAACAGGATGCTGTACAGGATCAACAACATCGAGGGTTGCAGCCGGTTACTGACCGATCTGCGGGCTGCGGCTGAGCAGGGTGGTAAGGCGAGGGTGATTGAGTTGCGCAGCCCCAGGAACAGGAAATGGGCGGTCGAGATTGTGTCTGGTCAGCAGGAGACAGATAGGGCAGTAGTGCTGGTGTGGGAGCTGATGGATGGTGGAATTGCAGTGGTCAGGTTTAGCTGGCAGGGGACTGCTGAGGAGCTTAAAATCGCCTTTTAATTAAGGCATTCCTATAGCGGTTGTGTTATTGGATAAAACAATGGTAACCATCAAAATATAAGAACGATGGGATTTTTAAAAGGTGGCCCTTTCTATCATTTGGTAGGAAAGGTCGGAAACAACGTTGGCCGGGTGGTCAACGGACAAAACGTGTTCTCTATAGCTCCGGCTAAGGGAAACAGAACGCCGAGTGCGGCACAATTGGTGATCCAGCAGAAATTAACTTTAATGACGGGCTGGCTGAGTGAGGTCAGTGATTTTATCAGGATCGGGTTTGAGGATCGGAATTCTGATATGAGTGCCTGGAATGCTGCGGTCAGGTACAATCTTTTGAATGCCGTTACGGGTGTTTCTCCAAATTTTACGATTGATTATCCGAAGGTGCTGTTTAGCGATGGCAAACTGGCTAAGGCTAAAAACATGGTGTTGTCGACTACGGAGGATGCGCAACTGGATTTTGCCTGGTCGGCGGCGATACCGTCTTTGAAAGCTGGTGCGGGTACGGATAAGCCGGTGCTGGTTGTGTATAATCCGTCGAAGCAGGAGTGGGAGGTGTCGGTTGGTGCGGCGATAAGGTCTGCACTTTCTTATGATCTGCTGCTGCCTGTGGATTGGAGTGGTGATAATGTTCAGGTTTGGACGTCGTTTGTAAGTGCTGATAACAAGATGGCGAGTACGACTGAGTTTGTTGACGCGACGGTGGTTCAATAATTTGTGAGAAAAACTGGTGAACTCCTCCTGGACTGGGACACAGCTTCGCAATGCCCCTATGTCCATCGGAGTCACCAGTTTTTCTCTCACAACAAATTAAGGAACTCACATTCGCGTCAAATGGACTCAGTCGAGTGAGGGAAAGGGAAAGTATGGTGTTAAAAAAAAGAAAAATTATGAAAGAATTGGTTTTAAAGGCATTCCGGGAAAGGGATGTGGAGATATGGAGGGTGGTGGTGTTGTTTGGGATTTTGGTGCTGATGTGGCCGATGGTGCAGCAGCAGTTGTTTAGGTTTGATAGTACTGTGGGTTATGTGGATCCGAGTATTCTGGTGCTGATCGTGATCAGTCTGATCTGCTTTTTGGGTTTGATCGGTTTGTGCTGGTGGTTGCTTCAGCGGTTTTTACTGGTGTTTGAGTTGCCGGGGTTTGGCAGTTTGGTTTTACGGTTTAATGAAATGGAAGTATGGGTTCAGTTAGGGTTTTATTTTGCGTGTTATGCGTTACTGTTGTTAGCTGGTGTGGGGTGTTTTGTGGCGGTGTTGTAGGGGAGATTGCCACGTCGGGAAGAGC
>NZ_DATHGC010000141.1:0-3221 GCF_035317785.1 Pedobacter sp. | reverse complement strand
GAGGAGATCCACAACCGCTTAAAGGGCTTTTTACATTTTAAAAAATAATAGATATACCGGAAGATGAGTTCACCCTCCCGCCCCGCATCCGTCGCTACAATGATTTCAGTAGCCTCATCAAACAGCTTCTTAATGATGTCCAGCTGTTTCCTTACCCCTGGATCCTCCACCATACCGTCTTTAGTCTTGATCTTTCGGATTCCCAGCTTGAACTTGGCCGGCAGCATCGGCAAATGCTGTCTTCTCCAGCCGATATACCCATACTCCTGGGGCGGAGCCAGCTGCAGCAAATGGCCAAACGCCCAGGTAAAAGAATACCCCTTACCCTCTATATAACCATCCCTTTTTGTCGTAGCGCCGAAGACTTTAGCCAACTCACGCCCCACCGAAGGCTTTTCTGCAATAACGATCTTCATGATCTATTCAAAAATATCTAATCCTGTCTTAAATGTGTTGCAATGCGCATCCACAATATCCTTTATATCCGGCGAATACCCGCCGCCCATGCTGACCTGTACCGGTAAACCATTGTCCTTACAAAACCGGAACACCAGCCGGTCGCGCTCCCTGCAGCCAAATTTACTGAGCGCCAGTTTGCCCAGGCTGTCACTTTCCAAAACATCCACACCCGAAAGGTAGAACACAAAATCGGGTTTCTCCCTCACCAGGCCTTTCAGCGCAATAGCCAGCCTGGTTAAAAACTCATCGTCCTCACAGCCATCTTCCAATGCAATATCCAGGTCAGAGCGCTCCTTTCTGAATGGAAAATTCTTCTCCCCGTGCATAGAAAAAGTAAACACCCGCGGCTGACCGTAAAAGACCTCAGCCGTTCCGTTGCCCTGGTGCACATCTAAATCAATAATTAAGATACGGCTAGCCAAACCTTTGCTCAATAAGTAATTAGCAGCGATGGCCTGATCGTTCAGCAGACAAAAACCTTCCCCCCAGTTACTCCCCGCATGATGCGTGCCGCCAGCCACATTAAAGGCAATCCCATGCCGCTGTGCATACAGCGCGCCTTCAACAGATCCCTGAGCGATCCTCAATTCACGCTCAACCAATTGCGCAGTCAGCGGAAAACCGATTCTCCTTTGTTCCTTAGCAGGCAAAGTTAAGTCCCGCAGCTGTTCCCAGTACGTCCGATCATGGGTCAGCAAGACCAGCTCCTCGCTCAAAGGCTCAGGCGCAAACAAATGATCTGGCTTGATCAGGCCCTCATGCAAGAGCTGTTCCGGGATCAGTTCGTACTTGACCATCGGAAAACGATGACCCTCAGGCAGCGGATGAGCATACAGGGGATGCCAGGCTATTTTCACCATATCAGTCCAGCAGCTCCCCCACGTGTTTTTCTATATTCTCACAGATCTCATCCACAGGCAGGTCGTTGGCATCTTCTCCGAACGGGTTCTCAATCTCTTCAGCGATGAGCTCCAGACTGGCCAGCACATACAGGATAAAAGGCACAATTGGGATCACAAAATAACCCAGGCTAAACACCCAGCCAATGGGCAAAGTGATCACATAAATAAAGATGAACTTCTTGATGAATGCACTGTAAGAATAAGGGATCGGCGTTTTCTTAATCCGCTCACAGCCACCGCAAATATCGGTGAACTGCTGAACATCCGCATTAAGTATGATCAGCTGTTCCTGGCTGATCTCCCCATTGGCCTGCATCTCAAATATACGGGCCGATATGCTTGCCGCCACCTGGTTTGGGATGTGCTTGCCGCCGTCCACTTCTATCAGCAAACTGTTCTTTCCAAAATACTGCCTTTCGCGCAAATGCTCCTTCAAAGCGAAGGCATATTTTGGAATGGCGTAGTTGAAAAACTCCAGATGTGCCGCACCGGGTTTCAGAGATTTGATCTTAATGGCAAAATTACGGCTCACATTGGTGAGCGAGCCCAGCATCTTCCTGCCTTCCCACCACCTGTCGTACGAGGTATTGGTTCTGAACACCAATAGCATAGAGATCACAAAACCCAGCAGGTTGTGCATCATCCCTATATTTTTAACATAAGTGGTCTCAGCCAGCTTCAAATAATTGAGCTCAAAGAAAGCGATCAGTGCAGAAAATACCCCTACACTGACCATCAGCGGCCATAACTTTCTGAAGGTATCCGCCTTGTGAAAATGAAATATAAAATTGACCCAGTCCTTGGGATTGTAATTGATCATATAGCTAATTCCTTTTGAATAAAAATACTAATATTCAGTTAATACTTCGGTCAAAGTATCAAATACACCGCTCAAATCTGCAAAGTTTTACTGATGTCCAGCAGCAGCGCTCCGGTATGAAACACATCTTCAAAAGAATTGTACATCGGCACCGGGCTCAGCCTGATCACATTAGGTTCGCGCCAGTCACCCAGCACATTGGCAGCTGCCAATTGCTCAAAAATACGCTTGCCGTTTTGCTTTGCGATAATGGAAACCTGCGCCCCACGGTCGGCTTCAGTCAGGGGTGTGATCAGTTTATATTGCTCCATTCCCAAATCTTTATTCACCTCATTTACAATATAAAAAAGGTAGGCTGTTAAAGTTTTACTCTTAGTACGCAATGGCTCCATAAACCCTGCTTTTTCAAACAGCTGCAGCGAGGCGTGATACAACGCCATGGGCATTACCTGCGTACAGCTTACCTGCCAGCCATCGGCTCCTGCCTCAGGAACGAATCCCTTTTCCATCTTAAAGCGCTGCTGTTCCCGGTAGCCCCACCATCCGGCAAACCTGTTCAAAGCGGCATCACCAAAATGCTTTTCGTGAACAAAGATCCCGCTGATCCCGCCCGGTCCTGAATTCTGGTATTTGTAAGAACACCAGCAGGCAAAGTCCACCTCCCAGTCATGAAGCCGCAAAGGCACATTTCCCGCAGCGTGTGCCAGGTCAAAGCCAACCAGCGCGCCTGCTTCATGACCGGTTTTAGTGATGGCCTCCATATCATACCACTGACCGGTAAAATAATTGACCCCGCCAAAAAGCACCAAAGCAATTTCTGCGCCGTTCTCCCTGATCGCCGAAAGGATATCTTCCGTTCTCAGGATATATTCGCCGGCACGCGGGGCTACTTCTATAATGGCTTCCTTTGGATCATAGCCATGAAAACGTACCTGGCTTTCAATAGCATACTGATCTGATGGGAAAGCACCCGCTTCCATAATGATCCTGAACCTTCCCTTTACCGGCCTGTAGAAGCTGACCATCAGCAGGTGCAGGTT
>NZ_DATHGC010000140.1:0-35525 GCF_035317785.1 Pedobacter sp. | reverse complement strand
GCACGAACCGGGATGGATGAAGGCATTCAGAATCTGGCTTTTCTGAGGATCCAGATTGAAGATATTGTTGATTATTTTGGAGCAAACGAAATTGACGAGATCTGGATCACATTTCCGGATCCCCAGCCGCAGGACAGCCGGGAGAAGAAGAGACTCACGTACCCGGGCTTTCTAAATAAATACAAATCATTTTTGAAACCCGGCGGTAAAGTCAATCTGAAAACCGACAATGACGGACTCTATCAGTATACCGTGGAGACAGTAAACGAACTGAAAATGGTGTGCCATAAAAATACAAACCAGCTGTACAAATCTGAATTTGCAGACGAGGTGCTTTGCATAAAAACCCATTATGAAAGGATTTATCTAAAGCACGATAAAAATATAAATTACATCCAATTCTCATTTGAATAATGGAACAGTCATTCTACGATCAGGTTTTTGAATTGGTCCGGCTCATTCCAAAAGGGCGGGTCACTTCTTATGGAGCTATTGCCAAAAGTCTGGGTTCCGGAGGTTCTGCCAGAATGGTGGGCTACGCGATGGCCAATGCTCCTTTGGCTCATCCGCCGATACCTGCCCACAGGGTCGTCAACAGCAGCGGACTGCTGACCGGCAAGTTCCATTTTGGCACTCCTGACCTGATGCAGGAATTGCTGGAAGCTGAAGGAGTGAGCGTGAAGAATGACAAGGTCCAGAATTTTAAAACACTTTTCTGGGATCCGCTGATCGAGTTATAAAATGAAAACCCTAAGAATTTAAACAATGACGGATATGATCAGATGTGACTGGTGCGGCAATGACCCGCTGTACATCAAATACCACGATGAAGAATGGGGCAAGCCTGTTTATGACGATAAGGTCCTGTTTGAATTTCTCATTCTTGAGGGCGCGCAAGCCGGACTGAGCTGGATCACCATTCTCCGGCGAAGAGAAGGGTACAGAAAGGCATTTGCTGATTTTGATGTTCAAAAAGTAGCGGCATTTGATGAAAAGGATGCGGAGCGGCTGATGAACGATGCGGGCATTATCCGGAACAGGCTAAAGGTGAACGCCGCGATCAGCAACGCGAAACTTTTCATCGGCATACAAGAGGAGTTCGGCTCTTTTGCCGACTACATTTGGGGATTTCTGCCGGGTAAGAAACCATTGGTCAACGCGATCAAAACCATGAGAGATATCCCGGCAAGAACGGAGCTCTCCGATGCGATCAGCAAGGACATGAAGAAAAGAGGGTTCAAATTTTTCGGCACCACGATTTGCTATGCGCACATGCAGGCGACAGGCATGGTCAATGACCACAAGATCGGCTGTATCAGCAGATAAGAATTATTTTTTTATGGAATTGTAATCCACGACGAGGGACTTCACCTGGCTGGCATCAAATGTGTCTGTCGCGTTTATGCGCTGGCTGATGTCCGCGCTGCCGGTTAGTTTTTGCAGCAGTATGTTTTTAATGTGCTGCGCCTTGCCTTCGGAATTTACTCCCTCTACCGGAATTTCCATCAAGGGACCGGTACCGAGCCGTTCAATAAAGTAAGTTGTCGGCATGATTCGTTTTGGCTGATCGGCCTCGCTCCGCCTGCCGCCGCCGATGGAGATGCCCACACCACCGCCCAGACCGCCTGTGCCACCGCCAACAGCGACAGATGGCCTGACTTTAGCGCGCTTTTGAGGAGGTTCTGCAGCCATGGTATTACCGCCTATCGAATATAAGTTGACTGTGCCCTGTTCAAGGAGCCTGAAAAAACGGAACTCCATGCGCTTATTGATCAGGATGGGTTTGCTTACATAAGTTTCACCGTTCCAGACAAATTCTTTGATGTCCTTAGCCTCGTACTGCACCATGCTTTCCGCATCGTTCTTGAAGATCACTGAGGAGAAATTGGTTGCTTTAATGGTTCCCCTGATAAAGTTGCCTTCCCTGATCACAATGATGTCCTGTGCTTTGGAATATAGAGCGGACAGGACAAGAAGGGATAGCGCCAGATATTTTATAGATCTCATAATCGTCAAATAACGGAAATTATTAGAGTATTATTACCTTTATCAAATAACAAAGATCTTATATGAGACCATCATGATTTTCAAAAGCACAAAATTGCCTGATAAAATCACGATAGCTTCATCACAAATAAAGAACAATAAATAGACAGATGAAAAAACTCTTCCTTCTTGATGGCATGGCACTGATCTACCGGGCGCATTTCGCACTGAGCAAAGCTCCCCGGTTTACTTCTACAGGAATCAACACTTCTGCGGTGATGGGATTTGCAAATACCCTGCTGGAAGTACTGAAAAAGGAAAAGCCAAGTCACATTGCTGTTGTATTTGATACGGATGCCCCTACAGAAAGGCATACGGATTTCGCTGGTTATAAAGCACATCGTGAAGCGATGCCGGAAGACCTGGCTACCGCACTTCCTTATGTATGTAAGATGATCGAGGGTTTTAAAATTCCCGTAATCACTAAGGATGGTTATGAGGCCGATGACATCATCGGTACTTTGGCGAAAGAGGGTGAGCGTCAGGGTTTCCAGGTATATTGCATGACTCCTGATAAGGATTTTGCGCAGCTGGTTTCGGATAATATCTTTATCTATAAGCCTGCAAGGATGGGAAATGAGATGGAGGTGCTGGGTGTCAAAGAGATTCTGGCCAAATGGGAGATCGAAAGGGTGGAACAGGTGATTGACATACTTGGGCTATGGGGCGATGCAGTGGATAATATTCCCGGCATTCCTGGCATAGGGGAGAAAACAGCCAAGCTGCTGATCAAGCAATATGGTTCTGTAGAAAACATCATTGCCAACGCGCACGAGCTGAAAGGCAAGCAGCGTGAGAATGTGGAGATGTATGCTGAGCAGGGGATGATCTCCAAAAAACTGGCTACAATCTTACTGAATGTTCCGGTTGAGTTTGATGAAAAGACTTTGGAACTGGAGGAGCCAAGCAGGGAGCTGCTGGAGCCTTTGTTTGCTGAACTCGAATTCAGAACCATAGGAAAGCGGGTGTTCGGCGAAGGGTTTAGTGTCAACGAGGCGAAAGGAAGTGCTGGCCAGCAGACCGATCTGTTTGGGCAGGCAGTTGAAATGCCGCAGCGTGACCCTAAGGTGTTTGTTGCGGCGCCGGCTATGTTTGAACAGGCCGAAGCGAAAACTATTGAAAACACGCCGCATGATTATAAATTGGTGGGTACACCTGAAGAGCGCAGGGAGCTGATCGCATTGTTGCTGCAGCAGGAAAGCATTTCCTTTGATACAGAAACTACGGGTACGGACGCCAATCTTGCTGACCTGGTGGGCTTGTCGTTCAGTATTAAGCCTGGGGAAGGTTACTACATTCCTGTACCTGAAAACAGAACGGAAGCGCAGGTCATCGTTGATGAGTTTAAAGCAGTGTGGGAAAATGAAAGTATTGGCAAGATCGGACAGAACATCAAATATGATATGCTGGTGCTGAAATGGTACGGCGTTTCCATAAAGGGAATTCTGTTTGATACCATGCTGGCGCATTACCTGATAGATCCGGATACGCGTCACGGTATGGATGTCCTGTCGGAAAATTACCTCAATTATTCGCCGATTTCCATTACCACATTGATCGGGCCTAAGGGCAAAGCGCAGGGAACGATGAGGGATGCGCCTGTGGAGAAAGTAGTTGATTATGCCTCGGAAGATGCGGATGTGACTTTGCAGCTGGCCAATAAGTTCAGACCTATGCTGAAAGAACTCAATGCGGAAAAACTGGCCATGGAAGTGGAGAATCCGCTGATCTATGTGCTTGCGGAGATTGAAAAAGAGGGTGTGCGCATCGATATGGATACGCTGATCAATTATTCTAAGGAACTGGAGATCGACATCAGGAAGTTTGAGCAGAGTGTATATGACAAGTGCGGGGTGAAGTTTAACCTGGCCTCGCCAAAGCAACTGGGTGAAGTATTGTTTGACAAACTTTGCCTTGATCCTAAGGCTAAAAAAACGAAGACCGGACAGTATCAGACCGGTGAGGATGTGTTATTGGCTTTGGCCAGTAAGAGCGACGTTGTCCAGGATATTCTGGATTTCCGTCAATTGCAAAAACTGAAATCTACTTATGTGGATGCACTGCCTTTAATGGTCAATCCGAAAACAGGCCGCGTGCATACGAGTTACAACCAGGCGGTGGCGGCAACGGGAAGACTGAGTTCCAACAATCCAAATCTCCAGAATATTCCTATTCGTACCGAAAGAGGGCGTGAGGTGCGCAAGGCTTTTATTCCAAGGGATGAGAATCACATTCTGCTTTCAGCGGATTATTCTCAGATCGAGCTGCGGATCATTGCCGATATCAGTAAAGAGGAAAATATGCTGGATGCCTTTAATAATGGTATCGACATTCATACGGCTACGGCTGCAAAGGTGTACGGAATTTCTATCGAAGAGGTAGATTCAACTCAGCGCCGCAATGCCAAGGCGGTAAATTTCGGGATCATCTACGGGCAATCGGCTTTTGGCTTGTCACAGAATCTGGGCATTCCGCGTAAGGAAGCTGCCGAGATCATTGAACAGTATTTTACGCAGTATCCCGGAATTAAGAAGTACATGACGGATACGATGAACTTCGCCCGTGAGAATGGTTTTGTAGAGACTATTCTGGGCAGAAGAAGGTACTTGCGTGACATCAATTCTGCCAACCAGACCGTAAGGGGTTTTGCGGAACGAAATGCCATCAATGCACCCATTCAGGGCTCGGCTGCTGATATGATCAAGGTGGCGATGATCAACATCCATAAAGACATTCAGGACCAGAATCTCCAGTCTAAAATGACGATGCAGGTGCATGATGAGTTGGTGTTTGACGTGCTGAAGACTGAGGTTGAAGCCATGAAAGCCATCATATCACACCGGATGAAAACGGCGATTAAAACTACGGTGCCAATTGAAGTAGAAATCGGGCAGGGAGAAAACTGGCTGGCGGCGCATTAAATAAGGTTTCGTCATATTATTAGCAGGGAGCTTAGTATAAAAAAAGCAAGCATTACTCTTCGAAGACTGGACCTTGCGCGCTGAAGAAGCGCACAAATCCTATGTCTTCTCTGAGAACACTTGCTTTTTTTTGCAACACGCCTAAAGAAAGTTCAGCGTTCTATGAAAAGGCATGTAAAGCCTTTGCGCGCTTTTTCAGCGTGCCTAAGGGTTTTGAGCCTTTGAATAGTAATGCTGACTTTCTTTAGTTTAAATTTTAAGCGCCTTAATTTTCTATTGGCTAGCCTTTCTGGTTAAAGCTCAATGGTCTCACCAATGCCAGGCAAAAGCAAAGTCTTGTTTTCTCTTTTGAATTTGGCAACAGCTTCTTTAGTGTCAATCTGAATAGGCGGAAATGTATTGTAATGCACACCGATCACTTTATTACATTCCAGATATTTCGTAGCGATCAAAGCATCATCAACATCCATGGTGTAGTGACCGCCGATCGGAAGAATGGCATAGTCCAGGCTATACAGGTCAGCAAGGATCTTCATTTCCCAGGTAAGAGCCGTATCACCGGCAAAGTAGATGGTCTTTCCTTCCAGCTCCAGAACAAATCCGGCGGGATTGCCGCCATAGCTGTCGTCAGGATTGGCGCTGGTATGAACCGCCCAGACGGTTCTTAATGTTCCGAAATCAAATTTTGCTTTGCCGAAATTGACATCGGTTACATTTTTTATACCCTGTTTACTGATCCAGGTCGCAACTTCTACTACGGCGATCACATGGGCATTGGTATTGTTGGCGATTTCAACAAGGTCCGCTATATGATCGCTATGGCCATGACTGACCAATATATAATCTGCTTCAATGGTTTTAATGTCAATATGTTTGGCAAGCGGATTGTGCGTGATGAAAGGATCAAAAAGGAATTTTTTGCCATCGGCTTCAATTGAAAAGCAGGACTGGCCATAGTAAGTGAATTTCATAATTTGGTATCTAGTCTTTTCTTTATTTCATCGGCTTTTTGCTGTGCCGCCATTAATTTGTCGAACATAAATATGGATTTTAATATAAAACGAAATTAAGGGAAATTGGTTTAAACTATCGCCCTTAAATAAAAAAAGCGGCTTACTGATGAAGTAAGCCGCCAATATCCTATTTGACATTTTGTTTTTCAGAGGTATATATCAGCATGTACGTGAAAAGACCTGCTTTGGTTTGCCGCAGCTCTTTTTATTTTTAGAGCCCATTTTATTTCATTAATTCTTTATTGAATGCCACAAAAAGCTTGAACAGATCATTATATTCTGTGAATGGGAGTGTTGCGGCGACGTCAAAAACATCATGATAGGCGCTTATGCCGCCCATTGTATAAATAAAAAAAGCAGGGACTCCCTTTTCCGTAAAAAAATAATGGTCGCTATTGGCCGCCTTACCCCTTGGGTTTATTTTAGAGAGGTATTTGTTGTCATCATTGATCTTATTGAGCAGCGCAAATTCTTTAGCATGGAGCGTGGCATTCACCACTGTGATACCGCCTTCGCCAGTACCAACCATATCGACATTGATCAAAAACCGGATCTGTTCCAGAGGGATCAGCGGATGTTCAGTAAAATACTTAGAGCCGACCAACCCGGCCTCTTCTCCGGTAAAGCAAATAAAAGCAATGCTGTAGGCCTGCGGATGGGCTGCATAGTATTTGGCCAGGCTCAGGAGAAAGGCGATTCCGCTGGCGTTGTCGTTTGCCCCGGGGAAGTAGGTTTCACTTCCCATTCCGCCGAGGTGATCGTAATGTGCGGAGATGACAATGATCGAATCTGGTATTTTGCTGCCTTTTACAATAGCACAGATGTTGGCGGTGCTGAATTGCGCTACAAAACTGTTTTCTATGTTCATCTCTATATTTTTAGGAGCGCCCAGTATAGATTTTTTATCAATCTGGACTCCGGTATAATCTTCCTGCTGCTTGGCTACAGACCAGGTGAGCTTATCCTTCAGCTGAACCATCAACCGCTGACCGGGGTCTGCGAAAGTGACGCTGTCCATTTGCCGCAGGCTTCCCATTGTTTTTTTACCGGTACTTTCCGGCATCACGATAAAGTCTTTGCCGGGAATTAGTTTATTGCCGTCTACGCTGACATGCATTTTTCCGGGAAAGGTGTTGACAGGAAATGAAAAGACCTGCTTAAAGTCTTTTCCGTCCATTGGTTTCAATCCGAAGGACCTGAATTCGCTGATGATAAAATCTGCGGCTTTGGCCATTCCCTGATTGGTATAGCCCCGGCCCCACATCGGTTTTGAAGTGAGCTGCCGGACGATGTTTTTGGCAGCAGGCAGATCCTGAGCGTACAGAGACCTGCCTGCTGCAAAAAGAAAGAGCAAGGTGAGCAAATGTTTCATTGCGGTTAATTCAAATGTGTGATGACATAAACTTACAGAAATTTTAAATGTTTAAGGATGAAACACAATGCCCGGACAGTTGTTATATGGTGATTACTGTAAAATTATGGATATACGCTCGAATGAACCCTTCTGGCTGGTTAAAAATGGGATCATCCATTCTTATCCCTCACTGAGAAACAACCTGGAATGCGATGTGCTGATCGTTGGGGGCGGGATCACGGGTTCGCTGATGGCACAAGCCTGTGTGGAGAAAGGGTACAGGACTGTACTGATCGACAAGCGGGAGATCGCAAACGGCAGTACATCGGCCACTACTTCGATGCTGCAGTATGAGATTGACGTGCCATTGTATAAATTGAAGGAGATGATCGGTGAACAGGGCGCAGTGGCCAGCTACAAGGCCTGTCGTGACGCGATCTATAAACTTGGGGATCTGGTCAGGGAGATCGAATCTGTCTGCGGATTTGAAAGGAAAGAGTCCGTGTATTTTGCCGGGAGCAGCAAGGATGTAAAGTGGCTGCGAAAAGAGTACGAGGCCAGGTTGACCGCAGGTTTTGAAGTAAAATGGCTGGATAAACAAGCCGTCAAATCAGCATATGGTGTGATGGCCGAAGGTGCGATCTTGTCTGCTGATGGTGCTAGTATCGATGCTTTTTGCCTAACGCACGATCTTTTGCACTTTAACGTCAAAAGAGGCCTGCAGGTATTTGACAAGACAAAGCTTGAAAAAGTGAAATATGAAAAGGACAGTGTAAAACTGGAGACAGATACAGGCGGGCAGATTGTCGCGAAAAATGTCATTTACTGTACGGGTTACGAGACCCAGCAAATGCTGCCGGACAAGGTGGTGAACTTAAAAAGCACCTATGCCATGATCAGCGAAAAAAACGACCAGCATGCGGAGGTCTGTAAGAAGACTTTGTTCTGGAATACGGATAGTCCTTATTTATACCTGCGCACTACAGAAGACGGAAGGTTGCTGGTTGGCGGTGAGGATGAGAATTTTAAAAATGCCGGCAGAAGAGATTTGCGCATCGGGAGGAAAAGAGACAGACTGATAAAGACCCTGAAGAAGTATCTGCCGGAGGTGAATTTTATAGAGGATTTCTGCTGGGCCGGGACTTTTGGGGAAACCAGGGATGGGTTGCCTTATATAGGTCGCCATCCCAAGTTTCCGCATAGCTATTTCGTATTGGGTTTTGGAGGCAATGGCATTACCTTTTCTGTCACTGGGATGGACATGGTCACCCGTATGATGGACGGATCACCGGATCTGCTGTCGCATTATTTCCGGTTTGGACGATAAATTGCCTGAATTTCTTTTTACTGAAAAATGTAAAAAAATCAAAAACGTATTGCACAACTCGATATTTATTTAAACCTTTGCGCCTCAAGTCATTTAAAGAATAACTGTAAACAGAAAAATGAACACGCACGCACCACATAAACTTTCTATTGTAGAGGCAAAGAATATTGCTTCTAAAAGTTTGTTTATTGAGCGTTTGCGACCCATATTTTCTGTTACTACCAACCGGCAAACCTATACGCCGCGCATTTGAGTAAATCGCTGATCAAACCAGTGAATTTTTCCACAGAGGATTGCCTCTCAAAAAACAATTAATCAGAACATGTATATTTTTTCGTTATCGTATTAATGAATATAAACGATTTTATAGTGCTGGTAGCGCTTCCTGAACATCGTGTCTTCGCAGAAGAGATCTGTGAGGAAATGTCAGAGTCTGCAAAAGCACGCGGCACCGGTATCGCCAAACGTTCCCCGGAATATGTAGCAGGTAAAATGGTGGATGGAAAGGCGGTCATTGCTTTTCATAAGGATGGCTCATGGGCCGGATTTTGTTATATTGAAACCTGGAGCCATGGACAGTTTGTGGCCAATTCAGGACTGATCGTAAGTCCGAAATACCGCAAGGCTGGTCTGGCCAATGCCATTAAGCATAAAATATTTGACCTTTCCAGACAAAAGTATCCGAAGGCAAAGATCTTTGGGCTCACCACCGGTCTGGCGGTGATGAAGATCAATTCGGACCTTGGGTATGAGCCTGTCACCTATTCAGAACTGACCCAGGATGAAGAGTTCTGGAAAGGCTGTCAAAGCTGCGTGAACTTTGAGATCCTGAAGATGAAAGAGCGCAAGAACTGTATGTGTACGGCCATGTTGTATGACCCTGTGGAACAAAAGCATGATGCAGCGAAGAAATTTGCGGAAGAACTGCATAAGAACCCAACGCTTTACGAACGATTCATGAGTATCAAGCAGAAGCTGGTGCTCAAATCAAAGCCACAAAATAAGGGGTTGAAGTCCCTGTTGTTATTGTTTACGTTTTTATTTAATAAATAGCTGTCATTAATATGAAGAACAAGGTTGTTTTAGCTTTTAGCGGGGGTCTAGATACCTCATTTTGCTGTATTTACCTGGCCCAGGACCGTGATTTGGAAGTACATTCTGTAATCGTGAATACCGGGGGTTTTTCGGATGAGGAGCTGCAGGAAATAGAGAAACGTGCTTATGCTTTGGGTGTTGCTTCTCATGCTGTGGTTGATGAAACCGCAAATTATTATGACAGTTGTATCAAGTTCCTGATCTATGGTAATGTACTGAAAAACGCAACTTACCCACTGTCTGTTAGTGCAGAGCGTGTAAGCCAGGCTACGGCCATTGCCAATTATGTAAAAAAAATAGGCGCAGATTATGTAGCACATGGAAGTACCGGCGCCGGAAACGACCAGGTGCGTTTCGACATGATCTTCAACATCATCATCCCGGGAGTAGAGATCATTACCCCGATCAGGGACTTAAAATTATCCCGCGAAGCCGAAATAGAATACTTAGCAGCGCGTGGTGTGGTGTACAGTGCGGAGAAAGCAAGGTATTCGATCAATAAAGGATTATGGGGAACGTCGGTCGGCGGTAAGGAAACTTTGACTTCTAACGAAACCCTGCCTGAAGCTGCCTGGCCAACACAGATCACCGAAACGGAATCGCGTAAACTGGAACTGACCTTTGAAAAAGGAGAGCTGGTGGCCATTGACGGAGAAACATTTGAACCGGTCAGGGCAATCCAGAAATTACAGGCCATCGCCCAGCCGTACGGCATAGGCAGGGACATTCATGTGGGGGATACGATTATAGGAATTAAAGGCCGTGTGGGTTTTGAGGCTGCGGCACCAATGGTGATCATCAAGGCACACCACACGCTTGAAAAACATACGCTGACCAAGTGGCAATTGTCCTGGAAAGAGCAGCTGTCTTCTTTTTATGGCAACTGGCTGCATGAAGGACAGTTCCATGATCCGATCATGCGCAACATCGAAGCGTTTTTAACAGACACGCAGAAAGTAGTAAGCGGAAAGGTATTTGTAGAACTGCTGCCGTACCGTTTCAACATTATCGGTATTGAGTCTGCGCATGACCTGATGAGCAGTAAATTTGGCAGCTATGGTGAGATGAACAATGCATGGAGCGGGGAAGATGTAAAAGGGTTCTCTAAGATTTTTGGCAACCAGGTGATGATCTGGCATAAAGTGAACAATCATGAAGATTAAAGCAGGAATCATAGGCGGTGCCGGATATACCGGGGGGGAAATGATACGTTTGCTGATCAACCATCCTGCTGTGGAGATCGCATTTGTACACAGCAGCAGCAATGGAGGCAATTTAGTCTCGGATGTGCATACTGATCTTTTTGGTGATACGGACCTGCGTTTTACGGCTGAACTTTCTTCCGATATTGATGTCATGTTCCTTTGTGTAGGCCATGGTGACGCAAAAAAATTCCTCGATGCGAATCCTGTTGCTGATCATATTAAGATCATAGACCTGAGCCAGGATTTCAGACTGAAGGCCAATGCCGGCAACAAGTGGGTATACGGTTTGCCTGAACTCAACAGGGAAAAAATAAAACAGGCCTGTTATGTGGCCAATCCGGGTTGTTTTGCAACCACAATACAATTGGGACTGCTTCCGTTGGTGGCTAAAGGGCTGTTGAAAAGTGAAGTGCACATCAACGCTACGACAGGATCTACCGGTGCAGGACAAAGTTTGTCCGGTACCTCACATTTCAGCTGGCGCAGCAATAACCTTTCAGCTTATAAAGTATTTGAGCATCAGCACTTGAACGAGATCGGTGAAAGCTTAAAACAATTGGATGCGGGCTTTGACCAGACCATTAATTTTATTCCGCAGCGCGGAGCTTTCACCAGGGGGATTCTGGCTGCTATATATGTCGAGAGTGATCTTTCTGCGGAAGAGGCACAGCGTGTATACGAAGATTACTACGCAGCACATGTTTTTACGCATGTAAGCAAGAAAAACATTGACCTGAAACAGGTAGTCAATACCAATAAAGGGCTGGTGCATGTCGAGAAACATGGCAACAAGTTGTTTGTGGTGAGTATAATAGATAATTTGCTGAAAGGCGCAAGCGGACAGGCCGTGCAAAACATGAACCTGATGTTTGGACTGGAGGAGCGGCAGGGTTTAAACCTTAAAGCAGCAGCATTTTAATTCTATTTTCCACCATTTAAAACTACGAACATGAATCTTTTTGATGTATATCCATTAAACGACATAGAAATAACCAAAGCATCTGGCAGTACGGTATGGGATGCGGAAGGACAGGAATATCTGGACCTTTATGGCGGTCATGCCGTCATCTCTATCGGGCATACCCACCCGCATTATGTAGCACGCCTTACAGATCAGCTCAATAAAGTCGGCTTTTATTCCAACTCTGTTAAAATTCCTTTGCAGGCTCAGCTTGCCGAAAAGCTGGGAAAAGTATCCGGTAAAACAGATTACCAGTTATTCTTGTGCAATTCAGGCGCAGAGGCCAATGAGAATGCGCTGAAGCTGGCTTCTTTCTACAACAACAGGAAGAAAGTGATTGCTTTTAAAGGCGCTTTTCATGGCAGGACATCTCTGGCGGTAGCAGCTACTGATAATCCGAAGATCATTGCTCCTGTAAATGAAACGGATCACATCATTTTCCTTCCGCATAACGATGAAGCTGCATTGGCTCAAGCCTTTGCCGAATATGGTACTGAAATCTCGGCTGTGATCATAGAAGGCATACAAGGTGTAGGCGGTATCAAAGAAGCATCGGTAAGCTTTTTACAAAAGATCCGTTCGCTGTGCGACGAATATGATGCCGTTTATATCGCCGACAGCGTACAGTGCGGTTACGGAAGAACCGGATTATTTTATTCTCATGATTACGCAGGTGTCAATGCCGATGTATATACCATGGCAAAAGGCATGGGCAACGGTTTTCCGGTTGCGGGCATCTCTATATCGCCTAAGTTCAAGCCATGGCACGGAATGCTGGGCACTACTTTTGGCGGTAACCACCTGGCTTGTGCGGCAGCGCTTGCCGTGCTGGAGATCATGGATCAGGACAGCCTGATGAAAAATGCAGAAGAAGTCGGCAGTTATCTGATCGCTGAACTCAGGAAAATTGACGAGGTGAAAGAAGTACGCGGCAGGGGTCTTATGATCGGCATTGAATTGCCGGAAAGCCTGGCTAATGTGAAGAAGGATTTGCTGTTCAAACATAAGATCTTTACCGGGGAAGCCAGGCCAAATGTGATCAGACTATTGCCTGCCTTAAACTTAACTAAGGTTCAGGCTGATCATTTCTTAAACGAATTTAAAATTGCTTTAAAAGGATGAACCAATTCACTTCAGTACACGATGTACAAGACATCCGCCAGCTCTTAAAAGACGCATTGGCACTAAAGGAAAATCCATATTCACAACAGCATTTGGGGAAAAATAAGACATTGGGCCTTGTTTTTCTGAACCCAAGTCTGCGCACACGTCTGAGCACTCAAAAGGCAGCGTTAAACCTGGGCATGAATGTGATGGTGATGAATATGGACAAAGAAGGCTGGGCGCTCGAAACCCAGGATGGCGTAGTCATGAACGGCACTACCGTAGAGCACATCCGTGAAGCTGCGGCAGTGATGGGGCAGTATTGTGATATATTGGGCCTGCGTTCTTTTCCTAAACTGGTGAACCGGGAAGAGGATTACAATGAAGATTTCTTTAACAAATTCATCAAGTATTGCAATGTCCCTGTAGTGAGCCTGGAAAGCGCAACCCGCCACCCCCTGCAGAGCCTTGCTGACCTGGTGACCATCAAGGAGACCTGGAAAGGTGAAGGTAAACCCAAAGTAGTTTTGGCCTGGGCGCCCCACATCAAGGCTTTGCCGCAGGCAGTGCCCAACTCTTTTGCAGAGTGGATGTGCAAGGCGCAGGAAGATGGCATGATCGACTTTACCATTGCGCAACCAAAGGGGTATGAGCTGAATGAAGATTTTACCCCGGGGGCATACATCACCCATAGTCTGGATGAAGCGCTTAAAGGGGCAGATTATATCTATGTGAAAAACTGGTCCAGCTACAAGGAATATGGAAAGGTATTGACCTATCCGGAAGGCTGGATGCTGAACAACGAAAAATTAAAAGGAACAAATGATGCCAAAGTGATGCATTGCCTGCCGGTCCGCCGGGATCTGGAGCTGTCCTCAGAGATCCTTGACGGACCGAATTCGCTGGTGATCCATGAAGCGGGAAACCGGTTGTGGGCAGCGCAGGCGGTATTGAAGCAGATGTTGGAGAACTTGTAGATCAGAATGATTAATTTAAAGCCATGAATAAACTCAGTGTAATCAAGATTGGCGGTAATGTGATTGACAATTCCGAAAAGCTGCACCAGTTTTTACTGGACTTTATCGCATTGCCGGGAAAGAAGATCCTGGTACATGGCGGCGGCAAGATCGCTACGGAGCTCGGAGATTCCCTGGGTGTGGAGGCAAAAATGGTGGAAGGCAGACGCATTACGGATATTGAAACGTTAAGGATCGTGACCATGGTTTATGCCGGTCTGATCAATAAAAATATGGTGGCCCAGCTGCAGGCCAAAGGCAGCAACGCGATAGGTCTGACCGGTGCTGATGGCAATATCATCAGGGCGGTAAAGCGTCCGGTAAAGGAAATCGACTATGGCTTTGTAGGAGATCTGGATGCTGCTTCGGTAGCATCGGAAACACTCAAAAACTTATTGGAAGCAGGTCTTGTGCCGGTACTTTGCGCCATTACGCACGACGGGGATTCGCAGCTCCTGAATACCAATGCCGACACCATTGCTTCTGCGGTGGCCGTCGCAATGTCGGGTCTTTACGAGACTTCGCTGATCTACTGTTTTGAAAAAAGAGGGGTGATGAAGGACATTGACGACGACAGCTCCCTGGTTCAGCAGATCAGGAGTGGCGAATTTGAAGGATTAAAACAGGACGGCACTGTTTCAGGCGGGATGATCCCCAAACTGCACAATGCCTTTGAGGCAATAAAAAATGGTGTGAATGCGGTATATATCGGCAAAGCGGACGAGCTCTCACAATTAGATCAACAGAATTTCGGAACACGATTAATCAGATAGTTATGAACCAGTTTAAAGGCAGTATTGCCATATTAGGAAGCGGAAACATTGGCATTTCACTGGCCAAAGGGCTTGTTAAAGCAAGCTATGCAGAACCCGGACAGATCAGTCTGACCAGGCGCAACATTGCAAACCTAAGCACGCTGGCCGACCAGGGTTTCATCACCAGTACAGACAATGCGGCGGTCGCCGCAGGCGCAGACCTGATCGTTTTGGCGGTATTGCCGCAGCAGCTGAACCAATTGCTGGACCAGATCAGACCTGTGGTGAACGTAAAAAAACAAGTCTTTATTTCTGTGGCTTCCGGTGTAAGCTGTGCAGACATCAGGAACAAACTTGGTGATCAGGTACAGGTGATCAGGGCGATGCCGAATACAGCCATTGCCATTGGCCAGTCCATGACCTGTATAGCGACTGACAATGCTTCCAAAGAAAATGTGGATGAAGTGATCCGGATGTTTGAGACTGTAGGTTCGGCATCAAAGATCAACGAAGACCTGATGACTTCGGCTACGGCATTATGTGCATGTGGCATCGCCTTTTTTTTAAGGGCGATCAGGGCAGCCTCCCAGGGTGGGGTAGAGATCGGTTTTCATGCGGATGAAGCTTTGAAGATGGCCGTGCAGACCGCTAAAGGTGCTGCGGATCTTTTATTGCAGATGCAATCACATCCTGAACAGGAAATAGATAAAGTAACCTCGCCTAAGGGCTGTACCATTGCCGGTCTCAATGAGATGGAGCACAACGGATTCAGCTCCTCATTGATTAAAGGCATCAAGCTGTCGGCTGTTAAAGCCGGGGCTTTATATACAAAAGAATAACCACATGATAGAACAACTGCAAAAAGATAGCCTGGGATTGTTGAAACAATTGATCAGTATCCAGTCATTCAGTAAAGAAGAGGACAAGACTGCTGATGCAATTGAACAGTTTTTGCAGCAACGTGATATAAAAACTTTTAGAAAGCTTAATAATATCTGGGCTTACAATAAACATTTTGATCCTTCGAAGCCAACTGTGCTGCTGAATTCGCATCACGACACAGTAAAGCCCAATTCGGGATATACGCGCGATCCTTACGATGCAGCAGTAGAAGACGGCAAACTATATGGCCTTGGCAGCAATGATGCCGGAGGATGTCTGGTGTCGCTCATAGCGACCTTCCTTTACTTCAATGGTCAGGAGGGTTTAACTTACAATGTTTGTCTGGCGACTACAGCAGAAGAGGAGATCTCCGGAAATAACGGACTGGAGCTGGTACTGCCGGATCTTGGTGAGCTGGAGTTTGCCATTGTAGGTGAACCTACGCAAATGAACCTGGCCATTGCCGAGCGGGGATTACTGGTGCTGGATTGTACTGCTACCGGGAAAGCGGGCCATGCTGCGCGCGAAGAAGGTGACAATGCGATATATAAGGCTTTGAAAGACATCGAGTGGTTCCGCAATTACCGCTTTTCTAAGATTTCAGAAGTGTTTGGACCTTTGAAGATGACGGTGACGATCATCAATGCAGGATCACAACACAATGTAGTTCCTGCAACCTGTACCTTTACGGTTGATGTGAGGGTTACTGATGCTTATACCAATGAAGAGGTGTTAAAGATCATCCGAACGAATGTAGACTGCGATGTGAAACCCCGGTCTATCCGGCTGAAACCTTCTTCCATTGATAAAGAACACCCGCTGGTGCAGGCAGGTGTGGCTTTGGGCAGGACCACTTATGGTTCACCGACCACATCAGACCAGGCGCTGCTGAGCATTCCTTCGGTAAAGGTGGGGCCGGGTGATTCGGCGAGGTCGCATATGGCTGATGAATATGTTTTTGTGGATGAGATCGCTGAGGGGATTGAACTGTATATCAAGATGCTGGAGCCGGTGATCAAAGGGTAGTGATCAACAATTTATTTATTTAAAATCTATGGGTCATCATAAGCATATCCAAAAACTAAGTGCAGCGGGTTTATTAATCAGTTTAGGTATTATATATGGTGATATTGGCACTTCACCGCTGTATGTTTTTAAAGCTATAATCGGTGAGCGGCTAATTACCCAGGATCTGATTCTCGGAGGCCTGTCCTGTATTTTCTGGACACTGACACTGCAAACCACTATAAAGTATGTTGTAATTACCTTACAGGCAGACAATAAAGGTGAGGGGGGCATATTTTCATTATTTTCTTTGGTTAAACGAAAGGCAAAATGGCTGATCATTCCGGCTATGATCGGCGGGGCGGCATTGCTGGCGGACGGAATCATGACGCCGGCAGTAACGGTTTCAGCCGCTATTGAAGGACTTGGGCTTATTTATAAAGATCTTCCGACAGTCCCGATCGTACTGTCGATCATTACATTTTTGTTTGTATTGCAGCAATTCGGAACTTCACTGGTTGGCAAAGCATTTGGGCCGGTAATGTGGCTTTGGTTTACCATGATCGCTGTTTTAGGTTTTGTACATATTATGGAATTGCCTGAGATTTTAAAGGCGATCAATCCTTATTATGCTTACCGCATTTTAGCTACTAATCCCGAAGCTTTCTTAATCATCGGCGCAGTATTTTTATGTACAACCGGAGCAGAGGCACTGTATTCAGATTTAGGTCACTGCGGGCGTTCTAACATCAGGATCAGCTGGATTTACGTGAAAATCTGTCTGGTTTTGAATTACATGGGACAGGGAGTATGGCTGTGGAATCTTCAGGGAACTCATTTGGGAGATGTCAACCCCTTCTACCACCTGATGCCAGATTGGTTTTTGATATACGGAATCGCTATCGCTACAGTAGCAGCCGCTATAGCCAGTCAGGCATTGATTTCAGGTTCCTTCACCTTAATTGCCGAGGCAGTCAGGTTAAACCTTTGGCCTAAAGTAAAAATCAATTATCCCAGCGAGCAGAAAGGACAACTTTATGTTCCGTCCATGAACTGGATTCTATGGGCAGGCTGTATTACCGTTGTACTGATCTTTCAAAAATCAGTGAATATGGAAGCGGCTTATGGCTTATCAATCACGGTAGCCATGCTGATGACCACCATACTGGTGTCTATCTTTTTAATGCGCAAGAGGGTTCCGATGTACCTGATCATTGTTTTCCTGACGATTTATGGTATTATTGAACTGACCTTCCTTGCCGGTAATGCAGCAAAAATATTGCATGGAGGCTGGTTTACCTTAATTTTGGGAACCGTACTTTTCTCGGTGATGTGGGCATGGCACAATGGGCGCAGGATCAGGAACAGGTATATGAAATTTGTTGATATCGAAGAATTTTATCCGTTAATTAAAAGCATCAGTGCTGATGAAAGCATAGCAAAGTATGCTTCAAACCTGGTTTATTTAACGAGCGCTAATTTTAATACAGAAATAGAATCCTCAGTTATTTATTCCATTATTCAAAAGCAGCCAAAAAGGGCTGATGTTTACTGGATACTGCATGTGGACGTAACGGACGAACCCTATACGATGGAGTATGAAGTAGACCATATGATTCCGGAAAAATTAATCCGGATAGACTTTAGACTGGGCTTCAGGGTAGAGCAGCGGGTCAATGTCCTGTTTAGAAAAGTGGTAGAAGAACTGGTGAAAAGCGGCGAAATTGACATCACCAGTAAATACGAATCCTTACAGGCGAGAAAAATACCCGGTGATTTCCGTTTTGTAGTGATTGAAAAGATCCTGTCCAACTCCAGCAGCCTGAGTTTTAGAGAAAGATTAACCATCTCTTATCACAAACTGCTGAAACTATTGAGCATTTCAGAAAGAAGGGGTTTCGGGCTGGACTCAAGTTTTGTGAGTATTGAGCAAGTTCCGCTGATCGTCGACACCCCGGATCCAATCCAAATGAAAAGGATAAAATAGAACAATCTTTTACGTCCGTTTTTTATACACTTTCATCGCAAAGATATAAGCCACGAGCGTAATCCCAGCGCACCAGGCAAGAGCCACCCATATTTCATTTCCTACCGGCTGGTTTGAAAGTAATGAGCGGATGGTCTCCACTATCGAGGTCACAGGCTGATTTTCGGCAAAGGCGCGAACGCCCGACGGCATCGACTTGGTCGGCACAAATGCTGAGCTGATAAACGGCAGGAAGACTAATGGGTAAGAAAAGGCGCTTACACCGTCCACCGATTTGGCGGAAAGTCCGGCAATCACTGCGATCCAGGTCAAGGCTAGTGTGAAGAGCGCAAGTATACCAGCCACAGCAAACCATGACATTATGTCGGCCGACGAGCGAAAACCCATAATTAATGCTACAAGAATGATTACGACAACAGAAATCGCGTTGGATACCAGCGAGGTCAGCACGTGCCCCCACAGCACGGTTGAACGTGCAATCGGCATAGAGTGGAACCGCTCTAATATGCCCCGTTGCATGTCGATAAACAGGCGGTAGGCTGTATAAGATATACCACTTGCAATAGCTATCAACAATATACCGGGCAGCAGATAATTTACATAATTAATTGTGCCGGTTTGGATGGCACCACCAAACACATATACGAACAGCAGCATCATCGCAATTGGCGTGATGGTAACCGTGATGATGGTGTCCATGCTGCGAAGAATATGGCGCATGGAACGTCCAAGCATAACATCCATATCATTGAAAAAATAGTTCTTTGTCGTTTCCATTTAATTTTCCTCCTTTTTGCCAACAATTGCAAGAAATATCTCTTTCAATGTCGGCTGTTTTTCAATATATTCCACTTTTGCGGGCGGAAACAGTTTTTTCAGCTCCCCGAGCGTGCCGCTCACGATAATCCTACCCTCATGTAGAATGGCAATTCTATCGGCGAGTTGTTCCGCTTCATCCAAATACTGAGTGGTCAGGAATACAGTCGTGCCGCTACCGGCAAGCTCTTTGACAATCTTCCAAACCTCAATACGTCCCTCGGGATCAAGCCCGGTGGTCGGTTCGTCGAGGAAAATGAGCTGCGGTCTTCCCACAAGGCTCATGGCGATGTCGAGCCTGCGGCGCATACCCCCCGAATAAGTCGATGCCCTGCGGCCTGCGGCATCGGCTAAACCAAAGCGTTTAAGCACATCGTCCGCAACTTGTTGCGGATTGCTAAGATGCCGCAACCTGGCAATCATGATAATATTTTCCTTCCCGGTCAATATTTCGTCCACAGCTGCAAATTGCCCTGTCAGACTGATTGAAGCTCGCACGCAGTCGGGTTTTGACGAAACGTCAAATCCGTTTACGGTGGCGGTTCCGCTATCCTGTTTGAGCAGCGTGCTGAGGATTTTGACAATGGTTGTTTTGCCTGCGCCGTTAGAGCCAAGAAGGGCGAAAATACTACCTGTTTTTACTTCAAAATCTATCCCTTCTAATACAGAGATGTTTTTATAGGATTTTTTCAATCCTCGCACAGAGATGGCGATTTCATTTTGCGACATAATTCATTTTCTTTTTTATGATGCTAACAAGGTGATACCGGTTAAATCTGCTTTCCCGTTTTTCAGGAATTCGTAGGTTATCCGATCTGCCTGACAGTCAACAAACTTGATCCGTTTAAACCTGTTGTTTTTAAAAAAAGTGTTAATAAGCGTTACATTCTGGAACTTCACCCAGTTAAAGACACAGTCTTCAAAATAGCAATCCTTCAAGGTACCATCGAAGACGATATCTGCAATCTGTGTGTCAATAAAGGAACTGCGATTCCATACAGCATTTGTCACTGTGTTTTCCTGAAAGCCTCCGGATTTAAAGGCCACTCCTGTAAAATTTGCGCCGGAGAAATCGCAGCCTTCGATATAGCTTTTTAAAAATTCAGCTTCTTTAAGGGAGCTACCCTTAAATAGATTATTGCCTAAGTGGGAACTCTTAATGTGACTGCTGCTGATATCGGAATTGGAGAAGTCACAGCCTTTGATATGGCTTTTTAAAAATTCAGCTTCTTTCAGGGAACTGTCCTTAAATAAATTGTTGTCTAAGTTGGAAGTCTGAATGTGGCTGCTGCTGATGTCAGAACTGGAAAAGTCACAGCCATCAAGGTTATTGCTTTTTAGAAGAAGTCCTGACAGGTCTGAACCGATAAATTTGCAGCGCTGCATGTTGGAGGAGCTGAATTTTTCATGCAGATTTTTCAACCCGGAAAAGTCAGCGTCTACCCAGTTCCCACTTGACATATCCCAGCTAAGCTTTTTCTCCTGCTTTCCTGATGGCGATTCAACAGGTGTGGCCTCAGACTGGAAGTTTTCTGAAAAATAGTTAAGATCAACACCCAGAATTTCCGCGAGCCGGTTAAAAGTAATGATGTCTGGCATTGATTCTCCGCGCTCCCACTTTCCGACTGCCTGAGCGCTGATGAACAGACGCTGAGCAAGCTGGGCCTGAGAAATATTTATTTTCTTTCTTGCTTCGGCAATTTTATTACCGATCATCTTTGTATTTAACATAGGACTATCTTTTTGTTTTGACAGGGCAAAGATATTCGGAATCATTTCCAGAATCAGTAAAAAAACAAGGATTCTTAGTTGTAATTGCGCTATTTGTTGTTGTTGTTTGACAACTATCAGTAGTATATGCCCGGATTTAATGATTTGAGCATTGCGGTCAAAATGAAATAAACCATTTCATTTTGATAGGGTGTAAAATGGAGTGCTGAGGCCCAAAAAAATATTTTATCGCCTTTTTTATACCCCTGTGGCTGTTTATCGTTTTTTTTCTGATTGAGGCACTCCGTTTGGAACACGCGGTTCAATCAAGATAGATAAAATGAATAATCAAATGATATTTGTGCGTATTGCTACCATAAATGATATCAGATACGTCGATGAAATAATCAAAGAAACAGCCGCTTCTGCCATAGCAAGGGGAACAGGGATCGCCAAACGTACTCCCGAATCCGTTGCCCAAAAAATGAGGGACGGCAAGGCGGTCATCGCCTTAACCAGTGCCGGAAAATGGGTAGGGTTCTCTTACTTTGAAGCCTGGGAACAGGGGAACTTTGTCTCTAACTCCGGGCTGATCGTTGCCCCTGAGTTCCGCCAGTCAGGAGTGGCCAAATCCATTAAAGACCGCATCTTCAGGATCTCCAGGAGAATGTACCCGGCCGCAAAGATCTTTAGTATTACTTCCGGAACAGCAGTTATGAAAATGAATTCCCAGCTGGGCTTCCAGCCGGTAGCCTTTTCGGAGATCACTCACGATGATCAGTTTTGGGAGGGCTGTAAGAGCTGCCCGAACTATGACATCCTCGAACGCAAGCATAAATGCAACTGCCTGTGCACAGCGATGTTGTTTGACCCCCTGGTTTCAGAGAGCCACAGCATTCTGCCCGGATATGACCTTCTGCAAAGGTATACGCTTGAACATACTTCAGTTAATCATTAATCCTAAATTATATCCCAATGAAAAAGTTATATGAGCAAGCAGTGAGCCTGCTTGAAAAATTGATCAAAACCCCATCCTTTAGCGGCGAAGAAAGTTTCGCAGCAGACCATGTAGAAGCATTTTTAAATGAGCGCAGCGTATTTACCATCCGTAAATTCAATAACATCTGGTGCTACAATAAATACTTTGACCCTGCAAAACCCATCATTTTGCTCAATTCACACCTGGATACGGTAAAACCGAATTCGCAATATGTAAATGATCCGTTTACGCCGGTAACTAAAGACGGAAAGCTGTATGGCCTCGGCAGCAATGATGCCGGAGGCCCCATGGTCTCACTTATTTCAACCTTTCTTCATTTCTATGAGCGCACAGATCTGCCCTTTAACCTTTGTCTTGCCGCAACTGCCGAAGAAGAGAACTCCGGACAGAAAGGAATAAAGTGTATTTTGGATGACCTGATGCCGGTATCCTTTGCCATTGTCGGAGAACCGACAAATATGCAAATGGCCATTGCCGAAAAAGGATCTATGGTGCTGGATTGTGTCTCAACAGGACGCTCAGGGCATGCAGCCAGAGAAGAAGGCGACAATGCCATTTATAAAGCCATCAAGGATATCCACTGGTTCTCTACTTATAAATTCCCGATAGAGCGGGATCTCCCAGATCCGGTCAAGATGACCGTTACCCAGATCAATGCCGGTTTGCAGCACAACATTGTACCCGGGGAATGCAGCTTTACGGTGGATATCAGATTTGACCACAGCTATACCAGCAAGGAGATCCTGAATACGATCAGGAACCACACTTTCTGCGATACCACCCTGCGTCCGAATGTGCTCACACCTTCAGCGATTGACATTATGCACCCTGTGGTAAAGACAGGCATTGCCATCGGCAGGAAAACCTATTTGTCACCTACCAGTTCAGACCAGGGCTGGCTGGACATGCCATCTGTAAAAATGGGCCCCGGTGACTCAGCCCGCTCCCATACCGTTGATGAATACATTTACCTTGCGGAGATCAGCGATGGCATTACCATTTATATTGATCTGCTGGAATCCATTTTTCCGTATCTTGCAAACAATCCTGAGCCGGACCTGCACGCTTATGAATCACAACATCATTAACAGCAACCAATAAAATTCAATTATGCAAGATACTGTTCTGATCATCGATGACGAGAAAAAGATATGCAGCCTTTTAGCCCGTATCATAGAGCTGGAAGGCTTTAAGGTTTTCCAGGCCAATACCGGTAAGGAAGGTCTGAAGATCCTGAAGACAGAGGAGATCCTTGTGGTACTAAGTGACGTCAAGCTTCCTGACTATAATGGCGTCGAGCTGGTAAAAGAAATCAAAAAAATCAGGCCAGTTGCAGAGGTGATCAATCTTACGGCATTTGGTACCATATCTGACGGAGTGATGGCGATGCGTAACGGTGCTTTTGATTACATCACTAAGGGCGATGACAATGACAAGATCATTCCGCTGGTCTATAAAGCCATGGACAAGGCCAGGCTGAATGCCCGTGTTTATGAACTGGAAAACAGGATCGCCCGGAAGTATAATTTTGAGTCTATCCTGGGCAAATCCAAAGCGATCGGGGAGGCGGTGGCGCTGGCCCGGAAAGTGGCGGGTACCACGACCACAGTATTGCTTTTGGGAGAAACCGGAACAGGTAAAGAGGTATTCGCTCAGGCAATCCACCATGAAAGTCCGAGAAAATTGAAACCTTTTGTAGCGGTCAACTGCAGCGGTTTTAATCCGGAACTGCTGGAAAGTGAATTGTTTGGGTATAAGGCCGGGGCTTTTACCGGAGCCATAAAGGATAAAAGAGGCTTGCTGGAAGAGGCAAACGAGGGCACGATATTCCTGGACGAGATCGGTGAAATGAACCTTGATTTACAGGCCAAGCTGCTCCGGGTATTGGAAAGCCAGACTTACATCAAGGTGGGCGATACCCAGACCAGCCAGGTAAATGTACGGATTATTGCCGCCACCAACAGGGACCTGAAAACCGAGGCAGAGGCCGGCAGGTTTCGGCTTGACCTTTTTTACAGATTGTCCGTATTTTCCATCGAACTGCCACCCTTATCCCACAGACGTGAGGACATTCTTCCGATTGCCATGCATTATCTGGCGGAATTTACCGCCAAGGTAAACAAGCCCGAATTCAGTATCGATAAAGAATTTGCCCGTCTGCTGACCGCTCATAACTGGAAGGGGAACATCCGGGAACTTAAAAATGTAATGGAACGGGTCGTGATCCTGGCTGAGAACGAGCTGATCAGTTCGGACCTCCTGCCTTTTGAATTTCATACCGAAGTCGCAGGCACTGATCCGCTGAACATGCAGGACATGGAAAAGCAGCACATCATCAAAGTGCTGAAATATACCCGCGGCAATAAAACGGAAACGTCAAGGCTGCTTGGTATTGGACTGACCACATTATACCGGAAAATCGAGGAATATAAAATAGATTCTTAGACCTGAAAGCCCCAATATGATAAAGACCCTTCCATTTTGGAAGGGTCTTTATGTTTAAATATAGACTCTATTTATATTATTTCTATTTCAATATACTGATTATCAATGTTTTGTGTGACTATTTAAAAAATATGGCACCCGGATTGGCATAGGCTTATCACAAAATAAAAATATCATGTTAACAATCGTATTATTTCTGGCCCTGCTGTTACTCTGCCGGGTGGTTTACAAATCAATCGACTGGTTCGAAAAAATCTAAAAATTATGATCGCATTATTCATTATCGCAATCGCCGTCTTCATTTATATGATTTACGTGCTGATTAAACCCGAAAAATTTTAATTACACACCATGAACACAGAATTATTTGGAATTATAGCCACCTACGGACTCACCCTGGTGATCGCTATTCCGCTGGGCAAGTACCTGGCAAAGGTATTTGCCGGAGAAAAAGTCTGGACGGACTTTTTAAAACCTATTGAATCCGGGATCTTTAAACTCTCCGGTATTAATCCTAAAGAAGAGATGAACTGGAAGCAGCACATGAAAGCGCTGCTGACCATTAACCTGGTCTGGCTGGTTTACGGATTTTTTGTCCTGATTTATCAGGATAAATTGCCGCTAAACCCCGACGGGAATCCAGGAATGACCGCTGATCTTTCTTTCAATACGATCATCAGCTTCGTGGTGAATTGCAACCTTCAGCACTATTCCGGAGAGACCGGAGTTTCTTACCTTACACAGCATTTTGTACTGATGTTCCTTCACTTCGTTAGTGCTGCCACCGGTATTGCTGCCGCTGTGGCATTCTTTAAGGCATTTAGGGATAAAACTACCGTTAAACTGGGTAACTTCTGGGAGTTCTTTGTGAAATCAATTACCAGGTTGTTGTTGCCTTTGTCACTTGTTGTGGCATTAATTCTGGCTTTTAACGGTACACCAACCAGCTATGAGGCCAAAGACCAGTTTATTTCAGTTCAGGGTGATACGGTAAATGTATCAAGAGGACCTGCTGCCGGTATGATTGCCATCAAACATTTAGGTACCAACGGTGGCGGCTGGTTTGGCGCCAATTCAGCACACCCGCTGGAAAACCCCAACTACATCACCAATACAGTAGAGCTGATCGCACAGGTGATCATCCCTATTGCCATGGTAATTGCCTTTGGTATCTTTATCAGACGCAGAAAACTGGGCTGGATCATTTTTGGGGTAATGACCATCGGAATGTTCCTGCTGCTCATTCCTACTATCAGTTCTGAACTGGGTGGGAATCCCGCACTGGCCAAAATGGGCATCTCTCAGGCGACAGGAGCTATGGAAGGCAAGGAGGTTCGTTTCGGGCCTGCCATATCCGGCTATTGGAGTACAGTAACCACCATCATCTCAACAGGATCAGTTAACAGTATGCATGACAGTACAATGCCATTAACGGGAACCTGGCAATTACTTGGCATGATGATCAACTCTTTCTACGGAGGCTGTGGTGTCGGGGTGCTGAATTATTTCATCTACCTCATCATAGCGGTATTTATATCAGGGCTGATGGTGGGAAGAACGCCTGAGTTCTTAGGCCATAAAGTTGAAGCGAGGGAAGTTAAGATCGCTGCCCTGATTACACTTTTAAGTCCATTCCTGATCCTGGCTGGAACTGCTATTGCCAGCTACGTGTTTATCAGTCATGGTGATGCTGCGTGGGCAGTACAGCCTAAAAACTGGCTAAACAACCCGAGCTTTCACGGTTTTTCCGAGATGCTGTATGAAATGACATCGTCTAATGCTAATAACGGCTCCGGATTTGAAGGTTTAGGCGATAACAATATTTTCTGGAACGTATCGACGGGCTTTGTATTGCTGCTTGGCCGTTTCCTTCCGATCATTGGTCCGGTTGCCATTGCAGGCTTACTGGGATCAAAAAAATACATTCCTGAATCTGCCGGTACGCTGAAAACAGATACACTGACTTTTGGTCTGATGACCTTTGCGGTGATCATTGTACTGAACGCACTTTCTTATTTCCCTGCCCTGGCTTTAGGCCCGCTGGCAGAATACTTTACCATGCTTAAATAATATTTAGATAAATAAATAACAAGATGAAAACATCATCAAATAAATTATTTGAACCTGCTTTAGTGCAAACTGCATTAAAACAGTCCTTCATCAAACTTGACCCCAGGGTGATGATCAAAAACCCGGTCATGTTTACCGTAGAGATCGGAACGGTCATTATGGCTTACGTTACAGTATACTCGATCAGTAATACGGGTCAGGGTTCGCCAGCTTACAATTTTTTGATCTTTCTAATTTTACTTTTAACTGTACTGTTTGCCAATTTCGCGGAAGCGATTGCGGAGGCAAGGGGAAAGGCACAGGCAGATTCTTTAAGGAAAACCCGTGAAGAAACTCCTGCTAAAGTAGTTTTGGCCAATGGAAAGACGGAAATACGCTCTTCTTCCCTGCTAAAAAAAGGTGATGTATTCGTCTGCGAGGCGGGTGACACCATCCCTACAGACGGCGAGATCATTGAAGGTATCGCTACCATAGATGAATCTGCCATTACCGGTGAATCTGCCCCGGTGATCCGGGAATCCGGCGGTGATAAATCATCTGTAACAGGAGGTACCAAAGTATTGTCAGACCAGATCAAAGTACAGGTAAATACCCAGCCGGGTGAAAGCTTCCTGGATAAAATGATTGCTTTGGTAGAAGGTGCCTCGCGTCAGAAAACACCTAACGAGATTGCACTTACCATTTTGCTCGCAAGTTTCACATTGGTATTTATTATCGTATGTGTGACTTTAAAACCATTTGCAGATTACGCGAATACCCCAATTACGATTGCTGCGCTGATCTCACTGTTTGTGTGTTTGATCCCTACCACTATCGGTGGCCTGCTCTCGGCCATCGGTATTGCGGGTATGGACAGAGCATTGCGGGCTAATGTGATCACCAAATCAGGTAAAGCGGTCGAAACAGCAGGTGACATCGACGTCTTATTGCTGGACAAAACAGGAACGATCACCATCGGTAACCGTAAGGCCACCAATTTTTATCCTGCACCGGGAGTTGACATGAAAACCTTCGTTGAGGCCTGCGTGATGAGTTCCCTAGCCGATGAAACCCCTGAAGGTAAGTCTATCCTGGAACTGGCTGTCGTGCAAGATTACAAAGTGATGCCTGCTCCGGCAGGATCTACATTCATCAAATTTACTGCCGAGACACGCTCCAGTGGTCTGGATACCGCAGATGGGAAGAGAACACGTAAAGGTGCATTTGATTCCATCCGTAATATCGTACTCATGGCCGGAAACCCATTTCCTCCGGAAACAGAAGACCAGGTTAAAAAAATATCCAGCAACGGAGGTACACCGCTGGTGGTAGCTGTCAACGAAAAAACAATGGGTGTTATTGAATTGCAGGACATCATTAAACCGGGGATCAGCGAACGTTTTGAGCGTCTGCGCAAAATGGGGGTGAAAACGGTAATGGTTACGGGCGATAATCCTTTAACTGCAAAATTCATTGCAGAAAAAGCCGGTGTGGATGATTTTATCGCAGAGGCCAAGCCTGAAGACAAAATGAATTACATTAAAGAGGAACAGGCATTGGGTAAACTTGTGGCTATGATGGGAGATGGTACCAATGATGCTCCTGCGCTTGCCCAGGCTGATGTAGGTGTAGCCATGAACAGTGGTACTCAGGCCGCTAAGGAAGCAGGTAATATGGTAGATCTGGACAACGACCCGACCAAACTGATTGAGATCGTAGAGATCGGTAAACAGCTTTTGATCACCCGGGGCACGCTGACCACCTTCTCCATTGCCAATGACGTAGCCAAATATTTCGCCATTGTACCGGCTTTGTTCATTGCATCGATTCCGGCACTGCAAAGCCTGAACATCATGGGATTACACAGTCCGGAAAGTGCCATCCTGTCTGCGGTGATCTTCAATGCGATCATCATTCCGATCCTGATCCCGCTGGCGCTGAAAGGCGTGGAATATAAACCGATCGGCGCCAGCGCATTATTGCGCAGGAACCTGCTGATCTATGGCCTCGGGGGGGTAATTGCACCGTTCATCGGCATCAAAATAATTGATTTACTGGTAGGCTTATTTGTATAAGCAATTTAAAAAATAAAAGATCATGAAAAAATACATCTTACAATCCATACGCTTAACCGCAGTCTTAATGGTACTGCTCTGCGTCATCTATCCGCTTATCGTAGCCTTTGCCGGAGGTTTTTCTAAAGGCAAAGGTGGCGGTGAAAAGATCACTAAAAACGGGAAAGTCGTAGGTTACGCCCTGCTTGGTCAGTCCTTTACCAAACCGGAATATTTCTGGGGCAGGCCATCCGCTGTTGGTTATAATGCAGCAGGATCAGCAGGCTCAAACAAAGGCCCGTCAAATCCGGATTATCTGCAACAGGTGTCTGACCGGATCGATACGCTGTTAAAATACAACCCAACTATCAAAAAAGCAGATATCCCGGCGGATATGGTTACTGCCTCAGGAAGTGGACTTGATCCGAATATCTCTGAACAGGGTGCTATTATCCAGATCAAAAGGATTGCCGCTTTACGCAAGCTGGACGAAAAAACAGTAGCAGAACTGGTGGTTAAAAATACGCAGGGACCATTGTTGGGCATGTTTGGCCCGACATCAGTGAACGTATTGAAGCTGAACCTTGCTTTGGATGAATTAAAGAAATAATTCCGATTCGCTGCCTGATCCATTAGCGTTTGCCGACCTCAGGAACAGGCAGCTCAGCGGAACCGGAATCTTATTTAAAGAATAAATAATTACAATAAATATATGAAAAAACTATTAGTATTAGCTGCAGCATTAACAACAGGATCTATTGCTTATGGGCAGGAAGAACCGAAGATCAAGGTAAGCGGTTATCTGGAAACTTATTTTGGATACGACTTTAACAAACCTGCCGATAACAACAGACCCGGCTTTATCTATTCCCACAACCGTCACAACGAGATGAACCTGAACCTGGGCTTCATTAAAGGAAACTACGAAAACGGAATGATCAGGGCAAATCTTGCGGTGATGGCTGGTACCTATGCAAATGCGAATCTGGCGGCAGAGCCTGGTGTATTGAAAAATATTTTTGAAGCCAATGCCGGAGTAAAACTTTCAAAATCTGCCAACCTGTGGCTGGATGCGGGGATATTTTCTTCCCATATTGGTTTTGAAAGTGCCATTTCCAAAGACTGCTGGGTACTGACCCGCGGCATTGCTTCTGAAAATACACCGTTTTATGAGTCTGGTGCAAAGATCACTTATGGAACCAGCGATGGAAAATTTACTGTTGCCGCAATGTATTTGAACGGCTGGCAGAGAATGGCCCGTCAGAACGGCAACAGCCAGCCTGCAGGTGGTTTGCTGCTGACCTGGAAACCCACAGGAAAGATCACAGTTAATTACAGCAATTACCTGGGAACAGAAGGAGCAGATTCGGTTCGTGTAAGACGCTTTTACCACAATGTATATGGCATATTTCAGGTTACCGACCAGTTTGGCCTGACAGTTGGCTTTGATTATGGAACGCAGCAAAAAGCAAAGGGGACTGACGATAAGAATGAAGTATTGTCTCCTGTTGCTATTGCCCAGTACAAGATCAGCAGCAAATGGGCCATGGCCGGAAGAGTGGAATATTATGAAGACAAAAATGGGGTATTTATTGCCACCGGAACACCAAACGGTTTTAAAACCACAGGTTATTCTTTAAATATTGACTATGCGCCAATCAGCAACGCAGTAGTGCGTCTGGAGGGAAAAATGTACAGCAGTAAGGATAAAATATTTGTAAGAGACCAGAATCCTGTAGACAACAATGCTGCAGTTACAGCAAGTATAGCAGTATCATTCTAAGACAACAGATATGTCATGACTGAATGGTAAATTTAAAATATAATGGAGCAAGACGATAAAGCAGGATCTGTAAGAAAATTCCTTGACCTGGTCAAAAAATCCAGAAGGGGAAAGTTTAAAGTGTATATCGGCATGAGCGCAGGTGTAGGCAAAACCTATCGCATGCTGCAGGAAGCCCACGCACTTTTAAAAAATGGTATCGACATACAGATCGGCTATATTGAAACCCATAACCGGGCGGAAACGCATGCGCTTTTAGACGGCATTCCGCTGATCCCAAGGAGAAAGATCTTTTATAAAGGCAAGGAACTGGAAGAGATGGATGTGCAGGCGGTCATCAACACTCATCCTGAAGTGGTGATCGTCGATGAGCTGGCCCACACCAATGTAGAAGGCAGTAAAAACGGCAAGCGCTGGCAGGACGTGACCGACATCCTGGATGCCGGGATTAGTGTGATCTCGGCAGTGAACATCCAGCACCTGGAGAGCATGAACGAAGAAATTGAGACCATTACAGGTATCCCGATTACGGAGCGAATACCGGATAAGATCCTGGAGACTGCAGATGAAATCGTCAACATAGACTTAACTGCTGATGAGCTGATAGACAGGCTAAGGGCCGGAAAGATCTATGATCAGACCAAGATAAAACGCGCGCTGGATAATTTCTTTCAGCCCGAAAAAATTTTGCAGCTGAGGGAATTGGCCTTAAAGGAAGTGGCGCACCACCTGGAAAGAAAGATCAATGTGGAAGTGCCGAAGCAGATCAAACTCCGGCCGGAAAAGTTCCTGGCCTGCATTTCGACCAATCATGAAACGGCAAAGATCATCATCCGTAAAACAGCGAGACTGGCTTCGTATTACCGTTCGCCATGGATCGTGCTTTATGTGCAGCGGAGCCATGAAGGCGGTGACAGGATCAAGCTTGACCTGCAGCGGCACCTGATCAATAACTTCAAACTCGCTACAGAGCTTGGAGCGGAAGTGCTCAAAGTAAAAAGTGAAGATGTGACGGAGACTATAACCAGGATTGCAGCTGAGAAGGAGATCACGACGATCTGTATCGGGAAACCACACCTCAACCTCTTCCAGGTCATCATGCGAACGGCTATATTTAATAAGCTATTAAAAAACATATCTGAAACAGAAACCGACCTTGTGATCCTTTCATAAGATTAAATATTCAATACCATGAAATCATGAAAATAAAAACTAAACTACGCCTCGGATTCGGATTCTTATTCGTGGTTGTGATCTTCTTCGGGGGAATTTCCCTCTATTACATGAATAAGATTTCTGTCAGCTCTAAGGTCATTCTAAAAGATAATTATGAAAGTTTGAGGTATACCCGTGAAATGCGGACGATACTGGATGACAGTGAGCTGCCGCTTTCTAAAACTTCGGCGGACAAATTTGCTGTACAACTTCGCCTGGAAGAAAATAACGTGACAGAGAAAGGCGAAGGACAAGCTGTAGCTACACTTGCAGAGGCTTTCAGGCAATTGACAGCTCCGGGAGCTGATCTGACCGCTCAAAGACAGGCATTAAAAAAGGGACACCTGCAGCTCAGGATTATCGATGAGGTAAACATGCAGGCCATCGTAAGGAAAAATGATGCCGCCCAGCTAAGTGTGGAAAAGGCTGCCAGTTACCTGATGTTTGCCGCATCACTGTGTTTTATTGTCCTGTTTTCCTTTAGCGTAAATTTCCCGGGTTTTGTAGCCAATCCTTTAAGGGAGTTTTCAGAAGCGATTAAGGCCATCAGCCGCAAGAACTACAAACAGCGCCTGGAATTTAAGGGCAATGATGAGTTTTCTGAGCTTGCAGACGAATTCAATGCCATGGCCTCCCAACTCAATAAATGGGAAAACAGCAACCTGGCTAAACTTCAGTCCGAGAAACTGAGGATCGAGGCCATCATCGGCCAAATGCAGGACGCCATCATTGGGCTGAACGAAAAACAGGAAGTGCTGTTTTTAAACCAGGTAGCCAGCCAGCTGCTGAACATGCATGAAAAGGATGCGGTCGGCGCAAACGCAACGGAGCTGATGAAAAAGAATGACCTGCTCAGTACAGTGATGCAAACGGGCAGCAGCTCCAAACCCATGAAGATCTATGCCGACGGCAAAGAATCCTACTTTAAACTGGAACGCCGTGAGATCATGGTTCCATTTATTGACGACCAGCAGGACAACGCGATCAAAGAATCCAGGAGAACGGCAGGCGAGGTATACATCCTTAAAAATGTGACCGAGTATAAAGAATTGGATGAAGCAAAGACCAACTTTATTGCAACCGTCTCTCATGAACTGAAAACCCCCATTTCCTCGATCAAGATGAGCTTAAAACTAATGGATGACGAACGGGTGGGAAGTATGAATCCGGAGCAAAAGGAACTCGTACAGCATATCAAGGAAGACTGTGGGCGTCTGTTGAAGATCACCAGTGAACTATTGGACCTGTCCCAGGTGGAGACGGGTAATCTGCAATTGAATTTTGTGAAATCAGATCCGCGCAAGGTCGCCATATACGCTATGGATGCAGTAAGGTTCCAGGCTGAGCAAAAATTGATCGATCTGGAGCTGGTCTCCAGGAATGATCTGCCGAAAGTAAATGTGGATACCGAAAAAACAGCGTGGGTACTGGTCAACTTCTTATCCAATGCGCTGCGTTATAGTCCGCAAAAATCCAGAGTGGTCATCCAGATCATAGAATCCGGGAACAACATTGAGTTCTCGGTACGTGATTTCGGCAAGGGCATAGATGAACAATACCAGAAACGGTTATTCGACAGGTATTTCCAGGTGCCTACTGATGGCAACAATAAATCAGGATCTGGCCTGGGACTTGCCATTTCCAAAGACTTCATTGAAGCTGAAGGCGGAAAGATCTGGGTTGAAAGCGAGATTGGTGAAGGAAGCAGGTTTTGTTTCCTGCTTCCGATTGCCGAATAATCTGAAAAAACACTAGTTTATCAAAGAGACAGCGGGTTGTCAAAAGAAATGCTCAATTTTATCGTTACTATCTAAATCATTGTATGAAACCTCAAATTAAATCTCTTTTAATTCTTTGCAGTGGTGTGCTGTCTGTAGTTGCCTTTAACGCGTCGAAACCTTTACATCATGAACCGGGATTGTCCTGCACTGAACCTGTAACCGCCCGTAAAGCGTCTGATTTTCTAAACAGCATAGGCGTCAATTCAGCCATTTCCACCAGAGGAGAGTCATTAAAAAAAACAATTGAAATCACGAAATATTTAGGCATCCGCTGGATCCGCTCCGGCTATGAGGGCGGTGTGCCCACGGCTGATCTGATCGAAGTACACAAACAGGCTGGCCTGCGCTTTTGCTATGGTTTGTTAAGTGGCGGCACGGATATAGATCGTTTGCTGAAAGGTGGACGGGAGCTGGCTGATGCGGGTGCGCTGCTGGCTTTTGAGGGGTTGAACGAACCCAATAACTGGGACATTATTTATAACGGAGAAAAGGGTGGCAAGGACCAGTCCTGGATGGCGGTAGCTAAAGTGCAGAGAGATCTTTATACCGCAGTTAAGAAAGACACGTTATTGAAGAAATACCCGGTATGGAGCCTAAGTGAAAATGGGGCACAGACCGACAATATGGGTTTGCAGTATCTTGAAATACCTAAGGGGGCAGGCGCCAGCATGCCTGACGGGACGAAATATGCGGACTACGCCAACTGCCACAACTATTTTATGCACCCTTCACACCCGGGCCTGTATGACAACCAAACCTGGAATGCCGCAGACCCCGGTTTGCTTTGCAAAGTTGACGGCCTGTATGGCAATTACGGAAATACCTGGCGGGCAAAGTTCCAAGGCTATGAAGGGGAAGCACTGCAAAACCTGCCAAGAGTAACTACTGAGACAGGAGCGACCATAAACGGTGAACTGACTGAAGAAAAACAGGCCCGTATGTTTTTGAACCTGTACCTGGCACAGTTTGCCAGGGGATGGAGCTATACGGCGCTTTACCTGCTGCGGGACAGATCTGATGAAGCAGGAAATCAGACTTTTGGTTTTTATAAACCTGATTATACACCGAGAAAATCGGCGCTCTATATGCATAACCTAACCAGTATTTTGGCTGAACCGGTTGCCGGAACAGAAAATGCGGTTAAGGTTTCAAAACCGGGCAAATTGACTTATTCAATAGCTAACCTGCCGGAAACTACGCATCACCTGCTGCTGCAAAAAAGCAATGGTAAATTCGCCCTGATTGTATGGGCCGAGAAGGTGAAAGGGGAGGATGAAGTTAAGATCACTTTTGAGAAAGCAGTCTCCGGAAAGGTGTATGATCCTACACTGGGTTCATTGCCGGTCAGTTCTGTAGAAAACTCGAACGCCGTGACGCTGACCCTGAGCGATCATCCGATGATCATAGAGATTTAACATCGCTCTGGTACTCTAAGTAATTATTGTATTTTTGCAACATGAAGATCTGGCAAAAAAACGTAAACGTAAATAAAGACATTGAAACCTTTACCGTTGGCAAAGACAGGGAACTCGACCTGCAGATGGCGGCTTTTGATGTACTGGGTTCACTGGCCCATGTCGAAATGCTGGAAAGCATAGGCTTACTGGAGCCCGATGAACTTGCTGCTGTGCAAAAGGAACTTAAGAATATTTACGCGGAAATAGAGGCCGGGGATTTTGTAATAGAAGATACTGTTGAGGATGTGCACTCCCAGGTGGAGTGGCTGCTGACCCAGCGCATTGGTGAGGCTGGGAAGAAGATCCACAGCGGACGCTCGCGCAATGACCAGGTGCTGGTCGATCTGAAACTGTTTTTCAGAAGCTGTATAGAAGAAATGGTGGGCAATACCTCGGTCCTGTTTGGTCAGCTGATCTCCCTGAGCAATATTCATAAAGACAAATTATTGCCGGGATACACCCACTTGCAGATTGCTATGCCGTCGTCATTTGGATTGTGGTTTGGTGCTTATGCGGAGAGCCTGGTCGACGATATGGAGCTGAT
>NZ_DATHGC010000139.1:0-24658 GCF_035317785.1 Pedobacter sp. | reverse complement strand
CGGACATACCTCCTGCGCACTGGCGCCTACGATCGGGGCGATTAGTTTTTTCAGCTCTTTATGATAGAACATCCAGGGGCTGTCGCCCTCAAACCAACCCTCTACAGCAAGGTTCTGCCAGTTGTTCATCTGCACATTCATTACTTCACGTGCAGCTTTAGGTTGAAGCCCTAAAGAATTGCCGCACAAATAAATAAAGGGTTTTCCATTTTGCCGGGGAAACAGGAAATCATTCCTCAGTTCTTTCAATGGGTCTGCCTGGTCGAGACCCTGCGCAAATAATAAGTTGTTCTCAAAATTCATCCGTCCAAACTTAGCTAATTTTGAGGGTTAACCTATAACGGTGTTGAAAACAAAATACCAGATACCTCTTGTTTGGGGCGCGTTCTAAAACCTGTTGTTTAGCTATTAGGCTTACTCACAAACTTGTTGCCCTTGATATAATAACGCCAGGGCAGCAAGGCGTGGTCACCTGCGTAATCAACCCCCACCCTGGGCGATGCTGCTACCAACTGCCCGGCGATAGTTATCCTGTTGTCTTCTATCCAGATCTCTTCACCCAGCAGATCTTTGGCATTCAAGCCTTTATCTATGCCCAGCGCTTTTGCCAGTGCACCGGGACCTGCTGTCAGGTTCGGTTTAAGGGCAGTCATATTCCTGCGTTCCAGCATGATATCCAAACCCGCTGCCGGCTCAACTCCCCTGATCAGTACCGCATGCGGAATTCCTTCAGGCGCAGTCACCACATTGAACAAATGATGGATCCCATAACACAGATAGACATAAGACACACCTCCGGACTGGTACATGATACTCGTCCTGTTGGTCAGCCGCCCGCCATAGGCATGTGAGGCCTTGTCTTCAATTCCGTTATAAGCCTCAGTCTCCACAATAGTACCCCCCGTAAGCCTGCCGTCTATAAGGGTGAACAATTGTTTGCCCAGTAACTGCAGGGCCAGGCTGTTTACGTCAGTATCCTGATAAAAAGAAAAGGGAAGTTTAGGCATTGGCTGTAAATTGATTGTTTAAGCACTGATCAGATTCAATATTTTTCTGAGGTAGACTGCATCAACCTCATCAAAATGAGCCAGATGTTCACTATCCACATCCAAAACACCAATCACTTCACTGCCGTTGAAAACCGGCAGGACGATCTCTGAACGTGAAGCAGAAGCGCATGCGATATGACCCGGGAACTCATCAACATCAGGTACGATCACCGTTTCTGCCCTTTGCCATGAAGTGCCGCATACCCCCCGGCCCTTCTGTATCCGGGTACAGGCAACTGGCCCCTGAAAAGGACCTAGTACAAGCTCATCCGATTTGACCAGGTAAAACCCCACCCAAAACCAATTGAACTGCTCTTTTAACGCAGCGGCTATATTGGCCAGGTTAGCGGTCTGGTCAGGCTCTCCGTTTATCAGTGCCGCAATTTGCGGAATGAGGGAAATGTACTGCTGCTCTTTTGAAGTATCTTTTAAAATAACCAGGTCTTCTGCCATTTTTAATTTTACATTTGTACAGCAAAAATACGAAGTATCCCCCAACTCTTCGTCAAGCTAATCTCCTCATGTTTCCGCCATTTCTGCCTGTACTGAACTTCTAATTTGCAGTAGTTTTGCTTATATTTTCTTTTGCTTTCCTTTTGCTATTGTTTTGCTATCCTTTTGCTATTCTTTTGCTCAAGCAATAAAAAACCAAAAAAAAGGCAAAATTATCTCAAAGTAAAAGCAAAATAAAATTACTACCGTAGCACCACAAAGGTACAACCGAAAGACCATCCTTTGGCTGCCTGGTACAAATTTCAGGACTGTAATTGAAGTTAGACTGATCGCGTTAAAATCACTAAATTTGTGCGCAGAATTACACTGCCGGAGCAGTGATGATTTATAAGCACATACAAATATAATCAGAAATGCATAAAAAAACTTTTGTAGCCCTGGCACTCACCATTTCATTGTCCTTACTCCTGATCCTTCAATCTGCATATAAACCCTGGGAAGAAGGAATGTTTCCGCTCAGCGAGATCCACAAACTCGATCTGAAGAAAGCAGGTTTAAAGATCAGTGTCAATGAAATTTACAATCCGAAGGCAAATAGTTTGATCGACGCACTGGTCAATGTAGGCGGCTGCACAGGTTCATTTATCTCCAATGAGGGGCTGATCATCACCAATCACCATTGCGCCTTCAGTGCGGTACAACTGGCCAGTACGCCCGAAAATGACTACCTGAACAAGGGTTTTGTCGCCAGGGGGCGGGAACAGGAAATCGAAGCAAAAGGACTGACCTGCCGCATTACTGACAGTTACGATGATGTATCTGATCAGGTACTGGGCGCTGTGGCGCAAATCAGCGACCCGGCTTCGAGGTTGAGAGTCATCAATGACGCTATGAAAAACATTGCTGCTGAAGCAGAAAAGAAAGACCCCACCATAAAAGCCGAAGTTTCAGAGATGTTCATTGGGAAAACCTATGTGCTGTTCCGCTACAAAACCATACAGGATGTACGATTGGTATACGTGCCCAACAGGCAGATCGGCGAGTTTGGCGGCGAAACTGACAACTGGGTATGGCCGCGCCATACCGGTGATTTCTCTTTTATGCGTGCTTATGTGGCTCCGGATGGTTCTCCGGCAAAATTTGCGAAGGACAATGTCCCTTACAAACCTAAAAAGTTCCTCCGGGTGAATCCGAACGGAACGAATGAAGAAGATTTCGTGTTCATTCTCGGTTATCCGGGCCGCACGTACCGTCACCGTCCTGCTCAGTTCATCGAATACCAGCAAAAATTTGTACTTCCTTATGTGGCCGATCTTTATGGTTTTCAGAACGGCGTTATGGAAAAAATAGGCAAAAACGACAAGACCCTGGAGCTAAAACTGGCTACCCGCATCAAAAGAAACGCGAATACACTCAAAAATTACAGGGGCAAAATACAGGGCCTTAAGGGAATAGACCTCATCTCGCAAAAGAAAAAGGAGGATGCTGGTCTGGCTCAGTTCATTAACGGCAATGTGAGCCTCAAAGCAAAATACGGTAGCCTGATGACGGACATTGACAACCTGTACAAGATCATCAACGGAGATGCGCAGCGTGACCTCTGGTTTACGCAAATCTATACTTCCACTACCCTGATTACGGTATCTAAGAACATCAATGCCTTTAAAGCGGACTTAGACGCACAGCCGGCGGCACAAAAACAGGCTTTCTTTGAGCTGAACCTGCCAAAACTGAAACAGGTGCTGGAAAAAAATTATGAATCTTATGACCTTGAAGCCGATAAAACAATCTTTAAACGGATGCTGGAAGATGCTGCTGCGTTCAACCTGACCCAAAAGGTGGATGCAGCCAGCAAGATCAGCGGCAGGGGCTCTGATGTTAGAACGGTGATTGATCAATATGTAGAGACGACGCTGGGGATCAGCAAACTCAACAATCAGGCGTATGTCTTCAATACCATACTGCTTTCGCCCAAATCGGTGGCCAATTATAACGATGGTGTGATGATCTTTGAGAAAGACATCGCAAAACAGATCGCAGAACTCAGCCCGGAAAAAGACCGGAGGGAGGGCTTGCTGAACAAGCTCATGGGCGATTATGTCAATGTAAAAGAGCGGTTCCTTCAAAAGAACTTCATTCCTGATGCCAACAGTACGCTAAGGCTGACTTATGGGCACGTGCGCGGCTACAAACCGGCCGATGCCACCTATATGCGTGCCTATACCAGCATTCGGGGAATAATAGAAAAGGGCTCCAGCGGAAATCCTGATTTTGCCTACCCCGAGCAGATCAGAGCCCTGTGGGAGGCTAAAGATTTTGGCCCTTATGCAAAGAAGAATCTGAATGATGTACCAGTGGCTTTTCTGTACAATATGGATACCACCGGAGGCAACTCCGGCTCTCCGGTCATGAACGCCCTGGGTGAGCTGATAGGGGTAAATTTTGACCGGTCCTACAGTGCCACCATTAATGACTATGCCTGGAATGAAAGTTACAGCCGGTCGATCGGGGTTGACATCCGCTATATTTTATGGGTGGCATCTAAAATAGATAAAGCAGATTTCCTGGTCAGGGAAATGGGTGTAAAATTATAAAAACGATATCAGAAAAAATGAGAGTAATAGCAGAACTTCCCCATCCCGATTGCAAAATCACCTTGTTCAATATGAACCAAAAATACATTGTCAAGTTTGAGCAGGGAACGCTCGAACAAAGTTATAAACTATCGGAGCTGGACCTCAGGGGGGGTGGGGTAAACGAGATATTCCAGATCCTGGACGAAGCATTTATTGCGACTGTGGTGGAGCGCTTTAAAGGGATGAGGAGTGATTTTTCAGCGGCATACAACAGACAGCAGTATTAGTTGATATATATGCATTTAACTAACTGTATCATAGATATATTAACCGTCATTCAGAATAATATTTTGTTATTTGAGATGAGTATTGCAGCTTAAATCAGTCATTATAAGAATTAAATATTTAAATAAAATGAAGTAATACTTCTGATTTACAAATAGATATACAAATACACCAAACATTATATGGTTGGCAAAAACCGCCAAATATCCGGGAGGTTTACTCAAAATCAGGCTCAACCTCCTATGATTTCCGAATACCGGAAAACCGTAGGTAATGTAGATATTATTTTCAATATTTGTACGTTATTTAAACAAATGAAAATCAACCCATGACTATAAAACCAGGCAGGCTGTTAAAGGCATCGATCATCTTACTGACAGCGTTTGCATCCTGCAAAGAAACTGAAACGATAACACGGGACATCATCATCACCCCTGCCGGTTCAGAGTTTACCATCCCCGTCATATCCAATACGAACAGCGGGCAGGTGGCCGGAAATTTTGACGCTTCGGTAAACATCGATGAGGAAATACAGAAGGTTACCGGAAATTCCGACCGCGCCAATATTACGAACCTGAAAATCACAGCCTTTAAACTTGAGCTTGTGGACACCCCTATCCTGGAAGATAGTAATTTGGGGAACCTGGAAGCTATACAGGTTGAAATTAATGGCGGCGGCAAGAAGGCCACTCTGGCGAAGGTCACTAACAATCCATCTGCCAAGAGCGGAAGCGTCATGCTCCCGGGCAGCGTCTATACTTCTGAGCTGGAAGATATCTTAAGGGCTTCGTCTTTTAAATATGACATCAGGGTTAAATTGAGGAAAGTCACAACGATGCCACTGAAAGCCAAAGTGACTCCGAGTTATACCATAACTGTAGAATTCTAACTTACTGCTGTTTTCTGATAGCCTTGTCCCACATTACGGATTGTCCGACAGAGAAAAACCTCAACAATCCGGCCATCACCGCATAGTTCATGATACAGAAATAATAGGGAATGAACAGTATTTTAACACGGAGCTTCCTGTCTTCCAGGACCTTGCCAAGATAAGCGGAAAGATAAAATAAAACCTGCGCAGCCAGTATGACAAGGTAAGAACTGGGTCCGTTGTCTGCGACGATAAGTACATTCAGGACAAAAGCGAGGACCATTAACGAGGGGGTTATGGTCCACCTCAGGACCCGGTGGCTGATGTACTGAAAGGACAAAACGGGGAAGCGGAACGGATTGAGCAGTGACCTGAGCCAGATGACGGACTGGATCCCTCCTGCTGCAATCCTTACTTTTCGCTTGAGTTCTTCAGCGATATTAGCAGATGTATCTTCCTGTGCGTAAGCCTCCGGTTCATAAACGATGACATATCCTTTTTCAGCGATGCGCATGGAGATCATGAAGTCGTCTAAAATGCTATTTGATGGCACGGGTTCATAAAGCGCCTTGCGGATGCTGAAAAGCTCTCCGGCGGCGCCAACTACGGAATGCAGTTCTGAGTCCCATTCCTTGAGTTTAGATTCATATTTCCAGTAAAAGCCTTCTCCCGCTGTCGCGTCTGCAGCGGCGTCGATAATAACCCGTTTCTCTCCGGCTACGGCCCCTACTTTCGGATCGCCGTAATGACGGCCAATCAGTGCCAGGGCATCTTCATTGAGAAAGGTGTTGGCATCTGTAAAGATGATGATGTCTGATGTGACCTGCTCAATAGCACGGTGTACGGCCGATATTTTTCCTTTGCGCTCCTCCATATGGAGTAATTTGATCTGCGGATATCCGGCTACCATTTCCGGACTGCCGTCAGATGAGCCGTCGGTCACAAAAACAAGCTGCAGTTTTCCTTCAGGATATTTTAGCGATAAGGTGTTGGTTATTTTTTCCTTTATCAGGTCTTTCTCGTTGTATGCGGCGACAATTAGTGTGCAGGAAGGCAGATCATTGAAATCTAACAATTTTCTCTTAACGGGCTTAAAAAGCCTTTTGGCGCGAACAAGCAGGAACAGCAATATACCGTAGCCAAAGAAGGTATAGAAAACCAGGAATACCGAGATCCAAAAAGCTGTTGTCATATTATTTCAATTGATAGCCGAGATCTGTGCTGTTTGTGTTGTGACTCAGGTTCCAGTTTATAGCCCGCAATAGCACTTTGACGAATCCGGGCGTTCCCGAAGTTAGGTATTTAAGGATGTTCCTTGGCGTGACAAATGTGATGAAATACAGGAAAAAGAACAGCTGCTGATGGGTTTTCGCATTGCGGCGAATGAAAAGTATACGGTTTCGGTTCATAAAATATTCTTTTAACGCGCTGTTTTTGCCAACAGAAAGTGATTCTTTATGATAGATGGTTGCGCTGGTATTGATCCAGATCTCGTATCCTGCTCTTTTTATCCGGTCACACCAGTCCATTTCCTCATAGTAAAGGAAAAAGTTTTCGGCCATGAGGCCTGTTTTGTCCATGGCGTCGCGTCTGACCATCATTGCTGCTCCGTGCGCATAGCCTGTTTGACAGATGCGGTTGCGGTACTGGCCCTGGTCGGTTTCAAACTGTCCGACGCAATGGTTCCTGCAGGTGTAATAATTCATTCTCGTAAAGCCGGCATATTGCACAATTGTCTGATCGTCAAAGTAATTGATCTGGGGAGAAACTACCCCGATTAGCGGATTATTAGCTAAGGTACCGGACAATGCTTCGAGCAGCCCGGCAGAAAATTCGGTGTCATTATTCACAAAAAATAAATATTCTCCGCTGGATTGTTTTACCCCCAGGTTGTTGCCTCCGGCAAAACCGAGATTCTGAGCGGAACGGATGTAGAGGATATTTGGAAAAGTGGTTTTGAATAATGCTCCATTATCAATATCACTCCCGTTATCCACTAAAATTATCTCTATATTAGCTTTAGGATAGTGCTGTTCAATAGATTTAAGCAATTCCAGAGTTGCCTGGTGCTGATTGAAATTTACTGTTACAATTGATATCAAACCCATTATTTTATTTAGTACTTAACACTCAAATAGACCATTTTGCCTGATAAAAACAAACTTACAGCCGATCTGCAGCGTTTTGAACAGCTTAATGCTAAAGATGAGCAATTAATTCAAAAACTGGATGAATTTATGCTGCTCCTGGAAAAAAGTGACATTGACTCTGAGAACATCAAAGGGATTAAAACAAGGGTAAATAAGGCTTTGGATCAGAAACTGGGCGGTGGTGAACTCATTCAGGAAATTAAAGAGCTGAGCCTTTCAGGCATGGAGAAAATGGACCAGCTCGACCAACTGGAGCAGATTTTGAACAGTAATTATCTGGACTCCAGACAGGTAAGCAGAAACAAAATCGGTGACGGCCTGGGCAAAATCGTGCGGGTGTTTATTGGTTTTCTGTTCATCACACTGGGTTTTGCGATGATCATTATGCCTGCCCCTCCCTATTTCGAAATGTTTACCATTTTTCACTTTACGCCTGATGACGGCGTAACCCTTATGGACCTCATTTCCCTGATCATTATTGCGATGGGTATATTTATTGTTATACGATCTCTGTTAAATCAAAAAAAATGAGCAAAACAATCCTGATGGTTGATGACGACATCGTACAATTGGAACTTTTCAAGAAATTATTGACCTCAAACGGATATACCTGTAAAACAGCACTTTCTGTAGATATTGCAGAGTCGATCCTCAAACATGAAATTCCTGACCTGATCATATCCGATTACCAGATGCCTGTCAAAGATGGTTTTGACTTCAGAAGGATATTGCTGCAGCACGACCTGCTCAAGCAAGTCCCTTTCCTCTTCCTTACATCGGTAAATGACAATAGTTTTGTGCAGCAGGGACTTGATCTAAAGGCAATAGACTACATCAGCAAGGGAACACCGGCCAAGCAGATCCTGTCGAAGATCGACAACCTGATGCGTTCCGTGAGACAGCACTATGAAAAATCACTAAGTGAGATCAAGGGAATAGCCGAAAAGCTGAATCTGAGGAATACGCCTTCCTCGGCGCCGGTCCTGAAGAATTTTTCCGTCAGCTTTTTCAGCACCAGCTATCAGGATCATCCGGGCGGTGATTTTATTGATTTCATCCAGGTCAATGAACGTTTTACTTTTATTGTACTGGGTGATGTGATGGGAAAAAAATGGGGCGCCTGGTTTTTTTCATTCAGCTTTTTGAGCTATATCAGGTCTGCCATCAGACTTTGTGTTTATGACGGAAACTTTTCACTGTCTGAAATTATGGCTAAATTGAACAGAGTCATTCATTTTGACGAATTGCTGGGTGATATATTTTCAACCCTCAGCATTGTACTGATCGATGATGATACCCAAAAGATAAGCTATGCCGGGGCTGGCGATCTTCCTTTGCTAAAATATGAAAAAGGAAAAGCTGATTTGCAAAGCTATCAGTCCGAAGGAATTTTGCTCGGTTTTCTCGCGGAAAGCAATTTTAATGAAACCGAAATAGAACTGGGCAGCGATGATGAGTTATACCTGATCTCGGACGGGATGATCGACTTTGAGACTGCAGGTGTAAAACGTTCAGATATTAATATATTTAAATCAAAATTGCATCAGCTAAAAGAAAGCGGGAAATCTGCAGACGATATTAATGACATTTTATTTAACAAAAATACCACGCAGGTAGATGATTGCAGCATCATTACCATCAAAAAAATATAAAAATGAAGATAAACAAACAACAATCAGGTGATATAAATGTTATTGCCATAGAAGAGAAAGAAGCCAATCTTTCCAATTCTAATGAGTTTAAAGAACTGATCTTAAAAGAAATCAGTGCCGGAAGCAGAAAACTCATTATTTCATTTAAGCAGGTGGAGTATCTGGACAGTTCTTTTCTTGGCGCACTGGTCGCAATTCTAAAAGCATTATTGCCTTATAATGGCAAATTGATTTTGACGGACATGAATGATGACATTGTGAATTTATTTCAGATGACCAGACTGGACAAAATCTTTATATTACACAATGATCTGGAAAACGCGGTTAAAGAATTCTAAATGAATAAAACGCTCCCTATAATATTACACCTGAACATCCCGAACCATGTGGATGAGGTATTCGGTTTTACCAAGGCGGCACTTGCCGCAATCATGGAACACAAGGAACTGGACCTGGCGCAGCAGCGCAGGGTTAAAATGATCATGGTGGAATTGGTCACCAACTCCATCAAACATTCTACTGATGAGAATTCCAGCATCAAATTGATAATAGACCACCCGACTGTGTGTATTGAAAAATTTGAAAAAGGACTGAAGATCGAATTTAGTTCTGCCACTCAGCAAATTCCATTTGAAGAGATCGACAAGACCATAAAGATCTCTTTTTCCGAAGAAAACAACCACCACATACAAACCCTTGACAGGTATAAATTCAAGTTCTTAAATCCATTTGTAGAGGGGCTGAGCCTGGATCAGATCCCTGAGCATTTTGGATTTTACATCATCACGCTCGCTTCTGATAGTTTTGTGTACCAGTATGATCCGGAGACGAAGGAAAACAGGTATACCGTGAGTTTAAATCTGTAGAAAGAATTACCCAATATGATCTAAAGCGGGAAACAAATCCGCATTTTTTTGAACAATCAAAAAAGCAAAATCCAACAAAAGCACCTTAGTATATCCGCCAGCGATATTTTTTTCATTTCTGCCAAATAGACGGTTAAGGGTACGATTTTGGCGTATCATTGTGTGACAATTAGAATTTATGAAAATAAAATTACTCCTCATTCTCCTTTCCCTAAGTATGACGATCGTATCCTGCAAAAAGGATACACTTCCCGACGAGGTACCACAAGTAGACATTGACGCTTTAAATGCATCACCTGAATTCAGCTGGGCTACATCAAGAGATGTGACCTTTAATATTGGTGTGAGCGATACGCAGTATGGAAACAAAGCTCATGTGATCTCCATTTATACGGCGGACCCTACAACAGGAGGGGAATTACTTTCAAGAGGTTCTGCAACCATCATCAATGCTTATAGCACAAAAATCTCGCTGCCCACTACCCTAACTGAGGTCTGGATTGAAAAATACGCTCCCAATGGTGCTGAACTGTCAAGAAAAATTCCGGCAAACAGCAATACTGTGGATGTATCAATAGGCGATAAAGACATTATAACAACTGCGGTTTCAGGTGTTAAAGGAAAAACAGTAATGGTCATGCCTCAGGAAAATAGTCCGTCCTGCGCCACCGGAGATTGTTCGGTAGTGATCACCCAGTCCAGTCAGAACAGCTTTGACATGGCAAGCGGCAATACGTATTGCGTAACCGGCAACAACATTACGGTTAAGGTACAAAATACAAACGGTGGTACCATGCGCATCTGTGGTACAGGAGTCGTTGTAGAGGGCCTGAAAATGGCCAGTAATGTAACAGTGATTGTTTCATCGGGTGCATCTGTTCGTTTTAACAACCTAAACTGGGAAGGTCCTTCAACCTTTAAAAACTTCGGTACGGTTACTACGGGTAATGTTAAGGTGTTAAACAATTTCCTTAATCAGGGAACCATGCGTGTGGAAGGTGATTTCGTTACTGAATCTAATGGTGACGGAACCAATTATGGTACACTGACAGTCACCGGTAACTTCAATTCGGGTGCGAAATTTACGAACTCGGGAACTTTAAATGCCGATGGTAATTTTAATTCAAACAATACTCCGAATTTTGTCAATACAGGTATATTAAAAACCAAACAAAGTACCCTTTCCGGTACTTTTACCAATTCCGGAAACTGGACAGTTTCCAGCGGCGAAGTCATGTTTAATAATGGCCCTACGGTTAACAACACCGGAACAATCAATGCATCTAATTCAAAAATGACAGCCAGCGGAACTTTTACGAATTCAGGATCTGTAACTGTTCAGAATTATGTGCAAAATAACGGGACATTGATCAACAATTGTAAGTTTATTACCTTAAACCTGTTCGACAACAACGCCAACATCATCAATAACAGTTACATACAGGTCGATAATCAATCCAATCTGAAAGGTTCTACTATTTTGAGAAATGGCGCACTTTTTAAAACGAATGTGATCCTTTCACTGGATGGCACGCTTAAAGGAGAGGGAAGTACTTCCTTGTTCAGAGTAGTCAGCACCTCTTATGACAATATAAATAACGGTAATGCTCCAAAAATTACCGGATCTGTTCAATATGCCGACCCTTCCGGAAAAATTCAGGCAAAACATTTTGATGCCACTGCCAAATCTACTACGGGAGAGGGAATGTTCATTCAGGCAACGGATTGTAATGAAGGAAATGGTAAGCCTATAGATCCGGATACAGACCATGACGGAATCCCGAACAGTAAGGATGCATTTCCTGAGGATCCCGCAAGAGCTTTCATCAACCAATCTTACAATTATGCCAATGGAGGCTCAACTGTTGCGTTTGAAGATAACTTTCCGCTGAAGGGCGATTATGACATGAATGATGTCGTTATCTCTTATCGCTATCAGATCATCAGCAATGCGGCCAATCAGGTAGTACACGTTGATGCAAATTATACACTGCATGCAACGGGAGGCAGTTATAAAAATGGCGCCGGTATTCAGTTTAACATCACGCGTTCAAGTGTCAGCAATGTTAAGGGTGCGGAGATCGAAGAACAACCCATTTCCAAGGACCTTGTATTGATCTTGTTCAGAGATAGCCGCCAGCAACAGGCGCAATGGAACACTGTGCCGGGTGAAAACACCTCTGATCCTATTAAGTATAATGTAAGTTTTGACGTAAAACCCGGTATTACAGTAGAGGCATTTGGCGTGGGGAATTACAATCCTTTCATCTGGAATGCAACTGCGGGTTTTGGACGGGGTTATGAAACTCATTTGAAAAATAAGAAGCCTACTGATTTCGCTGATACCAAATTATTCCGGACAGGAGATGATGGTACAGTGGGTGAAGGAAAAGTCGGCAGTGGTTATGTAAGTTATATCAGCAAAGATCAAAATCTGCCATGGGCAATTGAACTGCCGCTGAGCAATTTCAAATATCCAATAGAGAAAGCGACAATAACTTCTGCGTACAGAAGCTTTGGCAAGTGGGCGCTTAGCTTAGGGAAAACCAATATGGACTGGTACACCGACGGGAATGTGGATAATTCAAAGCTGTTTTCAGTTAAATAGTGATATCTGGGTATTCAGTGGCATCTAAGTACTGCTAAGTAGTCTATTATAAAATTCAAGTGTCTCAGCGGCTACCTGATCCGAACTAAATACGGATAAATCGGTGTCGCTGAGGCTTTCTTTTTCTTCGAGGGCTTCCTGCATCGACTTGTATAAGGCTGAAGAAGAAATCATCTGATCCTCATATAATTTGATGTATTTATCTCCTATCTCTTTTTGTATTTCAGGAAACGCGCCAATTGCAGGAGCTAGTGTGGGTTTATTAAAACTCATATTTAGAAACACTGATCCTGAATTGAATATATTTGTATAAGGGTTTACGACCAGGTCTGCACTGTTAAAATAGGTCTGCAACTCTGCATCGTCGATAAATACGTCGTGGATAATTATATTTTCATTATTTTCATTTTCCCGGGCCATTTCCTCCTGCATTTCATCATGCACTTTCCCTGCGATCATTAACAGCTTGTCCGGAAGGTCTAAAGTTTTGAATGCTGCTATCAATCCGGTAACATTTTTGTATCTTCTGATCTGTCCTAAAAACAGAAATACCTTTTTTTCTTCAGTGATACCTAGTTTTGCCCTCGCCTCTGCCCGGGTAAAGTCGTTTTGATAATATCCTTTATAATGCGGGTGAGGTATGTAACAAAATTTTTGTTGTTTTTTGTTTGATGATGATGCTCTTATGGTTTCAAGTCCGTTCCTGTTTAAGCTTATAAAACCGTCTACATGCCGGTATAACATTTTGTATAAGCGCTGTTGTAACTGCGGGTGCTCGCTTTCGTGTGATTGTAAGTTGTGAACTGTCCAAACGACTTTTTTACCGGAGATCTTTATAATTTTAAGAAAAAGATAGAACATGCCCAGCCGTCTTTTTGCCTGTAGTGCTGTAGACCATGTCAAAATGTTTGACGGCCAGTGGATATGAAAAATCATATATTTCTTTGAAAACGAAAATGTTATGATGCTTTTTAGATTGAAATCGAAATCATACACCTTATGGCCCATTTTTTCAATTTCAGAATAGATCAAAAAGTTATAAGGATTACTACTTTTCGTCGAATATGCTGGCCATGCCAGAATTCCAAATTTACTCATAAATCAAATGTCAGCTGCACTCTTTTTCTTTAAAAGCAGGGTAAAGATCTCTGCCAGTTCTTTTAATTTGTTTCTGCCATGTGCTGAAACCATCCACAAAAGAAGATACACAATTAATCCGGAGAAAAATCCTAAGAGAACCATAATTATGATGTTCAACGATTGCAGTTCTGCCTTCAGCAGATACATTGCCGCTCCGCTGATCAGCGAAAACATAAACGGAAGCGCTATTTGCGATAAGAATGCTTTTGGATGGATGGGGGACTGATAAAAATTTAAATATAATAAAGGAAAGAACAGGCAATAAAGTACAATGGCCTGAGAAATAGCTACCCCGGCTATCCCCCATTTAATGCCGATAATAAATCCTAAAACTGTAAAGAAGGCATTGAAAATACCCAAATAGAAATACCTGCTGGTTCTTCCTGTGGTAATCAGTACCAACCCCTGTGTACTTGCAATTGGCTGTATAAATCCTGTAACGGCAAGTAATTTAAAAATATAGGCTGCACCGGCCCATTTATCTCCCAGTACAATTCGTATAATTTCTTCTGCAAAGATGCCCATGAACATGACAATGGGCATTGAAAAAAAGGCAAGTACAAACAGGTACCTGGTATAAAATGAGGTATATTTTGCGGGGTCACTCTGCAATGAGCTTAAAACGGGGAGTGCAACTGAAGTGAGGGGATTCTTGAGTTGATTGATCGGGAGCATTAAAAGCTGGTATGCTTTTGAATACAAGCCCAATGCCACTGAACCGATATACTTACCTATCAGTACGTTGTCGGCATTTCTGGAAAAATAATTGATCAGGTCAAAACCAGCTATCCCGGCACCAAATTTTAAAAACGAACTGACATTGTCTTTTTTGTAAAAGCTTGGCCGCCAATCGCACATGGCCCATAAAGCTACTGAACTGATCAAAGGACTGGAGACGGAAATGGCAACTATCGACCAATACCCGTAGCCAAAAACGGCCATCGTAATCCCAATGATCAGACTGAGCAAGGTAGATCCTAACTGGATCAGGGATAAAGAAAAAAACCTCATTTGACGCTGCATCAGCGCATTGTGCTGAATGGATAAGCCGGTAATAAAAATACTCAGCGCAAATACCAGTGTAATGCCGGCAAGTCGCGGTTCGTTATAGAAACTGACCATAAAGGGTGTGATACACGCCACAACCAACCCTACTCCAAAGCTGATGAGGACATTTATCCAAAATACTGCGCTAACTTGTTTTTGATTGATTTCAGCTCTCTGCATAATTGCGGAAGAGAGGCCGAGGTCTTTGAATATGGTCACAAATCCGGTGATCGCTGTGACCATTGCAACCAGGCCAAAATCTGCAGGTAACAGCAACCTTGCCATTACGGTCGTAGACAGGGTATTCAGCACGAATGAGAAAACTTGTCCGGTAACCGTGCTAAAACCACCCCTTACTGATCTTGATTTAAGATCGTTCTTTAAATGATCAATGCTAAACCAGCTATCGTATTTAGTTACTTTTTTTAGATCACTCATTTATTGGGGCTTTGCAAAAGGCATTTTCACCAGTTTTTCAATAATATTATTAATCTTTTTCAAATACCTTCTTGCTTCTCCAACCGGTTTTGTTCCTTTCCATTTAGTGAGATCCAGGTAATGAAAAAAAAGCGACTGGTATTGCCTGTTTTTGTCATATGATCTATAAATCGGTTTCCGGTGGTTGAAATGAATGATAAATGGTTTTTCGATATCCAGGCTGGAAAAACAATTCCATAAGGGGTCCAGTTCCTTCCATTTTTTATACAAAACAATATTCAGTCCATATTGATCGGGGAAGTTTGCAAACTCTTTATTGGTTTTGACACAATGCAGTACTTGTTCGGTAATGTTATTTTCCTTCCATCTGGAAATGTCCATTAGTAGCATGCCGGTATTGAAATATTTTGCTTCTGGGGAAAGTCCAAGGGCTTTGTAATTGCCAATGCCGCCCCATTTGTTGCCTATAGTACCTATCGGATCCACTACCGCCCCTACTATATTATCGCCAAGATCAGTTTTCCATAGTTCGCTGACATCGGCCAGGGCAAGCATATCCACATCAAGATACAATACCCTGCCTACATCCCCGGGCAGGAATGACGGTATGAACAAACGCATGTAAATATTTAAAGGATAAGAACTTCTATCCAAGGGGAGGGTCGTATTTTCCGGGATGACCTGCTCCATGCTGATCCATTCAACAGCAATCATTTCCTGATCGATTGAATTTTCCAGTTTAACCTTGTTTTTTGCTTTTACCTTGTCCTCTACGATATAGATTACGATTTTTTCATCGGATTTGTGATTGATCTCGATAGATTTAATCAGCGCAGCAAGCAGGACCAGATAATGATTGTCACAAACGACAACTATGGTTATGGTATTGTTAGGTTTCATCGTTGCTTACCTCTTTAATTGCATTTATAAATATGTTTGATACATTTTCCCAGCTGTAATTTTTCGAAAACCTGATTCTTTCCAGGTGATGAAGCTCATTATCATTTGCCAGGGCCTGCTCAATAGCGGACACGAATTCTTCAGCGGTAACTGCTAAGTAGCAATGGTCTGAAAAAACCTCTGTCATCGTATTGGTTACGGTGGCCACCACAGGTTTCCCCATGGCCAGGTATTCAATTATTTTCAAGGGAAAGTTGCCAATTGTAATTTCATTGATCAGCTGTGGATTTATACATACATCAAAATGGCTAATATACCCGGGAATAATTTGTGTATGCTTCTTTTCGATAAAAAAAATATTTGAAATCTGATGAAGTCCGCTGGCTTTAAAATTTTCATCTTCCGGACCGATAAATACAAAACTGCAGTTGCTGAGCTGTTTAGCAATCCCGGCAATCAGGTTAATATCCAGACGTTGTGAATTGAGCGCCCCAACGTATCCGATTATTGGCTTTTGAATAATCCTTAACTCCTCCGGCATTTCCCATTTTTTATCCGGATCAAAAATGCTTAAATCACATCCGTTACCGATATAAAAACTATTTGGATTATATCTTTTGGCATTTTTAGTAAAATCTAATGAATTGCATACGATCAGATCGCTCTTTTTCATCAGCTTTGGCTCAAGGCTGGAACCATGTTTTCTCCAATACGCAAAGCCGAGGGTATAGTCCCTGTCAAGATATATATACAGTTTTGGTCTCAAAATTTCTTTTAGATAATAACTTCTGAAAATATCCTTGTCGTTTACGATGATATAATCTTCAAATCCGATCTGCTCTGCGGCTGCTTTGATTTCCCTGGCAAATCTGTTGTTGTTGAGTCTGTTAAATAAAGAAAAGACCGGAGTAAATGGTATCCAGTTAATAGATTCGATAATGTGTTTTGGCGTTAGTACCCAAAGCTTCTCAGCAGACCTGACCAGTCCGGCTTTTCCTGTTTTTATATCAGTGATCTGTTGGTTTACATATTTATCGTCTGATTTTAACCACCAGGCCTTACGGTCTACAGGCGGATTGACGTAAAGCACATTGTAACTTTTAGCAAGTTCTTTTGCCAGGCTGGTAGAGGTAGACTCCCTGTCTGTATTGATACGCTGAAGGCTTACAAAAATGAAATTCATATCGGTACAGAGTTATTCTTTGCTTATTACTTTAACTTCTTGGTGTCGTGCGGTTTTTCAGGAGTTAACAGGGTAAAAAACCTTTTAAGTTCTTTGGTTATTCTTTTGGTGAGCACTTTTGAAAAGCTGCCGTCACGTTCCAGGGTTCTTGGACCTGTCCATACAATTGCTTTTTTTGACCGTACCTGGGCAATTTTCCCATATTTCATCAGATCAAACGAAAGCCGGCCGTCCTCGCCCCTGACCTTCTCCATTATAAAGCCTATTTTTAAGGCATATGCTTTAATAAAACCCATACTGATTCCATAGGTATTCAGATAGGGCCTCTTAACCTGTCTGTATTCAGCAATTATATTTTTGAGCTGTTCAAGAATATAGAGTTTATGTCTTGGAAATCCTGGTTCGGGGATGAATGAATATCTGCCGTATACACAAACAATTCCGGGTTTGGTTAATACTTTCATCATTTCGTCAACCCAAGTACCGGGGTAAATGCAATCTGCATCCGCCAGTAAAACATAGGTTCCTTTTGCATGTTCTAATCCCATTTGTCGCGCAGGCCCCCACCCCTGGATTCCCTGAAATACGTTTTTCACCCTTAATTTGTCGAGCGTCAGCTGCGTATGGTCATTTGAATTGTTATTGGTCACTATGATTTCCAGTGGGTAACTGGATTTCGTCTTGCTTAAAGAAGCAATGCATTTCAAAACATTAACTTCTTCATTATAGGCCGATACTAAAATACTTACAACAGGTTCATTGCTAACAATACGCTCCAGGTCATTCTTGATCGTATTAAAGGTTTGTTCTGGAATTTCATCAAAACTTTGATATCCAAAATTAAACTGGCTTATCCATTCCGGAACCTTAAATATATTCATACGGATAATTAATTTAATAACGATCTGACTCTACGGCTTCGACGGATTGTCAGATAGTGCTGTTTCCTGATCAAGCTTGTAAGTTAAGGTAAGTAACGCTGTAAAAAGATAAAAATAAATATTTGAAGGAAATTGAACCAGTGCTTCCTGAGGATAATTCCCCAACATATAAGCGAATATGATTAAAATCATTGCCAGGCTATACCGCTTTAGCTCCGGATCTTTGATTTTATAATAGTTATTAATTCCTGTTTTAAGGATAGTGAACATCAAAGCACAAAAGATAAGGAGTCCAATCCATCCCAGTTCAATTGCAACCCTTACATAGCCACTGTCAGGCGGAAACTTTGCCAAAAATGAATTTGGCGAGAACCTTGCTCCCCATACGCCGGTTGCACCAAGTCCGCCGCCAAAGGGATGAGACTGAATAAATGGTTGTATTCTTTTTTGATTGGCACTTCTTAAATTGTATGATGCGTCATTGGAAGGCTTAAAAGCAGACTGAAACCTCCTGATCGTGGAATTAGAGGACGGAATATTAATAACTATTATAAGAAAAAAACCGGCAGCGACGGTGAAAAAGAAAATGCGTTTGTTAAAATTGATAATGGTAAGCAGGCCGATGGCTGCCGGAATAAGCACATAAGCACCTCTTGTGCCGGAAAACAACATCGCTGAAAGATAGATCACCGCCATTCCCGCCAGCACCATCTTTTTCGAGGTTTTAATGGTACTGAACAACATACTGATGCAAAATATACCACAAGTAACCATATTATAGGAAAATGCAACCGGATCGGAAAAAATAGAAAACTTTCTCCATTTGCCGGCGATAAATAAAAGCTTCCTTAGTCGTTCACTTCGCAACTCAGCTTCTTCAAATCCAAAAAAACCAACATACTCCTGTTTAAACGCATAAATCGCAGCAATAAGGCCAAGTATCAGCCATATCTTTATGATAATCCGGATAAACCTGATATCACGAATGTGGTAGGTAAAAATGAAATACATTAACATCACTACAGCAATTGATCTAATGGTATAAAGCCATGCCATCCTGGACTCTGCCGTTGGATTTGCAACCTGGAAAACATTATAGAAAACCCAAATCAGCATCATTATGCCGATCGGATCTTTAAAGATCTTCCAGCTTGGTCTGCTTTTTTGCTTAATGAAAAAACCTAATATCAGTAAGGCCTGGATTGCATCCATTAAGGTGCCCAGTGGAAATTCCACAAGATTCATTCTTATAATATACATGATAAAATAAGAACTGACCAGCAGTGTAATGATTCCAAATTTAGGATAAGCCACGATTCCGTAGATTGCTGGCAACCCTAAAATGAGGATTAAAATCACAACTACTCCAATAACACCAAAATAAACGGTGGTCAAAGTGATGATTACGGCCAAAATCGTAAGTAAAGCAAACCCTTCCCAGTTCTGCAGCTTCTCTGTCAGGAAAATCCTTTCGAGGTATGCTGACATCGGTTTCTTTGCTGTTCTGTCGAAATTTGTCTGACCAAAACCACGCATTATAATAACAAGAGTTTAATAAAAAAATAGAAGAGCACTATAAAAACGATAGAGATCGCTATTTTTCTGCTCCATTCGCCGATAGGGTCATTGACCTTATTATTATTAACTTTTATCTTTCGGGGTTCAATTCTCATCGTTGTTTTCTTTTAAGGTCCCGATTGACTGAGAATGATAGTGGTTCGTTGCAACAGAATGTTTATTGGCAGACTTGCTTTTTAATAATGAAATGACCTGGTGATAAACAAAATAAGGAATATTGATCAGCGATCTGTATATTTTATCGCTAGCCTTTCCATAAAAAAGTGAAATGAAAAATCCTGTAACAAACAATAAAAGACCAATGAGCCATACTATAGCCATTGAAGGGTCTATCCAAATGTTGATGAGCAGAAAGCAGACAGAAGCGATAAGGAACATAAACAATGGTGGCCTCAGCAGTATAAGGCCAAAAAGAAATTGATTCCTGTCTAAACCAATTATGCCATTGTAAACCATTGAGAAACCAAACTTAAAGTACTTAAACCAGGTATTTATCCATCTGGCCCTTTGGTTAACCAACTGATCGGATCTCGAGGTCTTTTCATCGTAAACAACTGCGCCGGCACTAAATGCGATTCGGATACCGCGGCTAACTATATAGTTCTGTAATACCTTATCAAATCCGGCACCGGCAACATTATTGTTTTTAAGAAACGTTGTATAGAATTCCACTTCAAAAGCCATTCCAGACCCTGATAATGTTGCTGAAGAACCCAGTTGATACAGGATCTGCCCATCATAAAAGTGATAGTAAATATCCCGGGCCGCATCCAGACAGGCAATGGTGGTATCGAGGTTCTTTGCAGCCCTTACACCCTGCACAGCTAATTCATCTGAAAACAGATTAAGCTCGTTAAAATATTGAGGATGGACTAAATTATCACTATCGATAATTGTAAGTCTGTCGTGCTTCCGAATAAACTTACTTACCGCATAGTTATGGGAAGCCGTGTTGCTGCCCAGTATTTCCGGAGGTGTCAAAATTAAGATCCTTTTGTCATTGAAAACAAGGCTTGAAGTATCGCATTTATCTGCAACTATATACACAATATAGTTTTGATAGTCGGCTTTCAAAATGGATTCAACTGCTGCCGCCAGCGTATTCGTGTACTCGTAAGCGGTTACAATAACAGCATAGTCTATTTGATTTGGTCCAGGACTAAGCAGCGTATGCTGCTTTCTAAAAACGAGCCACAAAGTCCATAGCAACACAGGGAGCACAAGTTGAAATACGACTGCAATTTGAACAAGATACCACAGAAACCAAATCAATGCATCCATTTATGCTAATCTAAACTGTTTTATTCAGTATCCATCCGGAAAATTTTTCCCCAAGACTGACGAAATAGTCAACCCGCTGTTTCTTTTCTTCATCAATTACCTGACCGTACTCAAAAATTCCCACTACCTTATTCGCAAACAGTACCCATTCCTTAGACAGGTTCATTTGATCCATGGCCGCGGTTTCAATAATGATAATGTCGAATACGCGTTTCAGTCTTTCTATGCGCTCGCTGATTATATCCTGGCTTACCAGTTCAAAGATTGACAAATCTCCTCCGCGGGTTGCCATTAATTCAAAATTTTGATTTACCTGAATATCTTCGAGATTTACTTTGCCGGTAAAGTAATCTTCAAGGTAAACTGACGAAGAGATTGTTTGGCTGATACGGGGATTTCTGAAGTTTCCATCTATAATCAGGATTCTTTTATTTGTCATTTTCCATGCAAAGGCGAGGCTGAGCGTCAACAGGGTCTTCCCTTCTCCTTCACTTAAACTCGTAATCAATAATACTTTGTCTTTTAAATCGTTCTCGATTTCAAACCGAATGGCCCTGAGCTGCTCTTTAAATTCTCTTAAAATGGGATCCATCGTGTCTGTATGCCATATTTTCTCCAGATTTATTATCGAACCCTTCATAGATCTGAGGACACCTAACACCGGTAATCGTGTTTTATTGGCAAGGTCCTTTGGTGTTATTATTCTGTTATCTATGAAATACAGTATAAAAAGAACCATCAGGCAAAACACAAAGGTAATTATACCACTTAAAAGGATCAGGAGCATCTTTTTTGATGCCTGTGCTAAACCAGGCATCGCCGGCTGAATAAATTTAAGGCTGATTGAAAACGCAGATTCCATACTGCTTTGATTGAATTTTTCCAGTATATCCAGGTATTCCCTGCTGGCTACCTCAACATCTCTTTCCATACTCTGAACATCTGCTTCATGCGGTACCAGTTTATCAAACTCCTGATTAAGCTGCTTCAGTTCCTTTTCCATGGAGTGCATACTGTATCTGGCAAGGTCAAGCTCAATTTCCAATCTCAGTTTTTGTTCTACCAGTGCTTGTTTCGAAACTAATGGATTGTAAATAAACTGATCGGTAGACGCATTTATTTGTGAACTTAAAACGTTTTGCAAGGAGTCTATCGACTGCTTGTAACCGGTTTCGAAATCATTTTCTATATAGAGATCATAAAGATTTCTGAGGTCTTCCCGGGTGCCGATAATGTCCTGATTAACCTTGGTTAAGGTTGATTCGAGATAACCGCGTTCCCGTGGATTGAACTTTTTATCAATTTCACTTATTGCACCGCCTTTTGAGGCAATACCTTCTATTGCTTCCTGTCTTCTATTGCTAAACTGCAAAATCTGTTCATAAAGCTGACTTGATTGCTCATTTAAGTTAAGTACGCGGTTGGCCACCTTATAGTTCCTTAGCCTAAGTATCTTTTCATTCATGGCATCTTTCTTTTCTTTTAAAAGCGTGCCCAGAAATGTATTTGCCCTAAGCTGATTGGTCTTAACTAAAACAGTATAATACTTTATAAACTCAGAGCACAGCGTATTTGCAACAAAAGCAGACAGCTCCGGATTCTCAGATTCATATTCAACGTTTATGAAATCACTGTCTCCTGCCCTGTAAGTTTTAAGTTTCCCCTTGATGGATTCACTATCATAATTCATATCAAGCAGCAACTGGTGCAAATCATTCTGCTCCTTGTTCCATAAGTTCAGTGATTTTGTTTCATTGTAATTATTCCGAAAGGTCTCCAAAATCTTATTCTTTGCGGAACCGGACAATTGTTTAATTTCTTTACTCAATGGTCTAAAGGGTACCGGCGCCGTTAAATCGTGGATAATAAGTTTATATGAAATCTGGTCCAGCATTTTTTTCATTCGCATCGTCTCTATCAGGTTACTGAACTCCAGGTAGATGTCATTGCTCTTGGATGAAGTCTGGGCACGCGAAAAAATATTCTGGGTCTCGTCAACAATTCCGGTAGAAATCTGTGCTTGTGAAACATAAGAATCAGGCAGGTTACGAACCAGAAAGAACGCTATGATAATCGCAATCATAGGAATTGCGATGATGATATATTTGTGTTTATTGAGTAAGCGCAAAAAAAGATTGATCTCTTCCATCTATTTTATTTCTTCCAGTTTCTTTGTCAATAAAGTTTCCAGCGCTACCTTTGCTGTGCTCATATCACCTTCAGCGGTAATCCGGCCCTCATAAGCAGAAGACAATGCTATTGATCCATTATTATAATCCTGAAAAGAAACTTCATTCCTTTCATACCGTGCTTTAATCAATTTAAAAGAGGATTCTACATCCAATACCGATTTTGTTCTTATTTTCAAAACGTTAAAGCTCTGCAGATACACAAGATAACGATTTTTAACTTCCGATTCCAGCATTAAGTCATATTCGGCTTTTGAGAGCTGAGCGAGTTTGAGATCTTCCTTAGCCGCTCTTATGGCGGACGGTTTCTTTAGAAAAAAACCGGGACTTATGGTAATTCCAAATTGATACCCGCTCAAAAGCAGGTTTACATTGTTATCCAGATTTATTGCATTGCTGTTTGACCTGTAAATATAAGAAAATGAAAAAGGGTCCAGCCATGAACTCTTCTCCTGATTAAGATTATATTTAGCTATATTTATCTGATGATCAAAGGTTTTATATTTTGGATAGTTTTCCTTTGCTACAGCAATTAATTTTTCCATATAAAGAAAAGAAAAATCGTTGAGCATGCTTTCCTGGGATTTTGCCTGTGCAGCACTGAGAAATACCAAACTAACTATTGCAATACCTTTTTTTAAGTCCATATATATTTTATACAATTAGCCTGTTAAACAGTAAAAATAAAGAAATAAGTGAAACGAAAAGAATCATTTAATCTATTATCCAGTAACCAAGACTGTACCAAAGGCCTTTGCAGGTCTAAAGCCAATTTAAACAGCTTATATGAGAACAAACTTACTCGTATTGAGAAAATTTTACCCGATAAGTTTTTTGAGTTGATCTGTTAACGACCGAATTTACTGATATAATGCCGGTTTTAACTCAATTAGCAACTTCCGTCATTCACAAGTTCTGATGGCGTTATTTTTGTTTACTTTGATATGAATTTTTTAGACAAACTATAATTTGACTGGTATATCTGTATTTTCGCCCACTATATGATAAAACAATTACAAATTGCGCTATTTCTTGTACTCTCCTTTATTGCTGCAGATACTTATGCACAATTTCCTTATCAAGAAAGTTTTAGGGGGGCCACTGCAAATGGAATTACTTTTGGTGGAGCTCCTTCGGCATTTTTAACGGCCGGAGGAAGCGGATATCAGGCTGGAGCACATACTGGAACGCCGCTGGACGCAGTAGGAGAAGGCTATCTGCGATTGACTAACAACACAAAAAACCAAAAGGGTTATATTTACAGCAATGCAGACTTTCCGTCTACGGAGGGTCTGAGTGCCGAATTTGAGTATTACATTTACGGAGGAAATGGGGCCGACGGTATAAGCTTTTTCTTATTTGACGCAACGGCCTCTCCCTTTGTTATCGGAGGATTTGGAGGATCGCTGGGATATGCGCAAATCAACACCACCAATCCCGTATCTCCCGGTGTGAGTAAGGGCTATCTGGCCATTGGCTTAGATGAGTTCGGGAACTTTTCTAATCCAACC
>NZ_DATHGC010000138.1:0-11819 GCF_035317785.1 Pedobacter sp. | reverse complement strand
AAAAGTCGCATCGCTAATCGTAAAATAAGGTCGCACGGCAACATCAAAACTGGTAGCGCCTTTAACGACCACATTTATTGTATCAGTATTGGCCTCCCAGGGGCCGTTGCCAGAAATGCGGATCAACTTGTAATTCCCATCAAATAAGGTTGAAGCGAAGCTTCCGTCCTGTTTTACGTTCACGTTTATCGGGGTTACAGTTTCAAACCCAGGCTGAAATAACTGCAGCACACTTATACCCTGTCTTATTCCTACCGGTTTTCCGTCAAACACCAGTCTTCCGGTTAACACAGACTTAGGTGGTTCAAAATTATCGAGCTCACATCCGGATATTCCGACAGCCATTAAAATGATACTATAAAATAACTTCTTCATTGCTTAAAAATTAGTGAAATGGATTTTTTACCAGAAGCGGGTTTGCGTTCAGCGCATTCTGCGGAATGATCGAATAATAATTCCCAAGCCGGAATAACCTTGGTTGTGTAAAGCGCGGTGCTACTCTTTTAACAAATACATATTTGTTGTGCTTCGCCGGATCTGAAGGTCTGACTACTCTGTATGGCCACAGCGCATTTACCATAGTATTTGGCGATTGCCTGTTTCCGTTAAACACATCATGGGCAATGCGCCAGCGCTTTAAGTCCCAGTAGCGTTGTTCTTCAAAAGCAAGCTCGACCTGAAATTCCTTTCTAATGACAGTTGTAGTCAATGACTGCAAACTATTCGGGCCAAAGCCTGCGCGTTCACGGACCAGATTAATATATGGCAGTGCCTCGGCCGGTCTGTTCAACTCGAAAGCTGCTTCTGCAGCATTGAGCAGGATGCCGCCCAGCCGGTAACGGATCCACCAAACATCACTTCCCTGACCTGATTGCCCCGAACCAATCCTTGAATCCACATATTTGCGCATATAAAAACCTGTATTTGTCACATTTGCGGCATTGGGCAGCGGACCGTCAGCGGCAACAAGGGTTCCCCCATCGGTGAACAGACTGCCCAGGTCAGCAGACGTACGGGTAATATACTGGCCGGTGGCTGCGTTCCACTCCATAACTCCAGCCTGAATATCTACCCTTTTCCCACGAAACGTAGACCCAGGGACAATTACACTGCCGGACATCCGGTAATCCTTCCCGGCAAACAGATCTTCAAGACGGTCATAGTAGATATAGTCGGCACCATTCGGTGTCCGGATCTTAAGCTCACCCGTACTGCCGTTCAAATAATCAAAGGCTTCGACAAGGTTTAGTGAAGGAGTGACCCCAGCGGCTCCGCTTGCATTCTCTCTTAGTGAGCGGGGTATATTTTCAACCGTATAGTCGTGATATTTGCCATCAAGTGTATAATCGAAAGCCCATATCACTTCCCTGTTATTGGCTTTTTTTGTGAACAGGTCATAAAAGTTCTGCACTTTATCCGGATTTTCATTGTACAGGGAAAATTGCTTGCCGTCTATGATTTCCCTTGACGCGGCCAGTGATTGCTCATAATACCCTTCAGCCCGGTCAGCAGGAATCCCAACCTCACCTCCGGGGGTCCGGATAGGATCAGCCATCAGATTATTATATTTCGCTATCGACGCAGCATAAAGCATCGCCTGGGATTTCAGCGCGAGTGCTGTCCATTTATTGGCCCTGGTCTTACTTCCTGCAGTTAAAGGCAGTTCCTCCTTAATCGCATCAAGTTCGCTGGAAATAAAGTCATAAATACCTGCTTCCGTAGTTCTGGGTGTTTTCATTGCATCCACATCAGCCGGTCCGTTATACTGAAATGTTTTGAGTATTAGCGGAACACCGCCCATACTACGAACATGCAGGAAATAAACGTAGGCCCTGATAAACCTGGCCTCAGCAAGCAGATGCTTTTTCTCTGCTGCATCCATTGCAGAGGATGCTTCCAGCTTTTCAAGGAATAGATTGACATCCCGTATCAAATCATAAGACCATAACTGCTTGTCGGTATATGGATAGTTTACACGGGTATTGCGTGCGTTGTTTGCACCAAGACCGCCCGACCACATCGCCTCATCCAAATCTGTGGGGGAAAGTTTCCCGGTTTCCAACCCCCCAATAGGTTGCAGACGGCTATATAAATTGGCTAGTACAGAAAGCGCAAGCTTTGGATCGCTCCAAACCTGATCGTCCAGTAATATATCAGTTGGTTCCCGGTCGAGGTATTTCTTACAAGCCCCTGCCTGAACTAAAATCACGAGAGCGCATGCGTATATAAGTTTCTTTAATTGTTTCATTACTTTAAAATGTTAAGTTAATTCCGAAGTTATAGACCCTTACTGATGGGTATTCCAGTCCTGTGTTGAGCTGAGTTTCGGGGTCTATCCCTAAATCCTTGACATTATCAATCGAGAAAAGGTTAAAGCCATTTGCATAAATCCTGACCTTACTGATCTTCGCGCCTTTCAGCCATTTATCGGGCAGGTTATAGCCGATCTGAACATTGCGTAACCGCAGATAAGAAGTGTTTCTGAACCAGAAGCTGGAAGCACGCTGATTACTTTCATTATTTGATTTTTTTAGTGCGGGGTAGGTTCCCGGAACCCAGGGACTGGCCGGATCAAAGATATCCTGACGGTGCCAGCGGTCATTCAGCAGGAAGTCAGGCGAATTCGCATCATTTTGAAAAGGCAGTTTTAATTCCGCGGCCCGGCCACGGCTCTGCATGGTCGCACCCGAAAAGTTCAGTCCCAGATCGAATCCCCTGAAGCTGACCGAACTGTTAAGGCCAAAATTCAGATAAGGCAAGTTCCCCTCACTATAACCGTTCGGCCTTTCATCCAGACCATCAACAACACCGTCATTATTTTGATCCTTGTAGATAAAATCACCCGGCAAAAGCGTCGTATTGTTCTGACCGTCTACATCAACGGGATAGTTTGCGATCTCTTCTTCCGACTGGAACTGCCCGATAAATTCATAGCCCCAGTTGATCCGGGCCCAACGGTCTTCTATTGAATTGCGATAGCGGTCAAGCGAATTACCAAAGCGCGGTTTATAGGTAGATATATTCCGTAACCGTGCCAGTGTCGCATTTAGACCGACGCTGTACATCACCTGGCCACTTTTTCCTGAATGATTGAGTGCCATCTCAACACCCAGTGTCCGGTTTGCATTCAGGTTTTCGCTAGGGGCCGTAAAACCAACTTCAATCGGCAAAAGTACATCATATCTTGGTGCTGGTATGCCAGTCAGATCTCTTCTGAACACCTCAAATGTTCCCGCCAGCTTTCCCGCCCATAAATCAAAGTCAAGACCGATATTACTGATGGCACTCTTGATCCAGGTTAGCCTGGTAACCGGCAGGCCCCTGGCGGCAATTCCCGTGATCAGTTTATCATCCAGATAAGCATTACCCGCTCCAAAATTATAGCCAGGCAGGTATGCAAAAGGGCCAACACCATTGTCCTCACTTCCTGTTTCACCGTAAGACGCGCGAAGTTTAAGGTCGGTAATTACTTTTTTAATACCTTCACCTTGCAAAAAGGCCTCTCGGGAGATCCGCCAGCCGCCTGTCACGAAAGGAAACAGACCCCAGCGATGGCCCTTAGGAAAACGCCAGGAACCATCATACCTTCCGCCGATTTCCAGCAGATACCTGCTGTCGAAATCATAGTTTCCCCGGAAAATGAAACCTGCTCTTGCTTCTTCGCTGACACGGTCACTCACTGCCTGCAGCTCGTTGAAAAAATTCATAATGTCTATCTCGTTACTCACTGGCTGGGAACGCACAAAAAATAATTTATCCGTGCGGTCCTGCGATTCCATAGCTCCGATCGCACTGACATTGTGCTTGCCAAAAGTTCGGTTGTAATTCAATTGAACACGCAAAACATTGTCAATGATATAGCCGTTGTCCCGTGATCTATAGGGATTCTGCTGTCCACCGGTAACGTCATAGTTTCCTGTCGCAGAATTATAAGTATAAGTTTTATATGTTTTCTCGTAAGTATTACCCAATAAATTATTGTAAAAAAAAGCATACATCCCGGTAGCGGTGAGACCTTTAATTGGAAATTTATATTCGAGATCAAAGCTGGTTTGCAGGGTACGACGCTCAGTCTTGTTATAACCGGAATATTCAAAGGTGGCATAATTGGTAGCAAAATTATTATTGGTTGCCGGGTAGTCCGGATTGCCGTTCGCGTACGGGCCCTCAGTTGGCAAGTTTCTGAACTGTCCCAATAATGCCTGAAAATAATCGTCTTCTCCCGGCAGTCCAAGCAGGTCGCGGATCTCTATTTTGCCATTGATCTTCACGCCCACTTTAAACCGTTCGCCAATCCGTGTTTCTATATTTGATTGCAGGTTGGTACGGTTAAAGTTATAACCGTCGAAAACAGCATCCTGATTTAAATGAGCTAATGAAAGGTAATAGCTTGTTTTTTGTGAACCACCTGTTGTATTTAAATTGAGATACGCCTGGGGCGCATTGTCCTTAATATAACTCGACCAGTCGTATCCTTCATGCCCTGGCACCCGTTGCTGCCACTTGCCTACCTCCTCAGGAGTCCAGACAGATGATCCACTTTGATTGATATCAGCCTCAGCAAGAGCTCTGACATAATCTGCCGCACTTGCTGCTTTTGGAAAACGGAACAAGCTCTGCAAACCGTAATAAGAGTTGACATTAACTCTGTTCTCTTTATTTAAACCGCCTTTTTTTGTTGTAACCAATACCACACCATTCGATGCCCGTAATCCGTAGATCGCTGCAGATGCATCTTTCAGAACAGAAAGGCTCTCAATATCCTCAGAATTCAGGTTATTAAACTGTTGAGGGCCCGAAGGAACACCGTCTATCACATAAAGCGGATCACCCAGGTTTCTGATCTGTAATCTTGCTTCGGCACCTGGTCGTCCATCTGGTGCTCTTGAGGTTATACCGGCTACCTTCCCTACTAATGCCTGTGAAACAGTTGGCACGGGGCTTTCCGTCAGCTCTTTGGAGCTAATCGTCGCAATTGACCCGGTAACACTTGTCCGGCGTTGTTGGCCATAGCCTACAATCACCACCTCTGTAAGCGACTCTGACGAAGCCTCAAGTTTAATATTTACTGTTGCACGGTTATTAACGGAAACTTCCTTTCGAAGAAATCCGACATAATTGAAGATAAGAATGTCATTGCCAGAGGCAGGAATGGCATATTTTCCGTTAGCATCAGTAGCTGTTTTAGCACTTTTATTTTTTACCGTAATGGTAACTGCGGGTACCGGGCCTCCCTGGTCATCCGTTACCACTCCCCGGACGATACCATCGGAAACTTGCCAAGCTACCCAAAATTTTTTCTCCTTGCTATAACTATTTATTGAATACGCTGGCATACAGCAGACGATAAGCAGCCAGAAGACCGCATTTAGCTTTAACATTCTTTTTGGTTCTATTTGGTTAATGTAAAAAAGCAATACTGGTATTGCCCCCGTTTACTCCATCGGTGTCTATTTTGGAAAACAGCTAGCACATCTTCCCGGTGTGACTACCGACTAGGCAAAGTAAAAGATAATGAGGTAGTTATTTTATTCATACTTTAGACGATTTATCTCAAATTAATGATATCTGCTATACATTCATATAACATTAGGAAACTTCTGTAAACTACTTGTGATCAGGTATTTCTCTCGTTGAATTTATTGCGTAGCGAAGAGATATATTCCAGGGGTGACTGATGGAAATAGCGTTGAAAACTTCTTCCAAAAACTGTTTGGGACTTATAGCCGACAATTTCTGCAATTTCAAAGATTCTATGGTTGTTCTCAGCCATAAGATGTACGGCTTTTTTTAGCCGGGCCTGGGTCACCATGTCTTTTACAGGCACATTTAAAAGCTGCTTTATCCTCCTGTAAAGTGTTGGCCTGCTCATATTCATATACTGTGCAAGCTCATCAATATCAAAATCGCTGTTGCTTAGATTTTTGTGGATGTAATCATCCAGCTTTTTTAGGAATTCAACGTCTGATCTGGACTGTTCCGCGAAGCTGATGTAACTAAATGGGTCCTGAACAAAATGGTTTCTCACCTTAGACCTGTTGTTCAGCAGGTTGGCCGCCTGAACTAGAAGCAGATCATGAGAAAAAGGTTTCTCAATATATGCATCGGCTCCATGCTTTAACCCTTCGATTTTAGCTGTAATTGTGTTTCTGGCAGTAAGAAGAATAATTGGGATATGACAGTACTCTGCACTGGATTTAATCTTTGCACACAGTTCAAATCCATCGATTCCCGGCATCATGACATCGCTGATGACAAGATGAACAGTGTAGCTGCCTAATAACTCCAAAGCTTGCAACCCGCCAGATGCCGTCAGCACATTGTACTCCTCTCCCAGCACTTCTGACAAGAATTGTAGTAAATCTGTTTCGTCGTCTACAAGCAGAATTGTTTCATTCATCTTAATTAGCCCTCAGTCGCTCAAGGTCGAATTGAATTTTTTGGTTGATCGGTAATATCAGCTCAAATATATTTATTTCCTTATCTACAATCAAAACTAACTTACCATGGTGAAGTTCCGCTAAATATTTTGAAAGTGCGAGACCAATCCCTGTTCCGCGTATGTTATTTTGGTTTTTGATCCTAAAAAAAGGCTCAAATATCTTATGCTGATACCCTGAGGCGATCACTTCTCCGTCATTTTCTATTCTTAACCTGAAAGAACCTTTTTTTTCGTCCTCCGGCGGGAATAAGCTAATCACAATATTCTTTTCTGAATATTTGACCGCGTTTGAAATCAGGTTGCTGATCATTTTAGTACAAGCCTCTTTATCAACAAAAGCCTTTACATGCTTTTCAGGCAGGTTCAGATCCAGGTTGAGGTTTCTTGTTGCAAGATATGAGGAGAAGGCCTCAACCTGGTCAGCAATCAACTGGTTGATATCTACATATACAAAGTTCAGCGTAAACTCATATTGTTCAGTTTTTCTGAAATCCAGCAACTGCGAAGTTAATGCAATCAGCCGGTTCATGTTTTTCTTCACCAGTTCAAGATTCCTGCGAACGGTGGTGGTGTCTTCAATTTTACTCAGTGCCCAGTCAATTGGCCCCTTTATAAGGGTAAGGGGTGTTTGTATTTCATGTGCAATATTGGTGAAGAATTCAATTTTTGCCTGGTAGACCTCTTTTTCTTTTTCAAGTTCAAAAAGTTGTTGTCTTCGCCTGTTCTTGTTTTCAATGTTCCTATGATAGACGTAAACAGTAATGCACAGTGCCGCACAAAGGAAAACAGTATAAAAAATATAGGCGGCAGTGCTCTTCCAAAATGGCGGAGAAATCTTTATATAAAATGTACGCACAGGAGTCTCCCACAATCCAATATTGCTTTTTGCCTGGACAACGAATTTATATTCTCCAGGAGCTAGATTGGTAAAATATGCCTTTCGATTGGTGTGAATATGAGTCCACTCCTCATTCAAGCCTTCCATACGGTATCTGTAACGGATCAAATCTGGAGCGGAATAGTCTAATGCCGCAAATTCAATATCGAAGGTGGACTGGTCGTAGGTCAGTTCTATCGCATCCGAATAAATCATTGATTTTTTTTGCGACACATTAGGCGGGTGGTTAGCACCATTGGCACTGATGTGAACAGAAGTAATATAAAGCGGCGGAATTGGGGTTTTCTTCTTTAATGAGTCTGGATGAAATGAGATCAACCCTTTGACAGATCCAAAATACATCTTCCCATTCTTATCCTTAAAAGCAGAACTGTAATTAAACTGATCGGTTAAAAGTCCGTTTGATTTGGAATATACATAAAAACGCTCGGTGTTTAAATTGAGGCATATCAGTCCTTTCAAGCTGCTAATCCATAAATTACGGGTATCATCCTCTAAGATCCTAAAGATGTTATTTGTAGGAAAACCATTTTTTGTCGTAAATCTTTTGAAGGTTTTATGGTCCCGGCTTAATTTGATCAGCCCACCCCCTTCAGTAGCAAACCATAAATTTTTCCGGGAATCTTCATAGATTCCCTGGATCATATCATCACCCGGTGACAGGTCACTGTTTGTCTTGAAACTGACATTTCCGTATCTGCCTGTTTTAGGATTGAAGAAAAAAGCGCCGTTTCCAAGGCTGCCTGTCCAGATGGTACCGGTATGATCTTCAGCAATGGCATAAGCAAAAGACCGTTCGGGAATTTGCGGTATCGGCACCAGCCCCTTAGCTCCGGGCTCATAATACAGTAAACCGGCCCCAGTTGTTCCAACCAATATTCGTCCCGCCGAGGTTTTAAATATGGACATCACAAATGCATTCGATACACTTCCCGGATGCCGCGCAACCGGATAGCGCTTTACGACTTTTCCGGAATTCCTGTTCAGAATTTCAAGCCCCTGAAAAAATGGACCTGCAAGTACCTCATTTTTATCAACCAGCAAACCATGTATGTTTGGGTAAGATAGATCTGAAGGCCGCTTGCCATTAGAAAAATGTGAAAACACCCTTGTAACGGGGTCAAATTTATTAATTCCCGCATCTTCGGTACCAATCCATATGTTGCTATCCTCATCTGCGCAAATTTCTCTGACCGCATTGCCGGAAACTGAATTGGCTGCGTTAATCGGAAAATACTTTTCAAATTCATTATTTTCCATGGAAAGATGGCTCAGTCCTCCAAAGAATGTTCCGGCCCAGATACCCTTCCTCCTGTCCTGAAATAAGGTATACACAGCATTATCACTCAAAGAATATTGGTCACCGGCTCTTTTTTTAATATTTAGATAAGTCCCCTTAAGCAAATCATAAATATAAATACCGGATTCCGTCGCAAGCCAGCATTTTCCATCATCCAGTATCTTGATGTCCCTTACATATACATCGGTGCCATCAGGGTTCTTTGTAAGCAATGCGGTCACCTGTTGTGTTTTCACATCATATCTAAAAAATCCACGCCGTGTTCCAAATAAAACATAGCCTTTTACCGGAAGAATCCGGATAATCGGCAATGAAATATGCACCAGACCAGCCATATGCACATCTTTGACCCTCAGCTTCGGCCCATTTATATCAATTGTCTTTAGTCCGCCTTTTCCTGTTCCGGCCCATAATGTACCGTATTCATCAAATCCCAATGCTGTAGCGTTTATGCCCGTGTTGATGTTCTTTCTGGTTTCCTGGTTATAGGTATTAATTTTGCCGCTGGCAATCATCCACAAGTGATCCTGATGATCCCTTTTTATATCATGAACCGATGTATAGGGTGCGTTGGCCCGCTCGATGTGCTCAAAATGAGGATCAAATACAAATAGTCCGCTTAGTGTGCCTATCCACAACATGCCTTTATTATCTTCGCTCAGAACATTGATGGAATTTGCTCCGGAACGTTCTTCCGGTATTAAAAAATTCTTAAAATAGCACCCGTCAAAACGGTTTAAACCTCCCTTCGTTCCAATCCACATAAATCCCTTCTGGTCTTGAATAACACTTCTTACCGTATTATGGGATAATCCATTGTCAACCTGATAATTCTCAAAGTAATAAGATTGGCCCTTGCAGATGACAAAGACCATACTTAAATACAGGAATAAAAAGGTCTTTTTAATCATGTTTCAGCCAGTAGATTTAACGCAGCACAATTTATACATAAATATTTTCATTCAAATTGATAAATCAGTCACTGCGACTATCCAGGAAACAAATGACATAGAAGGTCTAATTTTTGACGCATAAGGTCGAAAAAAGACGGTAGATAAATCTAGTATAGGACAAACAGCAGATAAAATAAGGTACGGTTGTATAATAGTCCACGTATAGTCCACCTATAGCCCACCTATAGTCCATGTTTTCACCAAAAAACACGGACTATACATAAAATATTCGTATATTGTATGTGAACTGATGTGCAGGAGTACCGGAACTGTTTCCAGAGTATTGCTCAGCATAGCTGCCGTGAACTTAAATATACATAAAAATGGCAAAACTTGACGGTAAATTTTTGCGCGGCATGATTGGCCCTGTCGTGAATAAAAAATACAGGAACTTACAGGTGATCACCCAGTCGCCCAGATATAATCCTAATAAAAGAACTGAACCCTCAAAAAAAGCAGCGGTAAAGTTTGGAGTAGCCAGTAATTTTGCCTGTTCTATAAGAGATAACTTTTACAATGTAATCGTACAGTTATACGACGGGCCGATGATCAATAGATTGCTAAAAGAGGTCAGAATTATACTCGGGCAGTCTTTGGATCAGCAGACGGATACCTTTAATTTTGACAGCGAAAGCTTTAGCCGGTTAAACGGTTTTGAATTTAATGAAGAATCACCGCTAAGGGACAATCTCTTTATCCAGCCTGTCACTACGCTTACAGGTCCAAATCTCCAGGCCCAGTTTCCAGATATGCACATTCCACAGGACTTGAAATTTCCAAAAACTTCGAATGTTTGCATGCTCGGTGTCGCTGTGGGCATGTATGACCTCAGTTATGGTCGCAGAATCCTAAGTCCTGTACAATCCATCGAGATAAAAAATAGTCCTGATGGTGTAATCATCCCCGCCAAACAGTTTAACTTTGAAATAGAGCCAGGTTGCCTTTGCATTGTGGTAATTTCCCTGCAATACCTCAAAACTATTTTTTCGGGAAATATGCTGATCAATAACAAGCAGTTTAGTCCTTGCGGGATACTAAATGCCACGATGGCCAATGGTCAGGTTGATGAGTTAAAAACTAAACACTGGAAAAAAATGGATTTTAGGACAACATCGCCCCTGACATAAAACCCGGCATTGCCCCCTCCCGCTGATTTTATTCCAGGTAAAAGCTGGATTGCTTTAAGCGCATCGCGTTCTCCGAAAATCAGGGGATCTTGTTTATCGTGTTCATATTTAGCTTATCGGCACCCATTTGGGGACTTGTAAGGCTTCGTGAAGGCGGTGGAATAGAAATGGTCATTCGGCCATGGATATATGGCCTGACAACGTATCATGTATAGGAACTGATTACTGAATTGCTGTGCCGGATGGTAAGATACGGCTGGATCATTGATTTGTGAAAAGCAAGTGGTGTTTCACCGTTGAGGGTCTTATTGGGCCAACATGGGTCTGCCAGTGCAGCTCTTCCCAGCGACACAATATCACCATGGCCACTTGTCACGATCTGCTCCGCTTTTTGGAGGTCATTCATGCCGCCATTGGCGATAACCGGGAGTCCGGTGACCTGTCTGGCAATTCCGCTAAAAGAAGACCCGTCTTCATAAAGACATTCTCTTGCCCAGTTGCCCCCTTCAGCGGCGATGTGTACATAATCAAGCTGAGTTTTGGCGGCTTCATTGAGGATTTCCAGTGCCGTCCGCGGTCCGTCAGGCAAACGGTAACTGAGGTAATTGACCTTGCTTTCGGAAAGACGTAACCCCACAATAAAATCATCACCGGTCGTTTTACGGATACCATCAACAATCCCTGCTATTGGCCGGAATCTGTTGGTCATATGACCACCATAATTGTCTTTCCGCAGGTTGCTGTATCCAGTGAGGAACTGGTCCCACAGATAGCCATTTGCCGCATGGATTTCTATGCCGTCAAAACCAGCATCTCTCGCATTCTGTGCCGACTGCACAAATCCTTTAACTGCTTTTTCAATGTCTTTATGAGTCATTTCAGAAGGAACAGGATAAGGACCGGGTGTTCCTCCTGAACCAGTATTTCTTTGTCCCCGGGGCAGAAATGCCGAAGCGGATACAGTCTCGTCGAGCATCTCTGAAAGAGCACCTGCATGCATAAGCTGGCAGATGAAAAGTGAATCGTGTTTTCTCACCCGGTCTGTGATTTGCTTCCATGCTTTTATATGGCCTTCGCTTACAATACCGGGCTGGTTTGG
>NZ_DATHGC010000137.1:0-46104 GCF_035317785.1 Pedobacter sp. | reverse complement strand
AGGGTAATAGACAATCTTATTCAAGCTATGGAGCGGGGATGGATCTTGTTGCACCGAGTGGTCTTCCCGGACAAACCGGCTCCAATGGTCAGCTTCAATTAAACGGGGATGTTTATAGTACAGACAGAATGGGGGCGTTGGGATATGTTACCACTACTAGTTTTTTAGGCGGACATTATGTAAATTTATTTGGAGGGACCTCTGCGGCTGCGCCTCAGGTTTCGGGTGCCGCTGCTCTGCTCCTATCAGTCAATCCTGATTTGACCGGCACTCAAATTGCGGAACGACTGACTGCTTCCGCAACAGATATGGGAACGGCTAACTGGGATCAATATTTTGGTTATGGCCGATTAATGTAACCTCTGCTTACAATACTTTATTTGATGATTCATTCCGGCTTATTACATCCGATTGGCTGAATTTTCCCTATTTCTGTGCAAATATGGACGGAGAGCAAATAATATGGAGTATTTACGTGCCACCTGGCGCCACAGTTGCCTGGACCGGACTTAAAGTCAATTTCCTGGGATCAACAACATCGCCAACTGTGACTATGATACATAAACCGGGATATACTAGTGGTGTCGCGAAGGTCACCGCAACGATAACAATCCCAGGATATGGCATAATAACCAGAACAAGTTCACCCATTTTACTTAAAGGGAATTGTATATAATTCTACTATTTGCCGACTTGCTGATCAATACGAAATCTTTCAAAGCAGTTATTGCAAGCTAATACCTAGTTAGAACTTTTTCGGTGAAATCAATTAATAATTTACCAGTAAAAGAGAGCTGCTTTTTTGGTTAAAGTGAACGAATATCCCATATCCTTTTCGCTTCCATCGCGAGAGGGATATGGGATATTAGTAAAAACGCAGAAGTATTATTTATTTAATTCTTTAAAAGCCGACCTTTGGTTAAATGCTGTTTTTTAGTGGATTAGTCACGGTCTTTTAATTTCAGATTAATTGTCAGAAATCCAAAGTTTATAGATATCTGACAGGCTAGGGCAACGTGTATTTTGTTACAATCAGTATTTCAGATGTTAAAAAAAGTTAAATATTTGGTGAAAATCTACATTATACCGTCATTTCGAAATAATATTCTTTTTTGATTGCTTAAGGACAATATTGTTCTGCAAAACCTTAAAAAGGTGGTGCTATTGAGTCCATTAATCTGTCATTGTATTGTCATATAATATTTCAGTATTATAAAATAATTATGCTTGCATACCAAAATCGGTATATTTAGCCCAATTATTAACTAACCTAAATTTTATTTTTTATGAAAAAACTTTTACAAAGTTTGTTCATATTGCTGTTCGTCGCAAGCTCTGCGATGGCGCAAGACCGAACAATTACTGGTACAGTTACAGGAAAGGATGATGGCCAGCCACTTCCCGGAGTAACTGTTTTAGTTAAGGGAACAAAAATTGGCACTCAAACAGGCTCGGATGGTAAATTTGCATTATCAGTACCATCAAACGCAGCTCAACTGGAATTTTCTTATTTGGGTTATGCTACTCAGACGTTAGCCGCTACAGGTGCTGTTGTAAATGTTGCGTTGGAGTCTGATTCCAAATCACTTACAGAGGTGGTTGTAACAGCTTTGGGTATCTCTAAAGAGAAAAAAACCCTGGGTTACTCTCAAACCACTGTAAAAAGCGATGTAATTAACGCTTCATCTCCAGTTGGTTTATTAACCGGTTTGCAAGGTAAGGTTGCGGGTTTGAACATTTCAAACGTATCTGGTTCACCAGGCGGTACAACTAAGGTTATTTTACGTGGATATTCTTCAATATTCGGTAACAACCAGCCATTGTATGTAATTGATGGGGTACCATTTGACAACTCACGTTTGGGTTCAGACAACAACTATGATTTTGGTAACAGTGGTAACGATATCGATCCGAACATTATCGATAACATGAGTATCCTGAAAGGTTCTGAAGCGACAGCACTTTATGGTGGTCGTGGTTCAAACGGTGTTATCATCATTACAACCAAAAAAGGTAAAGCAGGTAAACCTATTGTTGATTTTAACTCAAGCACATCATTAACAAACGTGGCTATCACCTATACGCCACAGGATGTTTATGGACAAGGCTGGGGACAAGAGTTCATCCTATCTGAAAACGGTAGTTGGGGCCCTAAGCTGGATGGTGTTGTAAGGCCTTGGGGTGCAACAGGCGCAACATTAGGCTCTAAACAACTGATCAAACCATTTGTTGCGATAAAAGATAATGTAGCCGGAGCGTTTGATAACGGACTTGAGCTGAACAACAGCGTATCAATAAGAGGCGGTAGCGATGTGTCTACCTATTTTTTGTCATACGCTAATGTGTACAGTGATGGTGTTTTGCCAAGTAAAGCAGATTTGTATAAAAAGAACAACTTTACATTTAGCGGCAGTACCAAGTATAAAAACTTTACAGCAGATGCGTCTTTAAACTACGTTAACAACGTACGGAACTTTGTCGCCACTGGTCAAGGTAGTACTGCAGGCAGCACTTTTTATGAGAGCTTACTGCAGATGGCTGTTGACGTTCCAATTAAAGATCTAAGGGATTATAAAAACGAGTTTTTTAATGTTGATAATTATTTCACACCATTTGCTGAAAACCCTTTCTATTCATTGTATGAGAATGGCGCAAAGCAAACCAGCAACAGGGTTTATGGTAACATTAACTTAAACTATAAAGCAGCCAGCTGGCTTACTATTAACTTCCAGCAAAGTGCCGATGTATCTAATCGTTATGATAAGATCTGGAACAACAAAAACAAACCTTCTCCGGGCAGTTGGAATGATGGTAATAACGTTGAAAACGCACCAAGAGCAGCGGATATAGGTAGTGTTACTGATGAATCATTCAATCAGTTTGAATACGACACAAAATTGCAGGCTTTATTTACTAAACAATTGAGTTCGGATTTTGATCTTAATGGTCTGGTTGGTGCCAGCTATAATGACAGGGGTACACGTGCTTTAAGCACAAGTATTGAGGATTTGGCTATACCGGGCTTTTACCAGATCAACAATTCGCTTAACAAACCATCAAGCGCAGAATCTAATGTTCACAGAAAGATCATGGGTTTCTACGGACAGGCAACTGTTGGTTACAAAGGTTATGCTTATGTGACTGTTACCGGGCGTGAAGATATTACTTCAACGTTATTCCCGGGTAAAAACAGCTACTTCTATCCTGCGGTGAACGGATCATTCATTCTTTCAGACGCGTTGAACTTCACCGGAAGCATTGTAACCTTTGCTAAGATAAGGGCAGGTTATGGTGAAACAGGTGCCGATGCCGATCCTTACAGTATATACAACACATTGTCTGCGACCAATATACCATTGGGTTTTGGTAATACATCATTCCCAATAAACAATGTGGCTGGTTATTCTATTAATAACACCTTATATCAATCTTCATTAAAACCAGAGCGTGTTTCTGAATATGAAATAGGTGGTGATTTCAGGTTCCTGGGTGACAGGGTTACCTTAGATGTTACTTACTATAACCGTATTCGTAAAAACCAACCGCTTCCGGCCCCTATATCACCATCATCTGGTTATACTTCAGCCTATATCAACTTTGCCAAGGCAAGAAACCGTGGTGTCGAGCTTGCCTTAGGAATAGTACCAGTTAAAACAGCAGATGTTAGATGGGATGTTAACTATACTTTCAGCAGAGACAGAAGTCTTGTGCTTGAACTTTCTCCGGGTATAGAAAGGCTTACATTACGTAGCGCTTATGATGCAAGTTTAGTTGCCCTTAAAGGTCAGCCGCTTGGTGTTATCCAGGCGCCGGTTGCAGCAACAGACCCTGAAGGTCATATTATTGTTGACAGCCAGGGTTTCCCAACTCAGAAATCTGATGTTGGAACTTATGGTAATATCCAGGCTGATTTCAGAATGGGTGTTAACAGTACAGTAAAATATAAAAACGTTTCTTTAGGTTTTACAGTTGACTACAGCAAGGGCGGTGTATTTTACTCAGGTACGGCAGATTTGCTGAACTTTGTGGGTAATGATACTAAAACGCTGTATAACGATCGTAACCCATGGATCGTGCCAAACTCGGTACAAGCTGTTAAAAACGCGGCGGGCGAAACAACCGGCTATGTAGAAAATACTACCCCGCTTAGCGAAGCCAACGTAACCAGTTATTACTATCCAACAAGTAATAAAGGTACTTCATACCAAAACCGCATATTAGACAGGACTTTTGCAAAACTACGCGAGGTTGTTATCACTTATGACTTACCTAAATCAGTAGCGGCAAAAATAGGCGGTTCAAGTGCATCCATAAGAATATTTGGAAGAAACCTGTATACCTGGTTGCCTTCGTCAAACAGGACTGTTGACCCCGAGGTATCTAACTTAGGCAGCGATTTGGGTAGTGAGTTTGGTGAGTTCAGAACTTCGCCACCATTAAGAAACTACGGCGCATCTTTAAGGGTTTCATTTTAATATTAGAGACATCATGAAAAGAAAGAATATATATATAAAAACAGCCATCGTTACATTGTTAGTAACGGTTGGTTCGGTAGGATGTAAAAAAATTACCAATATAAATGAAAGTCCTAACAATCCAGCGTTAGAAAAAGCTACGCCACAGGTATTATTCCCGTCGGCCGTACTATCAACGGCAGGAAGGGTTGGTGGCGAGTTAGCCATCATAGGTAACATTTGGTCGCAATTTTATGCACAAAACAATGTTTCCAGCCAGTACAGGGATATCGATTCATATAACCTGCAACGTCAGGACAGAAACGGTAGCTACAATGAGTTGTTTGCCGGTGCGTTAAGCGATTATCAATTAACCATAACACAAGCTAAAGCGCAAGGTTTAAATAACTATCTGCTGTTTGCAACACTTATGAAAGCGTATACCTACCAGGTATTGGTTGATTTGTATGACAAGGTTCCGTACACTGAAGCATTACAGGGCGAATCCAACAAACAGCCAAAGTTTGACGATGGGTATGCCATTTATACATCTTTATTAGCTGAAATTGATGCCGCATTAGCAGCAAGCGCATCAGCTGATGACCTTATAACCGAGGAGAAAAAGATAGATTTCGTATTCAATGGTGAAATAGCAAAATGGAGACTTTTTGCCAATACCTTGAAATTGAAAATGTATTTGCGTATGGTTAATGCCAAACCTGCTGAGGCAGAAGCCGGGATTAAAAAACTTTATGCGGATGGCGCTGAGTTTTTAACAGAAGATGCGGGTATTATAGATATCTATACTGATGCCCCTGATTTGGGAAACCCGATGTACGAGTACAACATCCGGCGGTTAAATACAACCACTAACTTAAAAGCCAGCAAAACCTTTGTTACTTGGTTGGCTGATAATAACGACGGGCGCAAATTAGCTTATTTTAATACAGCTACACCGGTTGGTATTGAGCAAGGCGACTTTAACAGTACAGCTACCACTGCATTTACTAATGCATATCAGCAATCTACAGATCCTGTGCTTTTCTTCTCAGCTGCCGAATCTTATTTTATGCAGGCCGAAGCAAGGTTACGTTACTTTAACGGCGCGGGCGCTGAAGATTTATTTGATACTGGTGTTGAAGCTGCATTTGCACAGTATGATTTAGCTGCGCCGGCAAAAACAGGTGTTTATAAATATCCTACTGCCGGTAACCTTCAAGATAAGTTAAAGGCCATCATCATTCAGAAATGGGCATCGTTACCAGGTTCACATGCATTAGAAGCATTTTTTGAACAGGAGCGTACCGGCTACCCGGAAACCACTACTAAATATACAACTGATCCAGGTTACATCGGCGGCCAGTGGGTATATTCAAAAGGTGGTGTTACAGGTGGAAGGTTGCCTAAGAGATTGGTTTATCCTGATTCGGAAAGGAGTAAAAACCCAAATACACCGGCGGAAGTGCCTATTACTACACCAGTATGGTGGGGATTACCTAATCTATAACCTATTAATCAAGTAAAATCATGAAAAAGTATATAAATTATATAGGATTAGCATTTGTTGCACTGGTATTATTTTCATGCGGCAAAGAAACATTTAGCTATCCCGAGGGGCAAGTGGGTATATCTAAAATAACAAATTACCCCGAAGTTGAAACAAAAGGCGATCACTTAACGCTAGTAAATCAGGGTTCTGTTTATACAGATGCAGGTGCTACATCTACCGCAGGTGGTAAGGATATCGAGTATAAAACAGAAGGCACCGTTAACACAGCTGTACCGGGCGTATATAAGATAAGCTACACTGCTTTTAATGCAGATGGATTCTCTGCAGGAGATTTCAGAACCGTTGTAGTTATAGGCAACAATGTAGCTGCTAACGATTTTTCTGGTAATTATGCCCGTAATACAAATGCCTCAGTAGCCAAATGGACCAAAGTGTCAAATGGTGTATATAGCGTATTTAACCCGGGCGGTGCACCAGGAACAAATCTTACTGTTAAGATCATCAACTATGAAGGCAATAAGATTGTTATACCTGAGCAAATATCAAGTGATGGATCTATAACCAGTTCTGATCAGGAGTCAACTACTCCGGCTGCCGGCGGTAAATTATCACAATATAAAATGATAATTGTTAACGGCGGTTATGGCGCTGCGCTTAGGATTTTTGACAAAATTTAAATTTAAAGACATGAAAAAAGCAAATATATTATACTCTTTACTCTCATTACTGTTAGTAATGACAACGATGTCATCTTGTAAAAAAGACCAAGAAATAGGTGGTACCGCTGTACAGGAATTATCAGGAGAATGGTGGGTTACTGCGGATGATGGCGGCGGCGCAACTGACTATTTTAAGATTTCTACCTATAATACAGCAGCCAACATACCTACAGAAATGTGGATCGATGATGCAAAGAATTTTTATGGTCTTAAAGCCAAAATAAAAGCAGATGTTGCAAATAAAACATTCAGTGCTACGGACGCAGATGAATTGTATTTTGGTGTTACAGTAACCATTACTGATGGCAAAGTTATAAAAGACGCTGCTACAGCTTCGGGAACAGGCAATAAAACAGATTCGATATATTTTAAAGCGGAGTACAGTGATGATCCGGGTACTATTTATACCTACTCCGGTTATAAAAGAACCCGTTTCAGTCAAGACGATCATTAAAATGGCATAGCTTTTATACAGTAATAAAAAGCAGTGTATCTTTCAAAGATTACACTGCTTTTTTTATTTAATCAAATCCCGATAGTGAGTTGGCAATACAGGGCACCACGTATAACTTAGACGATTATTGTGAATAAAATGTTAAAAAAAGTTAATTGTTTTGTTAAAAATCACTTGGAGACAATCATTCGAAATATTGTTCTGTTATTTGTTGTTTTTTAGATTATAATTTTTAGATTTCAGCCTTTATAGGCCATAATTGCGCCTTTCTTTTGTCGGTATACTGTCATTATTTTTTAACGTGTAGCGAAAAAATTATGCTTGCATACCAAAAGAATTATATTTAGCACAATTATTAACTAACCTAAATTTTATTTTTATGAAAAAACTTTTACAAAGTTTGTTCATATTGCTGGTTGTCGCGGGCTCTGCGATGGCGCAGCAAAGAACAATTACTGGTATTGTTACTGACCAAAAAGATGGGAATCCGCTTCCCGGGGTAACAGTAAGAATTCCCGGGTCTCAAGGAGGCACCATTACATCCGCATCTGGTAAGTTTGTTTTGCAGGTTTCGTCTAACGCAACTAGCCTGGAATTTTCTTATCTTGGTTATGTAAACCAAACACTGGCAATCGGAAATTCGAATGTTGTTAATGCCGTTTTATTGGAAGATTCGAAAATCCTCAATGAAGTAGTTGTTGTGGCTTATGGCACATCAACTAAAGCAGCTCTTACCGGATCTGTTGCATCATTGAGCGCTGAAGATCTTGAAAATAGGGTAATTACCAACATTAGTAATGTTTTGGCTGGAGTTGCTCCCGGGATTCAGGCAAATGCGGGGAACGGGCAGCCTGGAACAGGTTCAAATATTAGAATTCGAGGATTTGGATCGATTTCAGCTTCAAATGCACCGCTCTATGTTGTTGATGGTGCTGTTTATGATGGATCATTAGCCGACATTAATTCAAATGACATCGAAACAGTATCTTTATTAAAGGATGCATCTTCGTCTGCTCTTTATGGAGCAAGGGGTGCAAATGGTGTAATTATCATTACTACAAAAAAAGGGAAGCTCGGAGAAGCAAAACTAAGTATTAACTTAAATCAGGGAATTTCGGAAAGAGGTATTCCTGAATATGATAGAGTTGGTACTTTGGATTATTATCCTGCAATGTGGCAGGCGTTGCGAAACAGTTTGGTTTATCCAAGAACAGGCACTCCATTGAGCCCTGCCGCTGCTGCAACACAGGCGTCAAATACAATTCAAACTCAATTGGTTTATAATCCTTTTAACGTCCCTAATAATCAAATCGTTGGAGCTGACGGAAAATTGAACCCCAATGCCTCATTGTTATACGATGACTTTGACTGGATCGAGCCGCTAGCAAGAACCGGAAAAAGAAGCGATTTTAATATGAGTTTGGGTGGAAATACAGGGAAATCTGATTACTATGTTTCTTTGGGATATTTAAATGATAAGGGATACATTGAGAAGTCGGATTTCAACAAGTTCAACGGACGTGTAAACGTAAATTCACAGATTAAACCCTGGTTAAAAACCGGATTGAATGTTTCCGGAACACTTTCTAAAGGAAATCTCGCCAGTGATGCTTCAACAGGGAATGCAACAAGTTTTGTAAACGCTTTTTCGTTTGCAAGAGGCATAGGGCCAATATATCCGGTAAGAGCATATGATGCAACCGGAAATCCCATCTTTAATGAAACCGGAGAGCAATGGTGGGATTACGGAGCACATCCTGGTGCAGTTGCCCGTCCTGGGGGTGCATCACAAGGCCGGCATGTTGTTTATGAAACAAGGTTAAATGACAACCTATTTAACAGAACGGCATTAAATGCCAGAACCTTTGCCGAAATAAAATTTTTAAAGGATTTTACATTTAAAACCAATGTGAGTTTGGATGTGAGCGACAGGCTGGAAAGCACATTTTGGAACAGAACCGTCGGTGATGGAGTTTCAAGTGACGGTTATGGATATAAAGAGTCAACCAAGACACAAAGCTTTACATTTAACCAGTTGTTAAGCTACGATAAGACTATTGGTGAACATGCATTTAATGTATTGGCCGCCCATGAAAATTATGACCTGGATGTCAGAAGCCTTTCGGCAGATAAAACCGGACAGATTTTGGAAGGAAATACCGAATTTCCAAACTTTGTAACCCCAACTGGTGCAGGTGGTTTTAGGGATACCTACAGAATTGAGTCCGTATTTGGCAGAGCGACTTATAACTATGCAAGTAAGTATTTTGTAGAAGGTTCATTAAGAAGGGACGGGAGTTCTAAATTTTCTGCTGACTCAAGATGGGGAACGTTTTATTCCGCAGGGGCTTCCTGGATCATTTCGAAAGAAAATTTCATGAGCGGCACTACCTGGGTTAACAATCTTAAACTGAAGGCTTCTTATGGGTCGGTAGCTAACGATGGCCTAGAGGGTTACTATAGGTATCAGGCATTCTACGATTTAGGCTGGAACAACGGGACTGAGCCTGGTATTTTATTATCAACAGTAGCTACTCCGGATTTGAAATGGGAATCTCAAAATACACTAAACTTAGGCCTGTCATTCTCGTTATTTGATAATAGAATATACGGAGAGTTTGAGGCGTTTAAAAAAGGGTCGTCTAATTTGTTATTTGACGTACCACAACCATTATCAGATCCTGTTACTACAATAGCCCAAAACATAGGATCCATGTATAATAAGGGTTTAGAACTCCAATTAGGTGCTGAGCCAATTAGAACCAAAGATTTTTCATGGAATATTTTGACAAACTGGAGCATAATCAGAAATAAGATTACAAAAATGCCTGAGAAGAACCCGGTAATTACTGTTGGTACCAAACGCAGAGAAGTCGGTAAGGATCTTTACAATTTCTGGCTGCGTCAGTGGGCCGGTGTTGATCCTGCTGATGGATCTTCGTTGTATATTCCTAATGACGGGGTAACAACAGACCTAAGGACAGTAAATGGTCAAACTTATACTACGAACTTTAACAACGCAAAATTTGCGTATTCAGGTTCGGCACTGCCAAAGCTTTTTGGTTCTGTAACCAACACATTGGACTATAAAGCTTTTTCTTTTTCCTTCCTGATCAACTACCAGATAGGCGGCAAATTTTACGACAGTAACTATGCAGGTTTAATGAGTGTCGCATACGGTTCTGCATTACACAAAGATGTATTGAAATCGTGGACACCGGAAAATCCTAACTCAAATATTCCAAGATTAGATATAGGAAGTACGACATTTATCAATGCGGCTTCAAGCAGATGGCTAATTGATGCTTCTTACGTGAGCTTCCGCAACGCAAGCTTATCTTATAAGCTTCCAAAAAGCTTGCTGGGTAAAATAGACGTGTCCGGCGCAAGGATCTTTGTGCTTGGAGAAAATCTCGGTATAATATCAAAAAGAAAGGGCATGAACCCAACTGAATCCTTCGATGGAACAAATAGCAGCACGTATTTGCCAAGCAGAATGATTAGTATAGGCTTAAATGTTTCTTTATAAAAAGGTAGATTATGAAAAAGATTAAAAATATATTATTTGGAGGGCTATTGACTTTAGCCCTTGCAGCCTGCAAAAAGGAATATCTAGCTACAAAACCAACGGATGCGGTAGATAATAGCCTGGTATTTACTACAACTCAAAACGCAGACGTAGCTTTGAATGGAATTTACCGATACATGTTTGAAAGAACAACAGCGGTAACCGTGAACCAGCAAAATAAACCGGGAGTTGGCGGCATCATGTTGCTTCAGGATTTTCTTGGGGAAGATTTGCACATATCTACCACGAACTGGTTTTCGGCAGAAGCTTCCTGGAATGCCCATAGGGCAGACAATAACATCGCCGTATCTTATCCTTATCGGACGTTCTACCGCATCATTGGAAACGCAAATTATATCATCGACAATATAGATGGTGCCTCAGGATCTGATGAAGATAAAAAAAGAATAAAATCAGAAGCCTTGACCTTGAGAGGGTGGGCCCATTATTATTTGGTACAGCTTTTTGGAAAACGTTACGATGCGGGTGCAAAACCAAATGCTCAACTTGGGGTCCCTTTATTGCTTTCCTCAACAGATTCAAATAAACCAAGAGCTACAGTTGAAGAAGTTTACGCAGCAGTTAACAAAGATTTGGATGATGCGATTGCTTTAAGCAGTGTCTCCCGTTCTAATAAAAGCCACATTAATGTTTGGGTTACTAAAGGGATTAAAGCGAGAGTAGCGCTAACAATGCAGGATTATCCTAATGCGATTAAATATGCAAAGGAAGTTGTGGATGGTAATGTCTTTCCTTTAATGAGCATAGCTGATTATCAAAAAGGGTTTAATGACAATGCGTTAAGTGAATATATGTGGGCATCAATGCCTTCTATTGATCAGGATGATACCTTCGGCTCTTTTTTCGGACAAATTGCATATAATGCAAATACTTCATTTATGAGAGCCAATCCTAAAAGAATCAATTCTGCATTGTATAATCTAATACCTGCAACTGATGTGCGCAAGTCTATGTGGGAACCGGCTCCTACAGTGGCAAATTTTCCATTACCTGCCACTAATTTTAGCAGACAGCCGTATATGAGCAGGAAATTCTCTGTAAAACTAACGGAAGGAAGTAGTTTAGGCGATGTTCCTTTAATGAGGTCTGCAGAAATTTATCTGATCCTGGCCGAAGCCTATGCAAATACTCCTGGTTCTGAAGCATCAGCCCAAAGCACGCTATTTACCTTAGTGAGTAAGAGAGACCCAGGTGCTGTAATTTCAATAAGCACAGGACAAGCTTTAATTGATGAAATTATATTTCAAAGAAGGATTGAACTTTGGGGGGAGGGTGCCAGATGGTTAGATTTAAAGCGTCTAAACCAACCCCTTGATAGAACCAAAGCTCCGAATTTTGTTTCTACGGCTGTAGCATCAACAATGACTATTCCTGCTGGGGATCTAAAATGGCAGTACCTAATCCCGAGAGCTGAAATGGAAGCTAATAGCGGAATTGCAGGACAACAAAACCCATAAGGATTTCAAATAGAATATTAAAAGGCCTCCAGTTTATATTGGAGGCCTTTTGTGTAAGAGAAAGACTAGGGTTATTTGTTGATTAAAGAGCTAGTGCTGCCATCTACGCTTTCCAATCACCATCGCCCTGTTATCCTCTATATGGCCCACAGGGAAATTAAACATGCTGGAATATGTATTGGTTAGGTAGCCAGAGGCCAAAACTTTTAAGAGCAGGATCGGCTGATAGTTTAATGCACCCGAATATGATAGGCCTCGAGAAGAGGAGCTACATTAATCGCATTGATAACCGTATCCACTACCCTGACGGTATCAGCAGGGATGAGTTCATCAAAAGTTGGTGGAAAAGCCATGAGCTGATCCTGGTAATAATGTTTGAAAACAGGTTTTTTTGAGGCCATGTTGTTCTGGTGTTTGTGACTTAAATATCTGAAATCGGATATTTAAACCAAATAAAACCCCGATCATGATTATGATACGGACTCTATGATATTATTATTCTGGCATAGGTGCAACAGGTTCGAAATTTATGCAAACGTTATATCCCGCGAGACGGCCAGCATCAAAAGAAACTTGATCAGGGGCTCGCCCAGGATATGAATTATTAAATTCATATTGCATTCTAAGCCATTTAGGAGAAGCCTGATTTCTTAATATACAACGTTTCAAAACCCAAGAGATAATGCATCCACTACTAACAACAATAGGCCCTAGAGTTGTTTCTCCGGGCTGCAACACATATCCCAAGTTTACTTGTTTTTGCATTCCAGGAGAAGATACATTTCCGACCAGCAATTTGACCTGCATATCAGTACAGATTGAAGTTTCTTGACTTGTACCAAAGTAGTTATGATAAAAAACACCGTCCATGTAACCTGCTTTATACCCTCTATCATATGCATCGTCTGCATATCTTCCAAATCCTGGGTCGCTATTTAAATTCACTGGGCTTTCCACACCCTGATAGGACGTGATAGGGGACACATAATCGTAAGGGCATGAAGAATAAACTTCAACTACCTGTTTCAACTTATTGTTAGGAAGAGTGTACTTCTTTCCGGGAGGTTGAGAGTCATTTGGTTTGCATGCGGTCAAGGCTACGAAGCCGAAGAGCATTAACTTAAATGGTTTCATATTAAACAATTAAGGGTGATCTATTAAATATAACGCAAATAATTCACGCAATCAAAGAGCAATAGTAACGATTCTGTTACAAGAAGCCTTCTAAAGGAGAAACCACAACTCGATTTACTAAATGTCGCCAGCGGTCCTGCCAGAGACCTGGAGATTTATATTCCGGAATAAATGAAGAGCAGCTAAACACTTTTGTTTAGCGCATGTGTATTAAAAAGACTCTAGATCATCACTTATGATGCAGACTCTTTATGTTTATTCCATCGTTTGTTATACTAAGGGTCACCTCACTCCCCACCACCATCGCCCTGTTGTCCTCGATATGCCCTACAGGGAAATTAAAACATACCGGATAATCATATTCCTTTACAATTTCCCAAATGATCTCTTCGGGAGATTGGCCGAACGGTATTTTTTCTTCTTTGATCTCATTGAATGCACCAACGATAAGCCCTTTTAGTTTTGCCAGCTTACCGCTGCGTTTCAGCATGCGCATCATGCGGTCTATGGAAACCTCGCGCTCCCCCACATCTTCAATGAAAAGAATCTTGTCTGTATAGTCCATTTCCGATTGGGAGCCCTCTACCATGACCAGTAGGGTCAGGTTGCCGCCTATTAGTATGCCGCTCGCCTGGCCCAGCCTGTTTGCTACAAGCGCTGAAGGGCTCCTATCTTTAGACTGGGTGATTGCCTTGTAGTTATATTCTATTTTTTCACCAAATAAGGCTTTTCTTAAAGATTCCAACGATTCGGGCATGGCTTCGTCAAATGTATATGGCATCTGTGCATGGATGCTCTGGATTCCAAAACTTGCGAAGATATGAGAAAGCAGAACCGTAATGTCACTAAACCCGACAATCCATTTGGGATTTGCGGCAAATGCGGTAAAATCGAGTTCGTCAATGATCCTGATGGTGCCGTACCCGCCCCTTCCGGCAATAATTGCCTTAATATCAGGATCATCTAAATAATGCTGCAGATCTTGTGTCCTTAATGCGTCATCACCGGCAAATTGGTGATGCTCAGCGCTTACGGTTTGTCCTGTCTCTACTTCCAGCCCCCAGGATTTGAAAATAGCTATTGCTCCGTCTATGCTTTGCGGAAGCTTACTGGCGGGACAAACTATTGCAATTTTATCACCTTTTTTTAAATATGCCGGCTGTTGAATCATTACTAAAAGACTTATCTTTGCCAAAATAATAAAAATAGTTTTGGATAGCAGTAAAATAAAAAGATATACCGTTACGGCCGCTTTGCCTTATACCAACGGGCCGGTGCACATTGGTCATTTGGCCGGAGTTTACCTGCCTGCTGATACTTATGTGAGGTATCTTCGTTCGAATAAAAGAGAGGTAAAATTTGTTTGCGGATCTGATGAAAATGGTGTGCCCATTACCCTAAAGGCAAAAAAAGAAGGAGTGAGCCCGCAGGTGGTCGTAGATAAATACCACAAGATCATTGGCGATTCTTTTAAAGAATTTGGTGTTTCATTTGACATTTATCACCGGACATCCTCTTTAATGCACCACCAGACGGCTTCTGGTTTTTTTGAAACGCTGTATGAAAAAGGAGTGTTTACTGAAGAGGTTACCGAACAGTACTATGATGAAAAGGCGCAGGCCTTTCTGGCAGACAGGTACATTACCGGGACTTGTCCGAGATGCGGAAATGAAAATGCGTATGGTGATCAGTGCGAAAATTGCGGCAGCACCTTAAATGCAACTGACCTGATCAATCCAAAATCTACCTTGTCTGGTGAGCCGCCGGTGAGAAAAGAGACCAAAAACTGGTTTTTGCCGCTCGATAAGTATGAAGATCAGTTAAGAAAATATATAGAGAGCCACAAGGAGTGGAAACCAAATGTGTACGGCCAATGCCAAAGCTGGCTGAATGCGGGTTTGCAGCCGCGGGCGATGACCAGGGACCTGGACTGGGGAATTAAGGTTCCGCTTAAAGATGCGGAAGGCAAAGTACTCTACGTCTGGTTTGACGCGCCTATCGGCTACATTTCTGCTACCAAAGAATTGTTTGAATACGCCCGTCTGGATGTATGGAACCCGATGGCTGAGGAGTACTATATCAACCAGAATGAAGTAGAGAAAGGAAGCTGGGAGGAGTACTGGAAAGATGATGAAACCAAGCTGGTGCATTTTATTGGTAAGGACAATATTGTTTTTCATTGTATCATTTTTCCTGCCATGCTCATGGCTCATGGAGGTTATATTTTAGCGGATAATGTGCCGGCAAATGAGTTTTTGAATCTGGAAGGGCAGAAAATTTCGACTTCAAAAAACTGGGCGGTCTGGCTGAACGAATACCTGGTGGAGTTTAAGGGCAAGCAGGATGTGCTGCGGTATGTTCTGACGGCTACTGCGCCTGAAACAAAGGATAATGATTTTACCTGGAAAGATTTTCAGGCCAGGAATAACAATGAGCTGGTTGCTGTATTTGGCAATTTCATCAACCGTGTGGTGGTGCTTACCCATAAATATTTTGAGGGTAAGGTACCGATGTGCATGCATGTTACGCCTGAGGATCAGCAGGTATTGGACGACCTGGCAGCTTTCCCTGCTAAAATAAGCGCTTCTATTGAAAACTACCGTTTCAGAGAGGCTTTGTCGGAAGTGATGAATGTCGCACGTCTTGGCAATAAATATCTGGCAGATACTGAACCCTGGAAAGTGATCAAGACCGATGAAGACCGTGTACGTACAATTCTGAACATCAGTTTGCAGATTGCGGCGACACTGGAAATATTGATTGAGCCCTTCCTGCCGTTTACTGCAGATAAGCTGATGAAAATGCTGAACTATGGCGGGCATATGTGGGAAGATGCGGGTAAGACCAATTTGCTGCACCGTGGTCACCAGTTGAACGAGCCGGTTTTGCTGTTTGAAAAGATTGAGGATGAAGAGGTACAGGCGCAGATAGATAAACTGAACAAAAGTAAAGTAGATAATATTGCGGCGACGGCAGTTGTTGCTTCGCCTAAGGAAAACATTGATTTTGATCAGTTTAGTGCGGTCGATATCAGGGTAGCGACGGTTATTGCGGCGGAAAAGGTAGAGAAGACCAAGAAGCTTTTGAAGCTTACTTTAGATACCGGGATAGATCAGCGCACGGTGGTATCGGGTATCGCAGAGTATTATAAACCGGAGGATATCGTCGGACAACAAGTGAGCCTGGTGGTAAACCTTGCCCCGAGGGAGATCAAGGGAATTGTATCGCAGGGAATGATCCTGATGTCTGAAGATGCGGAGGGTAAACTGGCATTTGTGGCTCCTGTTGACAAGCATAACAACGGCAGTGTAGTAAGGTAAGCTCAAATTGTTTGATTACTTTTTTAATTTTAAAGGCATTGTTTTATTATTATATTTGCGCCTGCGATTTGAAGCTTTATTGCTTTTGAATCGTAAATTGGTTTCGTAGTTCAACGGATAGAATAGAAGTTTCCTAAACTTTAGATATGGGTTCGATTCCCGTCGAGACCACTAAAATGAGTATCAAAACGTATAAAAGCCTGCAAATCGTTGATTTGGAGGCTTTTTTGTTTTAGTAAGGCATCAAATTATTCAATTATTGTCATTCAAATAGTGAGTAATTCGGTGAGTTACGAATCCAAGTGGCTTTACTCACTGGAAGTGATATAAGGCATTGATATATAGGTGGTTCGAAAAATGGACATCTTGATTACGAGTCGCTGCAATTCTAATTTTGTTCACTTAAAAATTAGATATTATGAGCGCGAATTATTCTTTGCTTTTCTACTTAAAAAAACCCAAAAATTATGTACAGGGAGACAGGGTGCCTGTGTACATTCGGGTTACTGTCAATGGTTTACCAAAAGAATTGTCAGCAGGACGTGAATGCAGTCCGTCGTTGTGGTCATCCAAGGCTGGTAGAGCCATTGGCAATAAAGAAGAAGCACGATTATTAAACCGATACTTGGAAACCCTCGAGATACGGATGAAGGAAATCCACACTGAGCTAGTACGGGAAAAAGTTGAGATCACTGCTCAATTAATGAAGGATAAATATTTAGGGCTCGCTGATCGGCGGCATTATTTGTTGGAAGTTTTTGCAGATCATAATGTAAAAATCGAAGCTTTAATAGGTAAGGGCTTTAAACAAAGTACCCTCAAGGGGTATAAAACTTCTTTTGCGCATATGAGTTCTTATTTACTGAAGTGCTACGGAAAACCTGATGTCGACGTGTGTGTTATCGATTTTGCTTTTGTAACTGGATATGAATTTTATCTTCGGTCAAATAAAGGCTGTTGTCCAACGACTGCCGCTAAATACATGGTACATTTCCAGAAAATTACAAACCTTTGTCTCGCCTACCAATGGATTAAAGCAGACCCCTTTGCTTTTTATAAAAATACAGCCAAGGCTAAGGAACGGGAATATTTGACCCAGGAAGAGCTGGATATTGTTGGCCAAAAACATTTTAGTATACAGAGACTTGCCCAAGTACGCGATATATTTGTTTTCAGCTGTTACACTGGACTTGCATATATAGATGTCAAGAAGCTCCGTCGTACAGATCTTAAAAATGGAGTGGATGGTAATCTTTGGATTTTTACTGATCGGGAGAAAACGGGAACGGAAACTCATATCCCTTTAATGAATGGGGCTATTGAACTAGTTGACCGTTATAGGGATCATACCGAGTCCGTAGATAAGGGTCTTATGTTTCCAGTGTTAAGTAATCAGAGAATGAATAGTTACCTGAAGGAGATCGCAGATGTCTGTGGAATTACTAAATCTCTGACTTTCCATATGGCCCGCCATACCTTCGCTACAACAGTTACCCTGAACAATAATGTGCCCATTGAAACAGTTTCTAAAATGCTTGGGCATAAGAGTATTAAGACTACCCAACATTATGCGAAAATTCTTGATTTGAAAGTTGGAAAAGATATGGCTATGCTTAATCAAAAATATGGGAGAACTAAAAATGCGTAGAAACCTTGATATAGATAAAGGAATGGCTGGCCTGCAAGTGATAGCCCTGCTAGATGTAATATGATAAATACCTTAATTAAAGCTAACTTGATAACATGAAAGATTTGCTTAATTCGGTTATCGACCGAAAAAACATACTGAATAACCATGATGTGCTTAGGGAACTTTACAAAAGCCTTAAATTTTTAGAGGTATGCTTTTTGAGCAGAAAATACAGTTATACCAAACAACAGGTCGCTATTTTTTTCAGGTCGATGTCCGCACGATTAACAGGCTTCTGGAAGTCAACAGAATGGAATTGGAACATAGAGGCCAATGAAGTTTTTACCGGTAAGGTTGAAGCAGTTTAAGGATCTGCTTGAGAAACAGAAGGACATGCATGTCCCGCAGTTGACGGAAGATGAAGAAAATGAGCTGGTTGGCGCACGTGCGGCAAGATTAAATGTTTTATTTTTATGGCCTTTCTAAATGTAGCCATTCTATTGTAGGTGGTCTTTATTATATGGCCCGCGCGCATTTGTGGCCTGCTAAAAAGGGAACGGTTTTTCAAACGTTCCCTTTTTAGCTTTGGGCATTTACGTAAAAATTTCCGAAATGTTCAGAACGCCAAAACGGTAAATATCATCTATAACTGTAGAGTTTCTGAGACCTACTGTAGGTCGGACTTTTAGCAGCCTATTAGATAGTCTTGTTGCAATTGGTAAAATCCATATTAGGATTCTGAAATTGCCAATTTTGGATTTTCCCCAATCTCAACATCAATTTAATGTAAACGATATCATTCATGATATAATTTCCATTTTAGGTTTTCTCATGATTTGGTATATTATTGATTGAACGGAATTATCTTTATTGATGAATATAAATCACACGGCGACCACACATACTAAATTATGCCAAATATTTTCGTTGTAACGCTAAAAAATTTTTGAAATAAAAAGAATGTGACTAACTTAGCAAAAACATAAAATTTTAAATTAAACGCTTCATCATGAAAACAAAGCTCAGTGCAGTTTTTTTAGCACTTCTATTTATCGGCATTTTCTTCGCATGTCGTAAAGATTCCTCAAGTCCAAATTCTGCAGTAGTAAAAGAACAGTTGGCAGATCCTAATTACCCGATGAATGTTGCTCAGGGTAAGATGTATTATAAATCCCTTATAAAGAAAGAAGGTAAAATTGTACTCAAATCGGCGATCTCCACTTCTTCCGAGACGCGGAAGAACAAGAAATTCGCAATTTTCAGTAAGGCAATAACAACTGAAAGTTCCAAATTTACTTATTTGGAAATGCCTTTGGTTTATAACAAAAGGCCGTCGGTTATCTTGTCGTTTAACAACGTCAAGGAAAGTAAAGATGTCATTCAAAAAATACTTCGTGGAAGCTTTGACAGATTGGTTATTTATAAAGATAAGGCAACGGGTAAAGTCAATCAGAGGATTATCACCTTTGTTCCTGATGTAAGCTGTCTTGGAAAATTTTCCAAAGATGTTAAATCTAACAGAACCGGTAAACTTGACCGAAATTTTAGTGGCTGGTTAGTCTATTCTAAATGGGATGGTACAAAACTGTTTGCTATTAAGATCAATAATGGTAGGGCCAAACACAGCATTAAATACAAAGGTAAAAAGAATATTAAAGAATTAGCTTCAACTAGCACCGAAAACTGTGTTACTTATGAGACTATTGAATATGAAATAGATTGCTTCACAGTTACCGCCGAGGGCGGTGAGGAAGTAGAGATCTGTAATTGGTCGGAAACGGGAGCTGTTTGGTATGAAACGATTTGCGAACCAGTGGAGGATGAAGAATGGGAAGAACCTGGAGATCCAGAGTGTTATGAAGATAATACCTGTTCTGAAGGTGGAGACTATGACGATGCAGAAGCAGTTTTTGATACGGATTGTGAGAGCTTTTCTTTTAAAAAAACTACTGCTGCCAACTGGCAGGAAGCCGGTCTGAATAAGATTTCGTTAAAAATGGCGTGGATCGGTAGTGGTGGTTCTGTTTTGGCATACCGGAACATTCAAGTGAATCATCTGGTTTATGGACTTCCGACATTTTACACAAATGCAAACGGCACCACAACTCCACTGAGTGGGGGTGAGGCAGCAAACATTGCCGCCGCTGCTACAGAATGGGCACGAAACATGACATATACAGAATTTCGGGCTTCGCCGACGTATCCATCTGATGCCGCCATGCAAACCTATTTTAAAGCTCAGGTAAATACCTATATGTCGAGCCATATGGGCACGGCTGGTGTAACTGGAAGCGGTAGTAGCGCTATTGTTTTTAACGATGAGGAAAGGAGTCATTATACAGACCCAAATGATTGTTAATGAAATTCGTTCTAATTTTTATTTGTATTTTGATCAGTTGTTCAGATATATTTGCTCAATCTAAAAAAAATATGGAACTGCAAGAGGTAATTTTTGACACCGCAAAACTACGGACATTTGTTGACGATAATTTTGTAGACATTAAATTGACCAAGTTGGAAAAGACCGCGGCAGGACATCCGTTGATATTATTGCAGTTCAATAAAATGCTGGCACCAATGGCGACCAAATTCTCTTGTTTTGGAATCCCAGTAGACAGCCTGTATATCTATCAAAAAAGTGAGAATGAATATTGCACATATATTATTTTGCAGATCGACAAAGCTAGTTTTAATAAATTGAGTATTCACCTTGGTTATCCAGAAAATGTTCCCAAGGAGGATTATATAAAACGAGATTTTGATTTTCTTTTTTGGCCGCTCAAAAGTTTTAATATGTTTGTCAATAAGGCATATTTTCGTGATTCCACATCCGATACGTATATAATTCAGGCATATAATATGCCATACAAGGAAATCTTTGATAAAACAACGATTTATTAATCGAAACTCTTAATCAACAAGAGCCCGGACTATTTATGTTCGGGCTCTTGTTATACTAACATTATATATGACAGGGGGGAATTATATCTGAATGCTCCTCTTGAAATATTTGTCACATATTATTAGAAAGATCCCACATCTGAGAAAATATCTGCCTATTTTATAACAAGCATTTTTAAAGCCTTGCGATAAGATTTATATTTCATTTCATAAAAGTACATTCCGCTAGCTAAATCAGCAACTTTGAGATCTATGTGATTCAAGCCCTGAGGATAATCTTGGTCAGAAATTGTTTGGAGCCTTTTGCCAAGGGGGTCAAACAAAGTCAGACTTACCCTTCCAGACTCTGGGATAAAGAAAGCTATAGTTCCTGTATTATATACGGGATTTGGAAAAATAGTTTTTAATTCTGGTTGGATCTTACTGTTCGACATAACTTCATCATAAACAGATTTCTTACTTGCGTTTCGTCCGCTGGCTATTATATCTTCGAGGGAATTTCCGGCTAATAAAGCAAAGCTGAAAGAAGTGGTTGATTTCGCTTTTATCAGAACAGGTCCATAACCTAAGTATGAACAAATATCTGATTTTTCGGATATATTTTCTCCCAATTCGGATTTTTTTATCCCGCTAGAAATCAATTCAAATTTTTCATTTTTAGTAAGTCGACTATCTGAGAGCGGATTACCTGGCATACCATCTACGAGAGGGTAGTAATTAGCAAATAAATTTTCATTCAGGAGCTTAACGCCGGCAAAGACGGTCGGATCTTTTTTGGCATAAGCATAGGCAACTTTATCAGTTTTGTCAAACTTTGTTAAATCATTTGAGTTATCACTGATATCCCAGTCCGTAAATAATCCCAGGTAAAAGTTATTTAACGGGAAATTATTGGTGTTGGTTACCGAGTAGGTTACAATAATATAGTTTTCCGCGTTAATACCTTTAAAGGCTTTATGTTTTTGATCGATTATTATTTTGAGTCCGTTATTGTTGCTTAAGTCGTCGAAAGAGGCCGATAGGATAGCTATCGTGTCGCTTTTAAGTTGCTGGTGAACTTTTAGTTTTGTCTGAAAATCCTCATCAGCGAAGGTTGACGAGTTTCTAGTGTTATTAGATAGTTGACTGCTTGACATTCCTGCAATCAATGAACATTCATATAACAGATTCTCTGAATTATAGATAAAGCCCTTTCCAAGAGCTGCATCTGTATTCCGATATCCAACCCTGCCATTGCTAGTGGCGGTTGTTGTTATTTTATTGAAACTATAGTCGAGATAATCGTTATTTATTAACTTATTGAAGTATTCGCTATAAGAATAGCCGTCATCATTGCTATAAGTTATTTTGAACTCGACAATAGTATTGATTGATAGCTCTTCATCGATTTTAAATTTAAATGAGCCAATTTTCTTTGTTTCAAGTGATTGAAGATTGCCTACAAATATTATCGAGTCTAATAAAGTGATTCCTGGACTATCTGTGCTTAGAGTTGCTCTTATATTTGTTGTTGACGCAAGAAAGTTTTTTATGCCGAGCTCTAATGAAACTGTTTGCCCATTAACAGTAATGTCGTCAGTTGAATATTTTAATGTTTGGTAATGTATTGATGGCAATGTTTTGGTAAGTGCATGATATAAGTTTAATCGTCCCACCCCAAGCTTGCCTTTGTAGGAGGTATTTATTTCATCTATGTGATCGCTCGTAACTTTTAGTTTTTCAGCGATTTGCTCTAGTGTTAATGACGGAAAATGCGATGATAACAATGCGATGGCACTCGATATGATAGGGCTAGCCATTGATGTTCCTGATTTGAGACCGTAACTATTACCATATGTTGTACTAAGAATATTTGTGCCCGGAGCGGAAATGCCAATATATCTGCCATAGTTGGAGCTTGTGCCTTTTAAATCGTCATTATTTACGTTGGAAACTGCCAATACTCCTTCGTATGCTGCAGGATACTGAGGAGTTTCAAGATTGTCATTTCCGGCAGCTGCTACTACTAAACATCCTTTGCTTATCGCATATTTGATTATATCATTACCAAATGAAGAGTTTACTGTATTGCCCCATGAGCAGTTGATTATTTTGGCGCCATGATCAACTGCATACTTAATCCCTTCATAACCTCGAAAAATGGTTAAGCCATTATCATCTGCGGCGCATTTCACAATCAGCATCTTTGCATTTAAGCTTAAACTCGCAGTACCCATGGCATTATCTGATACTGATGAAACTAGTCCGCTAACATGGGTTCCATGTTCAAGCTCCTTAGAAAATATTCCCGGGTCATTGTCTTCGTTTAAAGTGTTTTGGTTATTTCCTGCGAAATCCCACCCGTAGAAATTATCTGTATAACCATCGTCGTCATCATCTATGCCATTTAATGGATCAGCCGTATTGTATAATATATTTTCGGAAAGATCCTCGTGGTCCAAATCACATCCTGTATCTACGATACCAACAATCACCTTCGCTGAACTTTTATGTAGATCCCACGCCCGATATGCATCAACCTGCTGAAAATATTTATTTGACGATAACAGTGGATCGTTGGGTGTAGAATAAACCTTATGTACATAACTTGGCTCGCAGTATTCTACATTTCTATTTTTCCGTAGCTCACTAGCAACCATCTCAACGGAGACTTTATTTGGGAATTTAATGATGAAGATATTTTTTAAAATAGAAGATGTATCGTTAAAAGCTTTTTCAACGGTAAACGTAGAAGTGCTGTTTAACTCTAAAGAAGGCATCGTTCCAGGATTATTCGCTGCATTTACCTTTTGCCGATATTTGAAGATAACTACGCCGGGAATATGGTTCGGAACTCCAGTTACCTGATGCACTTTGTCAGATTGCATGCCGATGGATCCTTCATTTCTGAGGGAGTAACAAGCGGTCATACATAACACAAGAATTCCGGGAATGGCTAAGCGCAGTCGCATCTATTACCACCAAATTTGTTCGTCGTGTTCATATGTGAAAATTCGTTCTTCATTACCTCTGGTGTGATTGTGGAGGAGATATAATCCATTTGATGGAACTTTCTTGAAGATCAGGAATTGATTCGGCGCTTTTTGTTTGCCCAAAGACATCCAAGAACCATACTTCCAGATAAATAATTCATACAGATCACCCACCAAAATAAAATTCGTATCGCTTCTTGGAGCGTACCGAACCTTGGTAATTACAGATGGTTCTTTCAATGACAATCCAGCCCATCCAAAGGTTTTCTTTCCACCCATGAAAAAGGTAGCTGGATCATTATCAAAAGCATTTGAGTAGGGTGAGCCTGCGTCTTTAGTCACTTCGGGATAGCCTATGACTCGCCCTTCAAGTTTACTTTCCAGACCAACTTCATTTTTTGTAAAAAATTCAAGCTCTGCGATAACGGCGTTTTTTTTCATTGGCCCGATCATCCTCACATATCGGAATTTTTTGCTTAGCTTGAATTTAATTTCTTCAAATTTTGAAGGCATATTCACAATAGAATCCAAAGTAATGGCATCGCTAAAATCTGCTTTATTGGAGACTTGAAATTTTGCTCCAATGGAGGTTTCCATGTTTTTCTTATTAACCGGCCAACTAGGGTTTTTTCGGGTGACTTTCATGTCAAGTGTTGCCGTTTTTTTTGGAGAGAGAAAATGAATTGACCCATTTTTAGATAAAATGAAAGGATCAGAAGCCGGTATGTATTCGTCATTTAAATAGAACATAACAATATAGGCCAAGTTCGATCCAATGTCTTTAAACGAGGCATTATTTCCTGACACTTCACCCCAATCCTGAGCTCTCCATCCAGCTTTAGCGTAAGAACAAATGACTGCCGAGGTAAATTTGTGAGTATTATTAATCGGATTAGTCACCGGAATTTTGAAAGAATATGCCTTTACATAGGTCTTGGTGACATCTTTTCTTCTATCATCTAGTAGAGCCGCCGGGACTTCGTTGGTATCGCGAGGTAATAGTAAAGTTTGGCGCTTAAAAGTCATTCTAAAGACTTTTGCCAGCCTATAATGGAATCGCTCTACCCCGCCGAACGGGACAGTGACTGCATCAAATGAAACGTTTTTGCCGTTTTCCAGAACAACAGTATTCCAAAAATGGCTGTTTGGCCTGTCTCCCCATTGGGGTGTGTAATCGATCCCAACCGGAACACCATTTGCTCTAAAAATCCTGGCTGTCTGGGCTACTATTTGCTTGCATGTGCCCCTCTTGGCGAGAATCATATTAGAAAATGACATATCAAATGGATATTCCCAAAGTATATGGTTCGTATCATAGATCTTTTCAAGTGCGCTGTTGGCGCTGTCTACCAAATTCAACGTATTCAAATTTTTATATTTGTCAAAAATTGGCTTATGCATTAAATACGTCTGCTGTTGCCAAGGTTCTGGTTTCTCATTCAATAATTTATAAGGGAGAAGGTATTCACAAAATTCTTCAAACGAGAGGTTTTTACTCCAGCGCGTTTTATAGCTTTTAAATGCGTAGTTGATGTTTTTTATAAGATCGTCACCTTTCAAAACCTGGTAATCTTTTACAATATTGAGTTCATCAGCTGTTGGTGTTCCATATTTATTAACTAATGAATCCCATTTCGCTTTAATAACCGGGGAGCTTTTATAGACGAACTTCTTTTTTTGAATGTATTTGCCAAAAACCTTAAAAATGGCATCATAATTATCGATTTCATCCCCCTGCAAACTATATTTATCCTCAAGGTTTTGGAGCATATAATAATATGCTTTTAACTTGTCCGAATCTTTCTGCTTTTTAAAGTATTGGATAGGCTTTAACAGTTCGGATTTATTGTCTCCAGAAAGGGTTAATAGGTTTTCTACTTCAGCCGGTATAGGTTCCGAACAAGATGAAATGACAGCAAAAGTAACAAACAGGAAAGTTAATTTTCGAGCGTTAAAGTATTTAGGGATCATACTGAGTGAAAATTTCGCTAAAGATAGTTATTGAGGAGCTAAAACTAAAATTATAATAATTGATAACAGGAATTAAGAAATTCGAATTAATCACAAATTTATGTTTTGTCAAAAAAATAGGCGTTATTTATTTGTTTTTATAAATTTGACGGTTAAAATTTACATTTTTGAGCAAAATACTTCTAACGATTAATCGATATAGAAATGCCGTCTGTCAGCTCATTAAAAAAAAACAAGTACCCGTTGGGGTTTTATATTTGCTTTATTATAGTTTTAAGTTTACTATTCGGAAGTAGATCGTTTTTGATCGGCGCATTCACGGCAATCACAATCCTAATTTTTATTAGTATAAATGGAAAGGTTTCACGGCGACTTCAATATTGTTTACTTGTGATACCAATTATTGCCCTTCCGGTGGTCTCAATATTTATCAAGGTGGATTCTTCAAAAGGTCGGTTGTTAATTTATAAGGTTTCGACTGAAATTGCAAAAGATCATTATTTCCATGGTGTTGGGATTCACAATTTTCCAAATTATTATTGTCATTATCAGGAAGTGTATTTTGAAAGGGGTGACTTCACTCAATCGGAACTTTTGTTGGCAGATAGCGTCAATTTTGTATATAACGATTATTTTCAGTTGTTTATCGAATTAGGTTTAATCGGGATTGCTATCTGTCTCTGCTTCTTATGGCTGGTCTGGAAAACCGTAGATACCGTAAAAAGTCACTTACATAATAATCTAATGACTATAACGGTGTTTAACATAATTACGATCGCAGTGGCTGCGCTATTTACTCATGTATTTGATGTAAATTACTTTCAGTTGGCATTTGGTTGTTCATTGTTGATATTTTGGGGATTTGTTTTAGGATTACAAAAGTTGAGACATACCATAATTGTAGTTGGTTTTGTTGTTGGAGTAACGACTTTTCATTCCTATGACCGCATCTTGTTACACCGGGAGTATTCAAATATGAAAGAGGCTAAAACGTTATTTAAACAAGAGTTTTATGGAGAAGCAGACTCAATTTGTAAATTGTTATATCCAGCATTTAATGGAAATGAACAATTTTTAGATCTTTATTCACAAGCCCTTTTTTATAACTATAAAGTCGGGCAAAGCAAACGTATTCTTAAGAGATTAATCGCCATACGTGACAGTTATGTTCTGCAAAGAAGGTTGGCACTCTGTTACTTAGATGAACGGAATATCAGAGAGGCCGAAAATGCACTTAAACGGTCCATCAACATGGTACCTAATCGTTTTTTATCAAGATACGATTTGTTCAATTTGTATTTTGACAACAAACAATATGCTCTAGCGCAAACAGTTGCCTTAGCAATCATCAAACTTCCCGTCAAGGTGCCGTCTCCGATTATCAGAAAAATTAAGCAGGAAACATCCCAAAAGCTTTTAACACTTAATAAACTTTCGCTTCGGTAAAATCAGCCGTTCTCAAACTCGTAAACCAGTCATTAAAATATCATCACTATTCCGGTCCAGTGATAGTTTCCGGGTCTTCCTCACTCATATCTTTGAAATCAGGAAGAAAATTGATTGAAAAGCAGCCTTAGATCTAAATACGGCCACTTTGCGCCGAAATTAGGTAATCCGTTTGGAGCGAAACAGGGCGCAGTCAAAAATGCGGAACGAATGGCCTTATTTGGTGAAATGCCGATCTAATGACAAATTCTGCCTTTATTTTGGATATGGCTATTTTTTAGCAATTATTAACCCGTTTTATTTTACCAATCTTTCCAATATCAGATTTATATAATCGCTTGTCACTTATTTTGACGAAAGTATTAGTATACCTCAATGACCATTGGAAAAAAGGATCGCATGTAAGTAATTTAAAAATAGCAAGGTGGTAACAGGGTGTGAAAAATATATTGATCTCTACTAGAGATTTGAATAATCAAAAAATCTATTATTGCCGGATACGATTAAAAATATAAATATAATGCCTATGACAACATTGGATTTAATTACCAAAGAGGATCTAGAAAATTTCAAAAAAGAATTTTTTGAAGAATTAAGGAATCTCAAAATGGATGGTGCGGATAAGATCTCAAAGAAATGGCTGAGAAGTTCGGACGTAAGGACGCTGCTAGGCATATCGCCAGGAACACTACAAACCTTACGCATCAATGGCACACTTCGTTTCAGTAAAGTGGGGAATATCTTTTATTACAAAAACGAGGACCTGACTAAAGTCCTTGAAGAAAACTTAACCAAAACTAGTTAAGCCAATGAAACTGTCATTTCCTATTGAGAATTTTCTGGAACGGGCAACAGGCGACTATCGGCTGCTGCCCTCACACCTTAGTCTATTCATGGCGATATTCTATTATAGCCCGGCTAATGCGAAAGCTGAGTTTCGTGTTTGTCGGCGAAAGCTGATGCAGTTTTCACGGATCAGGTCTTTATCCACCTACCACAAGTGCATTGCGGAGCTGGTGACCTATGGTTATATTGACTACAAGCCGTCTTACGATCCGATTCGCGCCAGCACAGTTTCCTTAATTCAGGTGGACAGTGGTTAGTGGTCTACAGTGAAGTTGTTGTTTAACGCGATAGTCCTTTTCCAAAAAGAAAAGGAGCAAGCGGAAGTTGGGCAGAGCCCTACTTTATGCCCTACGCTGCTGCTGGGGCATGTTGAAGTATACTCCTGGTATACTTTGATGGGCTGGTGCTAATAAGAGGATAGAAAAAAGGAGACTGCTGAGTATACTTTTATTGGAAAGAAGCCACGAAGGCGGTTCTCATTTTCATTCATGATTAAATGGCATACTGCACCAGTTTTTAAAGGCGCCAGGCGTTTGGTGCTCATCCCGCCGCTCGCTTGCGGCCTGCGAAACCTTTGGGGTTTCGCTTTTAACACTACGGAAAGGCATTTTTCTGCAGAAGATCGCCTTAGATTGTGCGTGTCTATCTTGCCCTGATTTTGTTTTCATTTAACATTCATGAACTACAAACTAATGCAGGAAAGAGACTAAGGCTTTCTGTTTAGTTTTTCTAAATAATAGGTTTTGAACCAATATATGTTATTCATATCCTCGAGCTCATCCCATACTTTTTCATTATCGATCTGTTTGAAATGTCCGATCAGTTTTAACGGTTCTTCAAGTCCAGAGTTGTCGAAAAAATATGTTTGATATGATATTTCAGCCGCGGCATGAAGAAGCTCAAGAGACCTGTAATATCGTTTTTCGATTTTATCTTCGTCCACATCGTGTCCTCCCTGTAGTACTCTAAGTTTTACACGGTATTTGTTGATTTCAGGGGACTCAGTTGAAACGAAATACAAATATACCTTGTAGCCCTCTTTGGCGGCCTGTTCCATAAACTCAATGTTAGATTCATGGGAGAAGACGGTCTCAAATGAAAATCTTTTTTTTCTAGCCAGCAGGGCTTCTCTTAAAAATCTGGCGATAAGTTGCGCAATTCTGTCTTTAAATAATGGTTTTATCACCAAAATATGATTTTCACTAATCGCGATAGCACTTTCCAGATCTTCAAGGCTAAAGTCTCTCCCCAGAAGACCTGAGCTCTTTGCGAAGGCTGTAAATTCGCCCTGGTTTGAAGTGATTTCGTAAGTGGTTAGAGAAAATGTCCCCTCGGATAAGTTTTTGGCAATGTCATCTGCATTGATATAGATCCCAAAATCTATTTCTTTTCCATTGACTTTACTTTCTCTTATTTCTTTGATAACGGTGCTTTTGCCGGAGCCGTTTGGTCCTGCAAATATCCTAAGACGAAGTTGCGGACTGTTTCGCGTTGCTGTAGCCATCAAAGCTAGTCCTATTTAGATCCCACTTCTGAGACTTTCTCGATGTCCCCATTACTATACTGCTTTACCAGCCATCCGTCTTTCACAGCTACGACATAACCCATGGTTTCCATAGCATTTTTAGCAGCAAATTTTCCTGCACTTTTAGCTTTTGCAACCAGCGTGCGTTTAGTAAGATAGGAAAACCCATCGCTTGTGCTGTCTTTTGAAACGTTGTTATTAGCTTTTGACATGATATAAAGTTACAAATATATTAATAATGTAGTGTTATTAATTTGGTGATTAAAAAATCTGCGCTAGTCAATTCGACTGAACATCCTGCTAGTCCAATCTTTTAACTGTTGTAGCCATGTTTTTCCTGGGCTTTCCAGGACTATTTTTTCTGCTGAGTTTCTTGATGCGGCAGCGGCCTCATGGGTAGAAATTAAATGTTTGTTTATCTTATCTCCCGTAGCTAGGATAGGTAAGTTATCACAGTTGTTTTTGCATGAAAATGGAAAATCAGCATCTATATTACCAGAATTAAAGTCATATTCCTTCGGTCCGTAATATTGCCCTTTGGGCATTAAAACCATGGAAAGAAACTGATGCATTTCCATTGCAGCTACGCCCATACTGAAAGCATACACATTTTCACCACCGTTGACGAAATGTTCTTTAGGCAGCCCTTTAATGTAGTGTTGGTCCTCTAATAAGCCTGACATTTCCAATGATACATCCTCGGGGGTATATTGACCAATGCATTTCATGCAAATTCGGCCAGGTCCGCAAGCATGTGCTTTCCATCTGGCCTGATGCAGATTACTGTGCTTTTTATTGATTTCCGCATCTATGCCTCCGTCTATAATAGGGATCAGGTTTGCAAACGAAATTCTATCTAGGATGTATCTAGGCCAAGGCCGGTCTACGCAGCAAAAGAGCAGGTCACAGTCCAGAGCAGCTAACATGCCCTCAGACTCGACAATGCTGTAGGGTACTGCGCTGATGTTACCCGCTGTGCCGGAGGAAATGCTTTCCATGTATTTTTTAATCTCTTCTACTTTCAACTTACCTATTGAAGCCGGTCCTATGCCCTGTAGCCTGTCCAAATTTTTACGTTCAACTTTGTCAAAATCAATAAGTACAATTTGCTGTACGCCAGTTCTAACTAGGGATTCGGCAATTATAGATCCGACACTTCCTAAGCCGACAATACCAATTCGGAGTCGGGCGATGGCTGATTGTTTTGCCTCTCCCCATGAGGAAATGGTTCGGGTGAATTCTTCCCCAAAGAGTACCTTAGGGGACAGTTCGTCATAAAAAGAAACATGCAGACCTTTTCCGACCACTCTGACCTTGTTACAAAAGTGTCTTTTATAACTTTTTGGCGCATCTTTAACCCAGAACCTTGCGCTCCATAAGCCATCCTGGCTCAAAGTCATCCCCAATAAGGGTAGTGCTGTAATTGCTTTTACTCTGGGCGCAAGCATACTTTCTGCCTCAACATCATCCTGGCTCATTCCCTGCCATCCATAAGAAGGGTGGCTGTGCATAAAACAGATACCGCATTTTTTTGCAATTGCCCTGGAGGTGACCCTATCCAGGAATTGTGGATTGAAACTGACATTACCATGTACTTCCCTATCTCCCTTTTCTGGTAATATTATTTCCAGTATTGATGCAAAAGTGCTGCTTTTGGAATTGCTAATTTCATATAATGCAAAGCAGAGGTCTTCCTGTCCATCCCTGCGGATCAGATGGTCCAATAAAATTTTGTTATTTTCTTCTGATATGGCTACAGCGTAATTCATTCGAAATCTAATAATGTTCTTAAAAATGCCAGGTAAGTTTTCATATTCTTATCGGTGTTCTCCCAGTCACTAAACGGTCTGCTCCAGTATTGAAATTCTCCACTGGGCTGCTCACGAGCGTGTATACCTCCAAACGGATGACTCCCCCCGCCGCCTGTTATCGGTAGAATATGCGGTTTAATGTGGGGCCCAGATGGCGGTATGACGGGAAACTGAGGGGCATTAATTGCCACCTCAATTTCTTGTCCTTTAAAGCGTCCTAGAGGAATTCGGAAGAGAAATCCGATAAAGTCTAGCACCTTCCCATTCGGAGATGAGTAGGTTATCACCTGATAGCCCAGTTTTTCAAGTTGATCTTTTATTTCACTAGTTCCCATCACGAAACGGTTGTACTGGAAAGTTTGCAGCTTACAAATTTCATCTTGTTAACTATGGCTATGGTATAGTCCATGTCGTTCTTGTAAGTGATTTCTTTATGTTCCTGAATTTGTTTCAGGTAATGATTGTCGGCCTTGATTCCGGCTAACACCAGTATCTCCTTTGGTGTCATGAAAATTTGCGCAATTGGATAGCGTTCATCATCCACTTCAATTGTTGTGGAAGGAAGCGGCTTGATTAAAAACGTTTCAATCTCGGGATTGGTCAGGTCAACAATCTCATCTAACTGAATCGGTTCAAATTCTTTGTGATTTAGCTTGAACAATATTTCATAGTCCAAAGAATGGGGTAATCCTACCAGTATTAATAATCCTTCTCCCGAAATGTTGGGAGCGTCATACTGGAATTTTTTTTCGTTTACAAGGATATCAAATGGTTTCATAATGTAAAAGGAAGTTTAATAGCCCTCCATCAGTATATGCTAAGTAGATTATTTTTTTTGCCGCCAGATGGAAAAAAAAATTAAGTTTACAGCATATATAGTTGAACGCTAATGAATTTTAACAAAAATATATTGTCAGGTCAAGCCCTCTTAGACAGGTTGAATCAGGAAAATTGGAGCAGTATTATTCCAAAACTGCATTATTATTCTCTGAACAAACTCCAGCGGTTCGATTTTCTTCATAACTTGTATGATGTGAAAAACTTATCGGCACATTTTGCCGATGAAGCAATTCGACTGGCATGGGAGCAGGAAAGGAAATGGAACATTGATTATTACCCTGATCTATATTCTTTTTTAAAAGGGATTGTTGACAGTCTCAGGTCGAACTTTTTGCACTTAAAAGAAACTGAAATCACCGATGCACTTCCAGAAAATGAAGAGATGCTGATGTCTCAAATCACCAGCGACCCGGAGAAAGATTACATCATTAAGGAAATGGAAGAGGACATTGCCAGAATACTGGCGAGTGATGAAGAAGCATTATCTGTTTTTGAGTGCCTGAAAGACGGGCTAAAGCCTCGGGAGATTTCCAAGGAGCTGGACATGGAGGTTGAAATAATCTACAATATTGTCAAAAGAGTACAACGCAAATTAAAAAAATACGACATCAATTAACAACCAAAAACATGGGAACTAAAGACAAAAGCCTCCAAAAGCATTTAAATGATGCGCTTATAGAGATTAGTGACAGTAATGATGTTCATAGCTTAGAGCTCCTTCGGGAAAGCGGAATAAATACCACTTCGCTATTGACCAGCTCTCTGGAGAAAATCAAGGAATATAGTGCGGCGCTCTCCGGACGCATAAAGGATGACACTAGACGGATTAAAGTAACAGAATTGAAAAACAAAATAAGTGAGTACCTAATGCTGCACCCTGAAAAAGCTAACCGCATAGTTCAAACTTTTATTCACGGCAAAATCCCTGCTAAGCAGTTTCAAAGCTATTCCAAGCTCGAAAATTCCATGTTCGAGGCAATCGAGGATGAGTCGATACTTGAAGATCTAATCGAAAAGCTAAATGCAGAACTCAAGTCTTAGTCGGGCGAAAATTCAAATAATTAAAACATTATATTACAATTACGCTTAATAATAAATAATTATTTATTCATATATATAATTAGTATATATGTTATTTCCATATATTTATATATGGTATTTGTTATATTTGCGACCAAATAAATTTAATATGAATTCTATTAATAAGCTAGGTTTCACTGATATTTTGAAAGCTAATACAACTTTCAAGTCAGAGAAAAACATAGAAAGTAAGAAAGAATTGGATCGATTTATTGTCAGTACGAGAAAAGAACAAGAAGATGTGTTAAGGTTGAAACACCTGAATGATAATCAGCTGAAAGTTATTATCAAGCTATAATTTCTGGTGGACGTTCTCAAGTATAATCCTTCGAATCTCTCGAAGGAGCTTTCCAATAAGCATACCGATGTCGAAATGGTTAAAACTAAAAACCATTTTTCATATTTCAAGAATTACTTGGGGGTTGATGGGCTTAACGCTAAAACAATGGTGATTGAGGAGGAGTATGTCAGCAAGGATTTTTTGCATGATTATGCCAGTTATTATGCCTTCTGTTTTACCCATTACCATAAATTTTGCAGGAGAATTCATTTTTTTTCGAGAGCTTTTACCTTGGAGGACTTGAACAAAGCGATTGTTGGCGAAAATCATAGATTGTGGAATTCCTATTTGGGATTTATTGTGGTTAACCCAATTCCAATTACCATGATCGGATACACAGTTTTAAAAACTTACTCCGCTGGTAAAAAGAAAGACTTGAGAAAATACTGGGGATTGAGGGACTACAAAATTCACTTGTTCGGTAAAGTCTTAACAATTAATTCTTTAGCTTTCCAAGAGCAGGACAATGTACTGGCAGCCTGCGCAACAACGGCTATCTGGTCCATGCTAAACAAAGCCTCAGTTGATTTGCATACGACTTTAAAAGTTCCGAGTGAAATCACTAAAGATGCAGATCGCCTTCAAAATGACGGAAACAGGCTATTTCCGAACAAAGGTTTAGGTACACTGCAAATTTGCCAGGCAATCAATAATTCAGGTCTAGCACCAGAAGTAAGGACTGGGGTGGTTGAAGTTGATAAACACAAAGAGGAGGGAGATTATTTTATTAGTAACACCTACCTTAAGAAAATTATCAACGCCTACGAGTTGATAGGCATCCCTATTATCTTAGCGATCAAAGTTCCTTACAAAGGTGCGTATGGCTATCATGCAGTCGCGGTTTGCGGTCATAAAATAGCTGATAAAGGCCATGCGCTTTATGATATAGGTCCTTATGTAGCCAACAGGATTGAAAAAATCTATATACACGATGACCAGTTCGGACCTTTTGCCAGGGCGCCTTTCATAGAGCCGAATGGTCTGGAGACACAATGGACATTAAATGATAAAGATAAGCTGCCTAGTTATGTAATGAACATGGTAGTGCCGGTATATCCCAAAATCAGGATATCCTATGAAGATGTAGAGGCTATCATAATCGGGCTGCATAGAATATTGATTAGGGCGTTCAAAGAAGAATTCAAAGATCCATTATTTTGGGACATCAAGTTAAATTACAGCCATTGCTTCAAAGCGCAAGTACTTGGCTTTGCCTTGGAGGAAAAGGAAAAGCTGGATATTGTTAGTGGGAGCTTGCCTAAATACATTTGGATTGCGACTTGTTACGTAGGAGAAGATAAATTCATGGAATTGACCTTCGATGCAACTGATGTGAGCAATGCGATGCTTGGTAAAAATGTAATTTGCTATTTTGATACAGATGTCAAGTCTTACCTTAAGAGTTACCTTATTGATAATAAATTAGGGCTAAGAAAAATTTTCAAAGACAGAAGCGGTGAAAATTACTTGGATTTTATGATCAACAATTTGTAAGTTGCCTTACAAGGACTCCCGTCAAATCATTTTTAATTGCTTTTCAAGGCCTAGCAAAATAAACGGCGATCTGAAATAATTAACTAGCTATTAAGCTAATAATATCGTTTTTCAACATTAAGCAAACTTGACAGCATTTTTATTCGATAGGTATCAATCATAGTAGATACTTCAGTCGAACATCAAGGCAGTAAATTCCATTTTTTTCGTTTAGCATATTATCCCCGCGCATTTGGGGCCTGCAAAACCAGAGGTTCTTGCTTTTGGTGGGTACGAATTGGATTCCATTGCGATGTAGACAACCCACCTCGGCCAGACCAGTTTATCGCCTAACCGTGTACTTCCTGGCGCAAAAAAAATTGACCGAATTACAAAAAATCCATATATTTGATATATAGCATTTGCAGTTATAACGGCATTAAAAATCAGTGAGTAATTCGGTGAGTTTTACCTGAAAAACGTGAAAAAAATATTGAATTAGAGGCCATGAAATGGTGGGGTTCGAGTCCCGTCCGGTCTCTATCTAAAACTTGCCAGTGAATATTTGCATAATTTCGCTTCCCAATCTTTGTATTACTATTTTTTTTTGGTAATTTTATTATATAGCAATTGCAGCTAAACGTATTCTAGGTGAGGTGAGTTATTCGGAGAGTAACAAGTTTTAAGACTTGCTAATTCATTGAAAATATGATGGTTAACGAAGGGGTTCGATTCCCGTCGAGACCACTTACTTTGCCAGTAGTTATACATAACTGCTGGCTTTTTGCTCATTCTCCGTTTGTCTTGCGTAGTTCTGCTAGCACATTATTTCCTTCTTCAAATAATTTTAACCACGGAGAGGAATTGTTTTCAATGTTTTTCATTTGTTCCATGCCAACATAAATCCCCTTGTTTGTTAATAGGTAAAAATTAACTTCATCTGTTGATGGTAAAGTTGTCTTTTCAGCTTTTGTTGTGTTTTCAAGAAAGGTCTGCGCTAAGCTTACAAAGTTCTTAGCGGCACTACTTACGTTTTGATGTTGTCCTCCACCAATAACACCGCCGCCTGAACTTAAATACAAACTTGCGTCTCCTGTGTTGTAGGTAACTATTGATGCTGTGGCATCATTCATCCCCCAGTCCATGATAGTTCCATAAACGACAGTTTTGTTTGTTGGCAATGAAATACCAAGTTGTTCTGGAGTTACTGTAAATGCGATCTTTCTAAGATCTCCAAAGGCATTTTCTTCTGATTCCTGAGCTTTTGGTTTGGAGGAGTCTTGGGTTGACGTTAATTGATTGTTATTAACGGCTGATTTGTTTTTACACCCTGAAATGTAGTAAATAAGTCCAATTGCTAAAATCACCCTACTAATTTTGATTGTCATTTTCATATTTAATTAGTGCATCTATTTCTGAAGCAAGGTCATCCAACATGGATTTGTGCCTAACTAATGCTATAATCCAGTTCATTCCGCATAGCCAAAGAAAGGCAGCTATTGGAATCCAAAGTATTTGTGTAAGTATCCCAGCAATCACAGACATAATTCCAGTAGTGATAAAGAGACGATACATAAAAAACTCATAGGTCAAAATTACATGGCCTTCTTTTTCAATTATACTGAAAATTCCTTTTTCAATTGATACCATTATGTTCCAACTCCCATAATAAGCACCGGGCTTAAAACTTAATTTGTTGCTTTCTATAATGATATCCTTAGCTGGCTTATTTATAATAAAAGTCCTTATATGTTGTAGGATTTTTGGGTAGTTTTCCGGAACTATTTTTTCTTTAAATGTTGTTGAGTATTTAATCGAAAATGGGAAAGGCATTGCTTGAGAGTTATTGAACGCTAAAAATCTAATTTATAAAATATTAATTAGGTATTGATATTTAAATTGTGGTTTGATAGGTGCGCTTCATATTGTAAATATATAAAACTAAATAACATCGTTAAACAGTTTGAAATCTGTCTCGCCGAGATATTTAAAATCATCCTTCCTGGCCTAGAATATCAATAATGAGCTGTAAATCCTCCAAAAAAGAGTTTGAAATCGGTGTCTTCGAGACCACTCGTTTTGCCAGTAGTTATACATAACTGCTGGCTTTTTTGCTTCAAGGGGCTAAAAAAGGGGCGAATTTTTTGGGCTGATTTGGGTAAAAATGGTTCGTTTTGAACAGATTGAATGTATCTGTTTTGATTATGGTATTTCAATTATCAGCTCACTGTTATACCCATTGTATGCCTCATTAATGTACCCATGTGGATTACAGATAATTTCGGTCTGATCTATCTTATACCTTGCTGGTGTATGGATATGTCCGTGTATCCAATATAAAGGTTTATACCTGATAATAAGTTCTTTAAGATTAGAAGCGTAGGCTGATGTCACGGGATCGTCTTTGTAAATCTCAGGCACAGATTTTATACTTGGAGCATGATGGGTAATGACAACATTCTTTTCATTTCGGCATTCTTCAAGGCTCTCCTGCAACCAAGATTTCGAAAACTGATGGATTTTATAAGTGTCAACAGTTCTCAATTTTGAATAGGATGGGTCTCTGCGGATTTGCTTATAGTCATTCATTTTTGCCTGACAGATGTTCCCATATTCAACAGGGTTTCCAAACAAAGAAAAGTCTGTCCACAGGGTTGTGCCATGAAAACAGATTCCATCTAGTTTAATTCTTTCATTTTCAAGAACATGAATGTTGGAGTTTTTTGATGCTTCAACAATTTTGTGCAGTGTTTTGGGATAAGAACCTTTATAGTATTCATGGTTGCCGAGAATATAAATCACTGGCTTATGCAGAATGTATTTCTTGACCCATTCAATGCCTTTAATACCAAGATTGGTGTCTCCGGCTAAAACAACCAGATCGGCATTGTCAAATGTGAAATCTGAGATTCCGAACTCCTGGTGTAAATCGCTTATAATTTGAACCTTCATTTCTTTACCAGATTTTCCACCATCTCCTTTTTGCGGGTTGGTGTTTATGCATCAGATTTGCTTTTTCAACAGTAGGTTTAAATTCGTGATGGCACCAGCTTCCACCTCTGACATTTCGTTTTTCAAGATCGACAACAAATTCCACCCATTCATCAGATTCGGCAGTTGGTCTATAAGCAACCCCTCTTACTAGATTTCCTTCAATAATTAATTCTTTGATTCCATCCCATGAAATTCTTTCGGTACTCCAGTGTTCTCCGCTTATCTCAAAAACTGTCAAATGTGTCGAGTCCTGAAGAATAAGCCTTCCATCCAAAGTTTTAATAGCCGTTTCATAAAGTGCTCCAAATATCGAAATAGGCTTATGAAAGTCGGGGTTCATCAAATAACACGTTCCTCCGGCAATTACCAAAATATAAGGATCATCCTCAAATTCATAAACTGCGTCCAGTCCGGTTAATCCCGGCTCAAAGTTGCCAACCCAAGTTGTGTCTTCGGAAGTATAAAATCGAGCAACATAACCTTCGGAATAATATGCTTCATTGTTTTCGCTAACAGGAATATACATTGGTCCATACGATGGCAATGATTCTAGTATTTCATATCGCTTGGTCTGTTGCATCCTCTTGCAGAGTGTGATTTAAGTAGCGCCTAATATCGCTCAATTTACGCAACACTTTGTCATCGATCAATTTTCTGTTGAGCGCAACGCATTTATTTCGAGTGACCTTAGCCCTGACTTCGGGTGAGTTCATCTCTCTCGGGCAAGAAAAAGTGACAGAAACGCAAAGTTCTTTGGGTCACTTCATGATATAAAGTTTAACGATTAATCGTCTTGGCCCCTTAATGCATTAGGTTCGCAAATGGTCTTGATTCTTCAGAAACTTGATGTGCCTTTATAAGGCATTCAGCGAAATGGACTTGAGTATGAGGCAAATTCGCCCCCTTCTTTTCACATACACACAACTTAATTATCCCCAGCCGAACCGATCCGGAACAATCTCCGAATTTGGGTTTCAAGGGGACTTTGCGATCGGGAAGTTATACAGAGTATCAGGCTTCATGGTGAAGCCTATTAATTAACATAAATCATATAAAATGGAATTGAAAGAAACATTTCAAATGATCACCACGCAAGAGAAAATTAATGATGCTCAGAAATTGCTTCTTCTGTGGATATTCATCAATAGTGGTGATGATTTCTACTGTAACTCTTCGAACCAGGAACTCGCTGAAATATTGTTAAAACATCCCACAAATATCAGTAAAGCAGTTTCTGCCCTCAAAAATCAGGAGTTACTTGTCGAGACAACTATTGATGCCAAAAGGACTTTAGCTCTTAGCGATTTCGCTAAACCCCTTATTATTAAGAATAAAGTAAATAATTCTTATTTATCTTTTAATAAGAACAAAAAAATAACTATTAAGGATTGTGATGAAATCGCAATCAAACTCAATCACACTTTTTTTACATGGGACAGCCATGATGTTCGTAACTACCTGCTTGAACGCACAAAAAATCACCCTGGTTTGAAAGGCAATAGAACTCCTGAGCAATTGAAGATAATTCTCACTTCGATTATAAAGGGGGCAATTAAAGAGAGGGCTTTGGTTGAAGAAATACAAATTGATTATGAGCGCTCCTTATTAATTATGCAAAACGTTGTGAAAGAGGTGTGCGGATACACTTCTGTCGCTCCAGTCGAAGAGATTGATGATATAGCATTAAGAAGAGAAAGAAATGAAAGGAACCTGCGAAAAAGTATTAAAAAAAGTTACCAAGAAAAAATGATAGACATTTCAATGAACCCTGCTCAATTACAAGAATTTTTTACAGGTAAAAAGCTTGTATCAGTTACAGGACATATTAGCCGCGTGTACGAAGCTGGTTATCCGCCATTTTGCAATATCGTATTAGATGCAAATGATAGCGACGACATTATATATGCAACCATATTGTCAAATCACTATGAAAACTTAACTGCGGAGCTTCGAGGTTACACAGGGTTGATAAAGATCATGGGCCAGGTAGCTGTCAGCGGGTACCATCATAAAAATATAATCAAAAGTATTGATGAGCTAAAACCGATTGAGTTTTTAGAAAGGTCAAGCTTTGTCAATCCAAAATTGAGGCCAAAATAATTTTCTCACAAACCCTGTTAGTTACGAAATAAACATATAAATAAATTTTTAGAGTGAAAAAACCGCTGGAACTTTCCAGCCTAAATTAAAATGTTATGAAACTTACATACAGTATTAAAGCAGTCCTGAGATCGGATAAGAAAAAAGCTGATGGCACATGTCCAATTCATTTCGCTGTAAGAGTTGGCCCTTACGTGACAAGAATATCATCAGGTAAGTCCGTTTTGCCAAAAGAATGGGACGAGAAGGCAAACAATGTTAAGCGTACTGATAAATTCAATCAACAATTGTCGGTATACATCGCCAGTAAAGTGAGCGGTTGGGAAATGTTTATGCTGAAGCAAGAAAGCCTGGGTAAACCTACAACTTTAAATGTGGCGCTTGCTTACCTTAAGGGTAACGCAGAAATCACCCTATTTGGATTTTGGACCGATCAGATGAAGCTCTGGGAGTTTGAGAAAAAACCTGCTACGCTCAAATCGTATCGATCAGCTGCGAGGGTTTTACAACAATTTAACAACAAGCTCAACTTTGGCGATCTAACGTATGACTGCATTCAGAAGTTTGATTTGTTCATGCGCAAAGAGCGAAATAACTCCACAAACGGATGTTTTGTGAAACACAAATGCCTGAAACACATGATTAGGGAAGCCATCAGCAAAGGTTTGATGGATCATTCACCGTATGAACACTTCAAAATAAGAACAACAAAAGGAACCCGGACATTCCTTTCGATCGAAGAAGTGAACTTGTTAGCCGATTTAAAAGTACCTGAAAAAGAGGTCTTTCTTCAGATGGCAAAAGACATCTTTCTATTTAGTTGCTATACCGGATTGAGGTATTCTGATATCAACAATCTAGCATGGGGTGACGTCAAATCCAATCCAGATCGAATTGAGATCAAGATTGTGAAAACAGAGAAGCCTTTACTGATACCCTTAATGGTCAAGGCCAAAGATATTCTGAATAAATATTCAAAATTGACCATAAAGGTCGAGATCAAGAAAGCCTTGCCTCAAATGGCAAACCAGGTTGTTAACCGCAATCTCAAAGACCTGATGAAAATGGCCGGAATAAGCAAAAATATCAGCTTCCACTGCGCCAGGCACAGTTTCGCTTCCAACTTGGTTGAAATGGGCACGTCAATAATATATGTAAAAGACCTTCTTGGGCACGCCAAGATTGAGCAAACCATGATTTACGCGAAAAGTCTCACTGGAAATCTATTTGATTCGGTCAACAACCTCAACGATAAATATAACCATGCCGTTTGACATGGTAAAATCATCGCCGAGAATAGTTAACGCCATGAAAAATGATATCAGATTGGAAATATAAATTAAGCATGTAAAACACCAGAAGACAATAGAATGAAAATGACCCAGAATATTGACGCAACCATACTTCGGTATGTTCAATCACCAAATATTGACAGCTTCAAGCGCAAAATCAAATCGCTGAGCACAAACGAGGAATTGATACTGTTTCTTGAAGAAACCTCAAGTACTATTAAGGAAACCGATGTCAAAATCCTGTTCCTACATTATGCCAAAAAGCTCATTTCTCAGATCGAGAGACCAATCGATGAGGAACATTACAGAGCCTTTCAAGTTGAATATGATCAAGACAGGATGAATTTTAATCCAGAATTGTGGATAAATGCAGAACTGGAGTTTCTGAGGGTATTGCATGAATTCACTCGTTTAAAAAATCAACCTGAGAATTTAGAACTGGGTAAGGCTTCAAATTCGCCAATGCCATTAATCAGACACGATGCAATGCAAAAGCTTTTCAAATGGAGCAGAACTACTTTGAACAGGAGGATAGCACTCGGGTTACCCTATCACGAAGACCCTGCGAAAGCCAAGTTCTTCGATGTCAATGAAGTAAATGAATGGATCAAAGAAAACAGCAGTCTCATGAATTAATTTTCCCTGATTTAAACTAAGCCTGATTCCCGAAAAGGAATTGGGCTTTTTCATGCCTTTTCTCACGCAAGGCAAAAGAAGTGGTGAGGCGATGGATAACGACCTGCCGAAACCTAGATCGCACGACTCTCAACAAATTTCGATGTAAAAACTAAATCAATACAGATGAATCATAAAAAAGAATTCCCAAAACAACAGCACTGCCCAGCCTGCAATAGGTATGTAAAGTACTCTGAACGTTACCCCAATTATGCCTGTGCAAAATGTACAGCTAAAGCCGTTGATAAAAACGGGGAAACCATCACCTTTTTCAATACAACTTTCGACGGACATGGATGTCAGGGAAAATTGATAGCGACCGATACACTGACCAGTTCAAAGATCTGTTTCATCAAAGGAATTAAGTTTAGAGCTGATGAGGCTTATCTGGGTGGTATTGTCCTGTTACCGGATGTAAAGCTTAAAAGAAATCGTAGAAAGTCTGATGCAGTTAAGGCGATATAAATACCTCCGCTGTTTCACGTTAATGGAATAATCAATGAGCGATGGTGCGAAGGATCATTTTTACTTATCACATTTATTTTAGACCTTCGTCAAATCAAAATTTATTGCATATAGAATAGACAAAAGAAACAAACATATCATCTAACCGCATTGCGTTAGCTTCAACTTGTAGAGAAAACTGGTAATTTTTAAACGAACAAGAGAAGTAGCTATCGCTCACGTCACAGGCGTGGGCTTAGTTTACTTGTTCGTGGGTATACCAGTACCTCTCTACAGTAGGCTACAGTTCCACGCCTGCCTTTTTTAACCGCCTTTTTTGGAACTGGAGGTATCAAACCAACCTTCACATGAGTAAACTCTTTACATTCACCATGACCATTTTATTGTTTATCGCTACATTGCATTCTGCTAATGGTCAACAGAAAAAAAAGTCGTCAATTCCCTCCACAGGGTTCATCTATGTAACCGACACAGATTCGAGAATACCATTCAGATATAAAGCGACATATGTTACCGATGAAAATGGAAACTATTTATCAAAATACAAAGTACTTATTCATGGTGACTACAAGTTTGATGTGATCGCTAAACACATCAAATCTGAAAATAAAATTATAGTAGAGGTGCATCAAGCTGGTGGTGGAATTTTAAGCTTGGTTAGCAAACAAGAAACCACATATTCAACCCCCACAATGTCCGCCTTCGGATTTAAAGGTGTGGGTCAAGCTTTGGGTGGGAACCGAGTACCAAATCAATTGGCCGTAAAATTTTCAAATAAAACTTACACCTACATAAAGGTGATCGATGTTTTGGGATACCATGGAGGAGACGGAGCGGAATATTACGCATTTAATTGAACTTTATCTACAGGCTTTTACAGCAAATCCGCCCTATAGCTTTACCTGTTGGGGCGGATTCACCAGAAATATGGCTTATTGCACCAAAAAATTGCCTTAAGTTCTAGCCCTAGTTCGACTATCTGCTTTTCTTGAAACGCCACCTTTGTCAACGCAGTAGTTGGGACCAATGTTTAATGCCAGAGATTTGTGGTAAATATTTCATTCAATTTAGGTATGTTTATTTAAATATAAATTAACTTAATCTCTTGTCGAATGAAATATGAATTTGTTGACCACATTGCAACTGGTGGATTTGGTAAGGTTGAAAAAGTCCGAGGTGAAGACGGCCAATTATATGCCAGAAAGACCTTTGAGCTAGACAAAAAAATGATTGATGACGGATTTGAAGAAAATGCGAAGAAACGATTTATTTACGAAGCTAAATATCAAGCCGGCATTTCACACAAAAATGTTGTGCCCGTCCTGGAATTGTTTGTCAAGGAAAACCCTCCTTATTTTATAATGCCACTAGCTCATAATTCATTAGAAAAAGATACTAAAAACGGCCATATAGATAGTTCCAATTTCATGTTCCCCGTGTTGGACATACTTTCAGGCCTTGAAGAAATTCATTCTTTGGACGTTTATCACAGAGATCTTAAGCCAAGTAATGTTCTCCGCTTTTCTGACAACGAAGGTGCAGATTACTATGCAATAGGCGACTTTGGCCTAATGAGTGTAACTCAAAGAACTGGATTAACTGTATTGACATCGACGGCTATGGCCAAGAATTCGGACTTATATACCGCGCCAGAAATAACACAGCACTTAAAAAATGGTACAATAGCGTCAGATATTTATTCTGTAGGCTGTATAATTCACGATTTCGTCGGAACGGGGAGCCGGGTTCCTTGTAATGAGATAGTAGATGGATCAACATACTCGGATATATTGTCCACATGCACTAAAAATGATCCAAAAAAACGATTTAAAAGTGTAACATCTTTACGGGATTTGCTTGCTACGTTTGATACGGAATCATTTGAGGCTAAGACGGAGATTGGAATAAGAATTACGGAGTATTTATCTAGAAACCCGGTTCTACTAAATGAAAATGAGATTGAAGAAATTACAAACTATATAAGTTCCCAAGAAGATACTGGTGAAAGACATAATGCTGTTCTTCAAATCGACTTAGATCACATCAAAGTCATTAAGGAGTCCAACTCGCTTGGGAGATTTGCAAGTGTGTATTTTGATTTTATCAAAAGCAGTAGTTTCCAATGGAATACTTGTGATGCGTTGGCATCAAGAATAAATTTCTTAATTTCGGGCGAAAGCATCAGCGTACAAGCTGAGGGTATAATGGCTTTGCTATATATGGGCACAAGACATAATCGATGGTATGTAGAACGTTTGTTTGTTGACAAGGTTGGTCACTCAGCTGACGAAAAATTAATTCGTAGATTAAATATTCAATTTAGTGTTGATGATAAAGAGCTATGTTACGCTTTGAGTCACTTGACATATTCAATTGACTTTTCATATGAATCTTTGCATCCAACATTATACAAAACGGTTAAAACTATTTGCAAATTATAATAACATCATGGAGAAATTTGGCTACACCAACGCTGGCCCAAGAAAGACAAACGAAGACTATTTAGGATATGAGATATTTGGGGAAACTGGATTCTTTTGTATAGCAGATGGTGTAGGCGGGAATAATTGTGGTGAGTATGCCTCAAAATTCTGCGTTGAAAAATTTATAAAAAAAATAAAAGAGCAGCAACATGAAGCTTTAAATCTGAAATTGATGATGCAGAAGGTCAATTCCGAGTTAATTGCTGAAGCCTCCCTCAAGCCGGACTGCAAAAACATGGCTACTACATTCATTGGTGTATTATTTGATAAAAAATTAGCAAATATAGTGCATACAGGCGATAGTAGACTTTATGTTTTGAGAAAAAATGGACTTAAACAGCTAACAGAAGATCATACGGAAGCTAAAAGGCTGGTAAAGGAAGGGTTGCTGACTTTTGAGGCTTCCTTGACATACCCAAGAAAACATATCCTAGATAGTGCATTAGGTATGGAAGGTGATATCCTAGTAACACATATTCAATTTGAGTACGAAAAAATGGATAGATTTCTTTTGGCCACGGATGGATGCTATGATGTTTTTACAAAAAAAGAAATACGAGACATTTCGATTACAAACAACGTATTTGAAAATTTTTGTAATTCGCTTCAAGAAAGGCTGGAGT
>NZ_DATHGC010000136.1:0-22298 GCF_035317785.1 Pedobacter sp. | reverse complement strand
TTTAATCGTCCTGCTGGGTACTTTTTATCTGTATCGTTTTGTTAGGGATCATTTTAACAGGGAGACCGCCCTGGCCAGTGTGCTGATATTTTTTACCGCCCTGCATGTGTTGATCTCCAATTCAGATGTACGGGCTGAGGGTTACCTGACGGCTTTTATCATGGCTGCTGTTTATCATTATAACAAGGCCCGGCAGGGGTCTTTTCTGCATATTGTTGCCGGTTCTTTTTTTGCGGCTTGTGCGGTAATGGTGAAAGGGATATTTGTGCTGGTTCCTGTATTTGGTGGTTTCATTATCTTCTGGATGTTGACAAAGCAATGGAGGGAGCTGGTAAATCCAAAGTGGCAGGTTGCAGTTTTGCTGATCTTCATTTTTATAATTCCTGAACTGTATGCCTTGTACGTGCAGTTTGATCTCCACCCGGAAAAAATAATCTTTGGACAGCAGGGTGTATCTGGTATAAGGTTCTTTTTGTGGGACAGCCAGTTTGGACGGTTTTTTAATACCGGGCCTATTAAAGGGAAAGGAGATGTATCGTTTTTTCTGCATACTACGCTATGGGCATTTTTGCCCTGGTCGGTATTGTTTTATGCGGCTGTGGTGGGTTTATTCCGGAAAACTTACAGGAGGAGTGTTCTTCCGGCTGAAATGATCATAGTCTGGAGTTCTGCATTGCTTACTTTCCTGTTGTTCTCATTTTCTAAGTTCCAGTTGCCACATTACATTCTGGTACTTTTTCCACAGTTTTCTATCATTACTGCCGTGTATTTGTTGAGGCTTAAGGAAAAGGGGATTAATGTGTTTTTTGTTGTGCAGAATGTGATTTTTATCATTGTCATCGTGCTGTTGTCTGCCATTGCCATTTGTTTCCAGTTTCAATGGTATGGTTTAGGTGTCGGGATTTTAGTGACAGTTTTTGCTGCGGCGTTTTACATTTTCAGAGGTCGTTCTGTAAAGACCATTGTCGGAAGAAATGCGATGTTGTCTATGGGCATTATGATATTCTTATACCTGTTCTTTTATCCTGCGATTTTGCAGTATCAGTCGGGTACGCTGGCGGGAAAATGGGTGGCTGATAGTGAAGTTGCTGCACGGCCCGCGGTTTTCAAATACAACCAGTCTTTTTCTTTTGATTTTTATGCCAGGGGGGAGGTTCAGTACCTGTATTCGGATGGGGATCTGGAAAAGGCCATGAAGCAAAAAAATATGGTGATCTATGCGCCGGAATCTGAACTGCCCGGCCTTAAAAGTAAGTATGGTGCAAGAGTTTTGAAAAGCTTTGATTATTACCGCATCACAAAGCTGAAAGCAAAATTCATACTGGCTGGTAGCCGTCCTTCTGTTCTGGAGCGCTTTTATCTGCTGAAAATCAACTGATATGGATAAAGCAAAATGGGAACTATCCGATCCGGAATTACTCCTGTTAATCAAGGACAATAATGAACAGGCATTTAGTGTTGCTGTGCACCGGTACAGGAAACAATTGTACAGGCAGATTTATAAAAGACTGGGTTCGGAGGATGATACAAAGGATATGCTCCAGGATATTTTCATCTCCCTTTGGAACAATCGCCAGACTATTGTCATTAAAGAATCTTTCCTGCCTTACCTTTCAAGAGCAGCACACTATACGATTATTGACCAGTACCTGTTCAAAAAAAAGCGTTTAACAATGGAAACCAGTCTGGCCTTAATGGCAGAACCAGTAGAACCCTCTGTTGAAGAAGACATCCTCGCAGCTGACCTAAGGCAGGAATTTGAAAAACAGTTGCTGAAAATGCCGGCTACCGTGCAGGAAGTTTTCCAGCTAAGCAGGGGTGAGGGACTCTCCGTTAAGGAAATTGCCGTTAAAATGAACCTCTCTGAACAAACCGTCAAAAATTACATCTCTATGGTATTGCAATCTTTGCGGGCATATCTGAAACAGGGTGATCTGTCTTTTTTCCTGGCATTGGCATCCTTTTATCTTTTTAACGATTTTAAACCTTAGTTTTTCACCCTTAAGTTATGGACATACTCAGTTCGTGTTAACATTAAATTAATGTAAATATGTCAATTGTTTAATGGTACCAACCTCCTTTTTCAGAGATTATATAGGTGAATGGGAACACAAACAGATAAGCTTCGGGAACTCGCCGGAAGATACAGGGCCGGTTTATGTACACCGGAAGAGATTGAACAGATTAAGGAATGGTATGATTCTTTTGAAAGCAATGGTTATCCGTTGCCAGATGAGGCTCAGATAGAAAGGGCATCAAAAGAGGCTGCCCTTGCAGCGATAAAGCTGGTGAACTTTCAAAACAGGAGAAGCCGGATCAGGAAATTGATGAGTCCTGTACTGAAGGTTGCGGCCGTGGTACTAGTTATTTGTTCTGCGGGCCTTTTAATATATAGATATAACAGTCAGCACCCTGAGGTTTCCTTCCGGGAGATTTCAGCTCTTGGGGGAGAAAGAAAACAGATTACCCTGCCGGATGGCTCGGTGATTATTCTGAACAGTGCTTCAAGGATCCGTTATCCCGCACAGTTTGCCGGTGATACCCGTGAAATACATTTAAATGGCCAGGCATTTTTTGAGGTTGCCCACGACAGGCAGCACCCATTTATCATTCACACTGAAAAATTAAAAGTACAGGTATTGGGTACTTCATTTGATGTAAAGGCCTATCACGAAGATGAACATATTGAAGTAGTTGTAGCAACGGGTAAGGTCGGTGTGACCAGCGGAGATAAAAAGAACGTCAAAGTACTGATGTTAACTCCTGGTCAGCTGCTGGACTATGATAAGTCAACAGGTAATTTTAGCAGAAAGCAATTGCGCATAGCTGATATTGCCGGCTGGCAAGAGAATATACTGACTTTCAATTATGAAACACTGGAGAATATCAGCCACGCACTGGAACGTGTGTATGGGGTAACTTTTGTTTTCCGGGATAAATCAGCTTTGAAAAAAAGATTTCAGTTAAAGGTTAAAAATGAAGCATTGTCCAACATCATGAAACTGCTCAGTATTTCAGGTGGAGGGTTCCGGTATAAAATTACCGGAAAGCAGGTGATCATAGGATAATTCAATCAACCAGGTTTTCACCATAAATAGCAGCTGTATATGTAAGATAGAAAAATAAACTACCGAAATAATATCCGGTCATTAAAAGAGCGAAAGTGTACCACCACTTCCGCTCATAAGCTCAATGACCTATTGAATGCAACCCAATTTATCATTTAAAAAAGCTATGCACAATTCTACAAAATTAAGTGTAATTAAACTACTGTTTTTTATGACGAGAGCAACCTTTATGGTAATCGTTATCTCTTTAACTCTAAGCAGCATATTGCTTGCTAAGGAAGTAAAATCTCAGCGTCTGGATCAGATCAGCGTTTCTGTGAATACAAATAAAGCCACGCTACATGAAGTTCTAACTGTTCTTTCGAGACAGTCCGATCTCAATTTTGTCTATTCTGAAGATCTGGGAAAGATGAGCGCTATGGATTTAAAGATCAATCATATTACGCTCGATAATGTCCTGAAAAAACTAGCGGACCGGCACAGGTTGCGCTTTGAACAAATTAACGGATCTATTGCTGTCAGCAAATTGCCCGCGGTAAAGATCAACCGCATCTTATCTTTAAAAGGCGTAGTATCAGATGCCACAACTGGCGAAACGCTGATTGGTGTTTCGGTATTGGTGAAGGATAGCAAAAGCGGGACAGTTACGGACCAGAATGGTGCTTTCAGCCTGAGGTCTGATCTGTCATCGGGCACCTTGTTGTTTTATTATGTGGGCTATGAAAAGCTGGAATATAATTTTGACGCTGCCCATTTGGAATTTACGGTAAAAATGAAGCCGGCACTCAATTCGCTGTCTACGGTTACCATTGAAGCTACCCGCCGTGCGCTGCAGCCGGTGCAGCATACCGGCGAGCGGGAAATGCTGCAGGAGATCAAACAGGCCGGCAGTGTAGTATCTGGTATTTCATCGGAACTGATTGCAAAAATGCCTGATGTGAATGCTGCACAGGTTGCCCGCCGTATTTCAGGGGTAACGCTTACCGACGAACAGTTTTTGGTAGTGCGGGGTATGAACCAGCGTTACAACATTACCTACCTGGGTGATAACATTGCGCCAAGTACTGAGCAGTACAGCCGTGCTTTTGCCATGAATTTACTCCCGTCCAGGATCATCGATAAGATCATGGTTTATAAGTCTCCGCGTGCTGATCTGTTTGGTGATTTTGCGGGGGCAGCAGTTAAAGTATATACAAAAGATGCTTTGGCAGTAAAACATTTTGATGTGGGGCTCCGCATCGGCTATTTATCTGGTGGTACATTCGATCAGCAAAACACCTACAAAGGCGGCAAACTCGACTGGCTGGGGATAGAGGACGGAACAAGGGCCTTGCCTTCATCTGTGGCAGGTTATGGAGATTTTAGTAAAGCGAACCTGACCCAAAAGGAGTATGTTAAGTCCTTTTCTCCAACACTTGGCCTGCAAACAAAAACCGCTTTACCGGATATGCAGCTTACTGCCAACTATTATGATAGTTTTAAACTGGGGAAAGCGCGTCTGTATAACATTACCGGGCTTAGTTATACCAATGAAATCCGTGGTTTTGATGTTTACAGGCAGACAAATAACCTCTATTCCTCCTATTCCGATTATATAAGTTCAACGGTGAGCAATGAAGCGCAGAGTTCGGAGGAGGTTACACTGAACCTGATGCTGAACTTTATGCTGCGCCTCAATGAACATCATAAGATTTACTTTAAAAACTTTTTACTGCAGCAGGGGCGAAAAGGTACCATTGACAGGATCCAGCGTCCCAATGCCTACCCGGATAGCCTGGGACGTTATGGTTATCAGGCTGAATACTGGAAACGCAATATCGTACTTGACTATCGCGAGCGTTTTCTATATTCCGGTAATTTTGGCGGAACACATGATCTTGACAGTAAACAAAATCTGAATTGGAATCTGGGATTTACGGGTATTAAAAACGAAACTCCTGACCAGCGCATCTCACGCTTTGTAAACAGTGATTATCCCTTTAGCAATTTTAACCTCGGGGAATCAAAGGATTTTGATCTCAACTGGCGGGCTGATGACCGTTATGGCAAGGTGCCGGGAAATTATGACAGGGACGGGACGGCTGCCCGGGTGTTTACAAGGCTTAGTGAACAGGTATATAACTCTTCGCTGGATTACAGCATAGCTGTCCGTCCATGGCTGGAAATGAAAGCGGGTACCTATCAATTGTTTAAGCAACGTGACCTGGCCAGACGGTTATTTACTGTATATGACGGTGAGCTTTCGGAAGGCAACAGGTCAAATCTGATCGGCTCTCTAGGGGAAGGACTTTACTACAAATTGCCGGGTTCCTTACAGTATGTCGATCCGTCTTTGTGGCGCTTTAACCTGCAGGACTTATCAAAAGTATGGGGCGATGACTATTTTAGAGAAGATGGATCTGGTTTACGTGTAGAAGACCGTACAGGCCCAATGGATGCCTATAAGGCATCAGAACAGTACAATTCGGGATATTTTATGGCCACAGCCAAACCTTTTGGCGGTAAAGTAGAACTCAATGGAGGCCTGCGTCTGGAATATGACCAGGTAAAACTGGCAGCAGTGATTCCTTCGCAGGTCTTGCCTGATCAGCGGTACGGCCCTTCGATATTGATCAATCGTTCGCGCCTCTCCTGGCTGCCTTCCGCTAATGCTGCATGGCACCCCTCCGAATCGTGGGTATTGCGCGGAGCTTATGGAAAAACGGTGAACAGGCCGGAATTCAGGGAGATTTCACCTTTCAGGGACTTTGACTATCCCAATAATCAGATGATCAACGGCAATCCGGCTCTGGTACAGTCCGATATTTCCAGCTACGACCTGCGTCTGGAACTTTATCCAAAGAACAATAAAGGTGAAATGGTCAGCATCGGGGCTTTTTACAAGCAGCTGAAAAATCCTATTGAAAGGATCATATTCTCGGCCAATATAGCTGCAGCCGAAATCAACGGCTTTGATAACATCAGTTTTACCAATGTGGATAAAGCAACTGTGCAGGGTATTGAGGTTGATGTAAGGAAAAGCCTTAACTTTATTCCCGGCAAATTATTCAGGAATTTTTCGATATTGTTTAATGCTTCACTGATTCGGAGCCATGTAAACGGAGCTTTTATCGCCGCCATCCCTGGTTCAGGGTCTGTTTTCATTGACACCGCTTTTAACAGGCCGCTGCAGGGACAGGCACCCTATGTGATCAATGCGGGCCTGTTTTATGACAACGCAAAACTGGGCAGTAAGTTCTCCTTAAATTATAGTGTATCGGGTACCAGCATCTATGCCGTTGGTAAGTACAGTAATCCGGCCAATGTCAACGTGAAGTATCGCGGATCTGTTCTTGAATTGGCGCGCCATCTGCTGGATTTTTCTTACACGCAGCAGTTTGCCCGGCGCTGGCAGGCCAAGCTCAGCATTAATAATTTGCTGGATGAAGATATTCGTTTTGCTGAAGACCAGAACAGGGATAACAAATACCAGCCCGAACAGGATACAGGCAAAACCAATGCTGCCGCAGGGCGGACGAGCCCGGTTTATTCCGGAGATAATATATCCCGGCAATGGAGTCCCGGCCGTAATTTACAAGCTAATCTGATTTACTCATTTTAATTACTATAGATATAAACGTATTATGAAACATATAAATGTAGTCTTTTTTCTCCTGCTGGTCCTGATTACCGGATGCCGGAAGACAGATGATTTTTATAATCAGCTGGATCAGCTGCCGCGGATAAATAACCTGGACAACACTGCTTATGCCGTTGGTGATACACTTACCCTGACTGGTAAATTCGGGGCAGGAAAAGCTGCGCTGAAAATTACGGTAGGCGGTATAGATGCCCCGGTACTCTCTATCACCACAAAGGATAGTACTTATACAGAAAAGGAAGTATTGTACAATTACACATTTGACCGGGTAACAGTGCTGATTACCGAAAATATGATTGGTCAAAAACAGCCCGTGGCGGCTACGGTAAATGGCATCAGCAGCACTGTGGCCGTTATATTTATCAGCAAGGACAGACCGGTGCCAGCCCGTACAGATACACTGAATTACCTGAACCCGAAACAGGCCGTCATTGCGCTAAGAATGCCTTTGGGTACCCGGGTAATACCCAATTACACACCCGGCGGCCCAATAGTGTTTATGAACGGCGATAGCCTCGTCACCTGGAAAGAAGGCGTAATCCGACGGGGGAGGGTGATCTGGAAGGACAGTTATGGCGAGTTTTCAATTTTAGATCCCATCAATATTGACTATGGTTTTGCTTCGGATCCGGATGGTAATTATCTGTATATCTCTTGTCTGACCACTGATGCACGGTTGCCTGCTGACGCCACAAAGTCTGCGGCCCGCCTGATGAAGGTTTCCTTAAACGATTATAGTGTTACTACGCTTAACCGTACTGTGCTGCCTACCAGTGCCTTTCTTATTGACGCTGCCGATCTGGATTTTGATCAGGTTAAAAAAGAGGGCAATATTGGCGAAGTGACGCTTCCTGTCATGAAAAAAATCTATCCAAACAGCAAAGGCGAATTGTATTTCAGCGGCCCTTCGTTCAACTGGTATGCAGGAGACGGCGTTGTCTACAGCACTGTCCCGACTAATCTTACCGTAGCCCGTTTAAATGCATCGGGCAGTTTTCAATACCTGGCTAAGGGAGCTGTCTATGACAATAAGATTTTCCAGGTGTATGTGATTAAAGACGGCGAGTTGAATTTTGATTATGATTTCCTCCCGAACGTTACCACCGTGTTTAATTACAACCGCTTAATGGGCATAGATGCAGAAAACAGCCTGCTTTACGGTTATGCCGGTACCGAATCGGGCTCAAACTACAATATCAGTTCTTTTTATTGTTATCATCTTCAGCAGCAGCGGCAGCTGAGCGAATTCAACTACAAAACGGGTAGTTCTTCTTTGCCAACCATTACTGATGGCCCCTTTAACGTGGTAGAAGGAGGCTACAGTGAAGTTCTGTACAGTACGCGTGTTTCCCAGTGGCCATCACCCGGCCAGCCCATGGTGATATTTGCCAAACAACAAAAGCCACAACAGACAAATTTACCGGGGCAGGCTAACGATAGCCAACTTCAGTCAGTAAAAGTGATCAATTTCTCTGACCGTACCGTCAGTACTTATGCCCCCTTTATCCAGTCAACTGCTCCTGGCAGCGAATATCAGTTCGGGATCGGCGGCGATGTCATTGGTTACACGGCGTCAAAACAACCGGTCATGGTACGCACCAGCGAAATTGACCTCACGCTTAATGAAGTCTTGCTGCTTGCACCGGTAAATAAATAACAAAAAATGATCTTTAAACTTAACACAATGAAACTGCAACACCATATCATCCTGTCCGTCCTGTTTATATTCTGTATGGCCGGATGTCAAAAATCAGTTAATGGTCCTGTCACCTCTGGCGCCGAAGTGAATTTTTTTAACGCTGCAGATGGCATTTTTATCTTCCCCGGTGTAAAAGCGGTTTATATGGACAAACTGGATACCACACAAGCTGACCCGATCCGGTTTTCTAATAAGTCCGCTGCCGGTGAAACATTTCCTGCTTTGATCAATGCAGGTCCTGACGGGGTAACTTCAGTTCTGTATATGAAGCAAATCGCCGGGTCGCATCGTTTTATATTTACAAATGGCAATAAACGGGTTGTGGCGGATACTACCCTGAATTTAACAGCCGGTTCAAAAAACACGTTTTATGCTTATGACGATCCTGACAAACTGCTTAGTCGCTGCCGTATCATGCACATCGTGGAAAACGAGGTGCCCGTGAAAGATCAATGCCGGTTCCGGCTGCTGCACCTGGGCGGCGATCTGGGTGGCATGAATTGTTTTTTTATACTGGAAGATGGCACTAGGGTCTTTCCTGCCAATCTCCCTGTTGATATGAAATATGGGGCTCATACAAATTTTATCACCATAGACCCAAAGGTGGCCGGCAAAGATGGTAATGCCTACCTGCAATTCTTTTCTGGTACTGATACCGCTACGGTGAAGGCAACTGCAACTATCCCTTATCGGAATGGCCGGTCTTATGCCGTTGTTGTCAGTGGATTGGCTGAGATGAAATTTGTACAATATCAGGATCCGGCAAATCCTGGCAGCATAAAAACGATCCAGCTAAATCCAGCTATAACTGCTCGTGTGCGTACGCTCAATTGAAAAAATTCCACTGAAGATTTTAATAATACTCCAGTTAATCTGCTGGGTTAAGCCGGTACAGCACCCCAGGTGTTGTGCCGGTTTTTGTATGTAAGCAGTAAACCCTTTAGCATACAAAAGTTTAATGTTTTGTTAAAATACAAGCAATAGACTATACGCTTAGGTTGTAGTATTTTTGTGACATGAGCATATTGGTAATGACAATGAATGAACAAGAGGAGAAAATTCTTTTGACTTTTCTGGAGACCTTGGGCTATAAGTATCAAAATGGCGTCAGTGAAGAGGTCGGGAAAGTGAATACGGTTTTTCTCGAAAAATATAATGATGACATCCAACAGGCTGATGCAGAGATTGTGGATGGAAATTATGTGAAGCAGGCGGATGTAGAAAAGCTGTTCCGTCAGAGAAGAAAAGTATTTTGAAAATTAAATGGAATAAGGTAGCAATAAAGCAATTGATAGATGCAATGGCCTACCTGGAAGAAAATAAGCTCTCTGTTTACGGAAAAAAGATAGAAAAACAGATATTCTCTAAAATAATGTCTGTTTCGAAGGCGGAGCAAGCCGCGGAGCCTGATCCGTTAAAAATTGACAATGACGGAAGTTTCTGTGTTCTTGTCGTTGACAGGTATCGGATAGCTTACCGGGAAACGGCAAAAGGACTAAGAATTTTGAGGATTTCTGTTATTCAGGATTCATCTGATGTTAAAGCAGTGAAATGATGGAAAAAAATACAAACGAATTGTGCCCATGCGGTAAAGCCCAGAAAATTAGTATGGAGCGTATTCCCAGAAACTTTATTCAGAAAGTATTCTTATTCTGGTTGCCAATCAAAAGGTACAGGTGCTACAGTTGTATGGCTATTAAATGGTTGCTGGAAGATAAAAGAAGGGCCTTTTGACCCTTCTTAATGTCCCTTATCCATTCATGCTGTAAAAAAACTCTTCTGCGACAATCTTACCGTCCTTAACTTCATATACACAGATCTCGCTCATTGCCATTCTGCCATGCGCTTTGTACGTAGCATCTATGTCCATAACTATGGCAAAATGATTGTTTGCGACAATAGGCTCTGAAGTTGAGGCGCTGTGTATTTCTTCAACGCTTTCCTCCCATTGTATGGTTTTGTTTTTGACAGCTTCTTTACCTTCTGTCAGTTCCATTGGAGAGCCTTTCGGTTCCTTGCTTACTATGTTTTCGGCATAAAGCTCTTCGATGGCTTCTGTGTTTTTGCCTTCGCGGCAAAGCTGTACCAATTTGTCAGCTACTTCCTGTGTATTCATATGATCTAAAATTAAGTTATGAGCTAAGTTATTTAAAATCTATTCTTTAATTGTTCGGTATATTTTATGATTAGGTTAAGCTTTGCTGACGATGTTCTTAACTTTTACTTAACATACCGGACTTATCTTTAGTTTTTCTTATCAGGTAATAAAATCAGGGATGAGACCTTTATATGGCGTATTAATATTTCTTCTCCACTGGTTTCCTGTGGCTTATGGCCAGCAGCGGGATTCAGGCATTCCACGGGTGACGGAGCAGATGATTCACAATGACCCGAATAAGGCTTTTGTAAAGATTAAATATAATCTGAATGAAGCGTTAAAGAAAAATGATCAGACTGTTGCGGCAACCTGTTATGAGAAAATAGGAGAACTGTTTTATGACCAGGCTGCTTATTCACAGGCGCTGATCAATTATTATAAGGCAGATGTGATTTACCGTAAAGAAGACCGGCTTGAACTCCTGGCGGGCAATTTAAATAAGATAGGTAAGACTTATTATTACAACCGGCAATACCAGGTCGCCCTCAAAACATTCAGGCAGGCGCTGGACTGCTACAGGACATTGAATAATGCCACGGGAATAGCAGAGTCGTATGGTTATGTTGGCCAGACCTACGAAAAAACAGGGGACCATCGCCAGGCTTTTAAGTACCAGAAGCTTGCATTGGACGAGTTCAGGAAAACCGATCATCGCAGTGGGATTGCCAAGATCTACGAGAACCTGGGCAGCGTTTACGAGGACCGCCTGAAACTGGACTCTGCTTTAAAGTATTTTACCCTGGCCTTGAACCTGAATATGGAGGCCGGCAATAAAATGGCCCAGATCGAGATCATCAACAATATTGGAGACGTTTACCGTAAAACAAACAGATATAAGGAAGCTTTGGTTTATACGCAAGAAGCTGCAGAAATGGCCAAAAACAGGAACGAGCAATATCAGCTGGCTAGTGCTTACAGGGATCTTTCCAAAACCTTTGATCTGATGGGAAGGTATGATAGCGCGTATCATTACAGTGAGGCGGGCAGAAATATTTTTATGGAAATCTTTTCCCAGGACAATAAAAAGCAACTGGCGCTTTTGCAAACACTCTTTGAAACGGAACAGAAGGACAATGCCATCCTGCAGTTTGAGAAAGACAGAAAGAATAATACAATACTTGCGATAGGAGCTGTTACCATTGCTATTCTTGTGGTGTTGCTTGGCGCAAGTATCATTAGCAGGCAACGGCTCAAGATCAGGAACGAGCGAAAGCTCAATGAACAAAACAATGCACTCTACACCGTTCAAAAAAAGGCTATGGAAGGTGATCTGGAACTCAAGAGCAAAGAGCTTACGAGTCATACCCTCCACCTGATCCATAAGAACCAGTTACTGGAAGAACTTAAATCCAGGCTCAGCGAGATGATCAAAGACGATAAACGGGACCAGCGTAAGGAACTGAAGCAGGTGATCAACCTGATCACTTTTAACAACAACCAGGAAAAGAACTGGGACGATTTCAGAATCGTTTTTGAGCGGGTACACGAGAATTTTTTTGAAAGCTTAAAAAAACACAGTAAAGCTTTGACCGCTTCTGAGCTTCGTTTGGTTGCGCTTCTTAAGATGAACCTTAGTTCCTCAGACATCGCCATGATGCTGGGAATTTCTCAGGACAGCCTCAGGATTTCAAGGTACCGGCTTCGTAAAAAGCTAAATCTGGAAGAAGGCGAGAACCTGAGCGCTTTCCTCCAAAAGCTGTGAAAAACAGGGCTTTACAAGCAGGTAACCATACGTTAACACAAACTTAATGGCTTGAGTTTGTTGATCAACTTATTGATATTCAGTAATATAATTTGGTTTGTTGCTGTTTTGCTTATGCTGTTTCCAGACCTGTATCTATTTTGTAACGTCATAAAATTGCCCAGTCTGTCCAGCCTGATAATCTTTGTCCAAAACCAATAACAAATCAAATTTTATGAAACTTAAAATGTTACTTTTTGGAGTTCCCCTTTTATTACTGGGTTCTGTGGCTCTGGCACAGCGGGGAATAATAAAGGGCAGGATTACTGATCAGAAGAACAAAGAACCGCTTACGGGGGCTACGGTAGTGGTGACCGGAACAAACAATACTGCGGCTACCAATTTAAGTGGCGAATACCAGTTTTACGTAAATTCAGGAACGGTGAATCTTACGGTCAGGTATTTGGGCTATAAGGACACCACTTTGTCTGTTAGTTTAAACAGTAATGAACTGAAAGTAGTCAATGTTGCGATGTCTGGCCGGCAACGAAACCTGAACAATGTGGTGATTACTGGGTATACACAGGGGCAGGCTAAGGCATTAAATCAGCAGAAGAATGCGGATAACATTAAAAACATCATCGCTGCAGATCAGATTGGCCGGTTCCCTGATCCTAACGCTGCTGAAGCGCTTCAGCGTGTACCGGGCGTGAATATTGAGCGGGACCAGGGTGAGGGCAGGTATGTATCTGTAAGGGGGCTGGCGCCTCAGTTTACCAATACAAGTATCAATGGTGAGCAAATCCCTTCTCCTGAGGCGGATGTACGCTTCGTAGCGCTTGATGCCATTCCATCGGATCAGCTGGCTTCAATAGAGGTAAGCAAGGCATTGACGCCTGATATGGATGGAGATGCCATTGGCGGCTCCATTAACCTGATCACCAGGACTGCGCAAAGCCGTAAAGCTGATGTCAGCGGATCATTTGGGGGTGGGTACAATAACCTGATGGGCAAGCCAAATTTACAGGGACAGCTACAATACGGGCAGCGTTTTGGCAAGAATGAAAAGCTGGGTCTGCTGTTTAACGGCAATTACTACCACAATGACCTGGGTTCTGACAACCTGGAAAGGGCAGTAGAAGACAACGAACTAGAGCTCAGGGATTATTCACTCACCAGGACACGCCTGGGGTTGAGCTCTTCTATGGACTATAAATTCAACAACCATCATGAGGTGTATTTTAAGGGCTTGTATTCGAGATTTACGGACCGGGAGCAGAGAAGAAGGTATGTTTTTAAACCTGGTGATGAGGAGATTGAAAAATTAATAAAAGACCGTTTTGAATCGCAATCGGTGCTTTCCCTGAATGCAGGTGCCAAACATACTTTCAAGAATTTGTTTCTTGACTATGAGGCACAGTACAGTTATGGTGAGCAGAATACACCATATGATAATGAGGCTGCGTTTGTGGCAGGCATCCCGAGCAGTCTTGATTTCAGCGACAGCAATTTCCCCAAAGTAACTGCAGATGACTATACCAATAATTCGCTGTATGAATTTGCTGAGATCGGATACGGGAAAACTGTAGCTATGGATAAGAATCTGACGGCCAAATTTAATATTGGAGTGCCTTATAAATTGGGGGCTAATGATGGCTTGATCAAGTTTGGCGCTAAAGTAAGATCCAAGAATAAAAAATATACCATCCGCCAGAATACGTTTGAGAACCTGGGCGGTGTTCCTAATCTTGACCAGTTTGATGGCAATCCGGTAAAGGATGAATTTTTTTCCGGACGTTATGCGATGGGCAGACCTGTGGCCATCAACAGACTCATGAATTATTTCAACAGCAATCCCGGCCAGTTTGAACTGCAGGTGGAGGACAAGGCAATAGACGAGGCGCTGGAAGCCTTTACTGCAAAGGAAGATGTGATTGCCGGATATTTGATGGCCAGGCAGCAGCTTAGTAAGCTGATGGTATTAGGCGGGGTAAGGTATGAACGTACCAGGGTCAGCTACAATTCCAGTGATGTGATCATTAATGAAAGCGGCGATCTGGACCAGATCGTACCGGTATCAGGCAGCAGTAATTATGATTTTATTTTGCCCCAGCTGCACCTGAAATATGAACTCACTCCCCTGAGCAACATCAGGGCTGCGCTAACCTGGTCATATGCAAGACCAAATTTCTCCGAGATCATTCCCGCCCAGGAGATCAATCGTGAGGATGGCGCAGCATCAGCGGGAAATCCGGCATTGCAACCGGTAAGTGCGGTCAATTACGACCTGATGTATGAGCATTATTTTGGTTCTGTTGGGATTGTTTCTGCAGGTTTGTTTCATAAAAAACTGGATGATTTCATTTACAGAAGAATCTTGTTCAACTCTCCGTATCCGCTTACCGGAACACCCAGCATTACTGGGATCGATGTGACGCAGGCGCAAAATGGCAATGATGCCCAGGTCAGCGGACTCGAATTTGCCTTTCAGCGCAGGCTGACCTTTATTCCGGTGCTGAAAGATTTTAGTGTCTATCTCAATTATACATATACCGATTCAAAAGCAAAGATCCAGAGCAGGAATGCGGATTCGGATAATGCCAATGCTACAGAAGAGATCAGGCTTCCTGGCCAGTCAGAAAATGTCGGCAATGCTTCATTAGCTTATGAGGGAAAAAGATTTTCATTGCGGTCTTCACTGAACTTCAGTGGTTCTTTCCTGTCTGAAGTAGGCGGTACTAAAGAAAGTGATCTCTTCGTGAAAAGCAGGATGCAGCTGGATGCCAGCGGCAGTATTGTCATTAACAGCCGGATCAGGTTCTTCGCTGAATTGCTGAACATCACCAACCAGCCGCTTGAGGTTTACCAGGGCAGTAAAACGCAGACTATCCAACGTGAATTTTATTCTTTCTGGTCCCGCTTCGGCATAAAATTCAATTTGTAGGCTTACCTAATTTAAAGAAAATGAAATCATTAAAATATCTGCTGTTTGCAGTGCTGTTATTGACAGCCTGCGATAAGAAAAACGATAACCTGGTCACTCCTCTTGTTGAAGATGACTTTCCACAGGTGCTCCTGCTTTCTGATGAAGGCGACGGTGAGCTGGAGGATGAAGATAAGTTCAGTTTTAAGATCACACTTGCTGACCGGGCAGATCCCGAAAATAAGGAACTCGGAGGTAAAGTTGTGCCACTTGCCGCTGACGTGACGGTTAATTTTGAGGTAAGCAGCTTTAAAGGCTTCCCTGCGCTTTCGTCTTACCTGCTTGATGCCAAAGCATTTTATGAAATAGACGATTGCACAACTTCAGAGGACAAAGACATAGACCTCCATCTGGTTTTTGACAAAAGCACTGGCAAGGGAAGTGTGACCTTTCCTAAAGGTGTCGAAGAAATTGAAATCGAATTTGAAACGGATGAAGACCTGTTTGACGACAATGTATTCAATACAGCAGCACGTAAGCTGGAGATCAGGCTGACTTCGGTAAACCCGAACGGGCAGAAGGTGGCGGTAAACGACCACAATACTTTTGAATACCTGCCGCTGGATGATGAGGCTATTTATGGTGAATATGAATTGGATGTGGACGATCAGGAGCAGTTTCAAAGCTATATTGACTTGTTTGGTCTGGTTAATGATGAAGTAAAGGGCTTGAAACCTGGGGATGTAGATGAAATCAAAATAGAATTTCAATATGGTGAATTTAAGGCCATTGTCGTTTTAAAGGAGACTGAAGAAGTGGAAGAATGCGGAGAAACCGAAACGGTAAATAAGGAAATTGAAATAGAAGGTGAATTTGAGGATCTTGAAGATGATAAGCTGAGTGGTGATCTTGAATTTGTTGGGGAGGCAGAACAGGAAAGTGGACTTGAAGTGGAATTTACCTATAAGGGTAGTTTCAAACTGGTGAACGGTAAGTTGGAACTGACCCTGCAAGGTGAATTTGATGATGAGGAAACGGACGAAATTACCCTGATCCTGAATAAATAATTTATAATTTTAAGAATCAATAAATGAATCTACATAGAATAATCATTTTTGCAATTATTGCAGCAGCAATTACATCATGCACAAACACCGGGACTTCAACAACAGCATCTGTAAATCCGGATAGTGTTGTAAAACCGTTGTATACCACAGAACCCGTGCAGTTTGATACCGATGATCCCGCAATCTGGGTCAATCCGGCTGATTCCTCGCAGTCGCTGATCATTGGTACTGATAAGGACGAGAACGGTGGTTTATATGTCTTTGATCTGAAGGGAAGAATCATTAAAAGTAAAACAGTAACGGGATTAAAACGTCCGGACAACGTGGATATCGCTTACGGGTTGATGCTCGGGGGAAAGAAAACGGACATTGCCGTTACTACAGAAAGGATGACCCACAAGCTCCGTATTTATTCACTGCCAGATATGAAACCTGTAGATAACGGGGGGATTTTGGTATACGAAGGCGAAACCGGGGTAATGTACAGGGACCTGATGGGCATTGCGATGTATACAGACGCCAAAGGTCAGATTTATGCGATACCTGGCAGAAAAACGGGGCCAACCGATGGTACTTATCTTTGGCAATATTTGCTGGAAGATGATGGCGCTGGTCATGTAAAAGCGACATTGAAGCGCAAATTTGGAAATTACAGTGGCAAAAAAGAAATTGAGGCTATAGCTGTGGACAATGAACTGGGATATATTTATTGTTCTGATGAACAGTTTGGCGTCCGCAAATATTATGCTGATCCTGCAAAGGGGAATAAAGAATTGGCTGTCTTCGCAAAAGAGGGCTTTACAGAGGATCATGAAGGCATCAGCATTTATAAAACTACAGATACTACCGGTTACATCCTGGTATCAGACCAAAGCGCAAACCAGTTTAAGGTATACAGCAGGGAAGGGGTTAAAAATGCAAATGACCACCAGCTGATCACCAGTATTAAGACTTCTACCAATCAAAGTGACGGTTCAGACATCTATTCTAAACCGCTCAATGGAGATTTCAAGCATGGGATCTTTGTGGCCATGAGCGACAATAAAACCTTTCAGCTTTACCGGTGGGAAGACCTTGCAGGAAAGCTTTTGAAAATCAACAAATAATTTAAAGATCCCCGGCCTGGCCGGGGATTTACAAATAACAGGGCACCATTTGTCTCCAGTAGTGCGGCCGGTGTGCATTACTGCCCCAAATGTAAAAATTGTTGGAAATGCCTTTGTTCCATAATATCCTGCTGAATTCCTGGTTATCTGGCAAGAAGGGGTCGGTTTCACCAACGGCCAGAATCACTTCGAGATTACGGACTGCGCCCAGCAGGTATTCATCATTGAGATTGGGGATGTACTGGGCGGGCATGTTAAAATAGACATTCTCGCTATGGTCGCCATCCAGCAGGTCTCTGAATTCTCCCGGTGATTTGGTAAGATCGTACCGTCCGCTGATGCCCACAGTTTTTTTAAACAGCCATGGATATTTCATTGCAAAGTTTACGGCATGATAGGCTCCCATGCTACAGCCTGCAGCCATGAGGTAATCGCCGTTATTTTTTGACCTGATCAGCGGCATCACTTCGTTGAGCAGGTAATCTTCATATTGCAGGTGACGGGAAATGCGTGCGGAGGCACTGACATAGGGGTTGTAGAAACTTTCCCCGTCTATACTGTCGACACAAAAGAGCTGGATTTCTCCACGGTCGATTTTACTTTTCAGTGAATTGACGATACCCCAGTTTTCATAGTCATAGAATCTGGCCATGCGGGTTGGGAAAAATATGACGGCGCGGCCGCTGTGACCGAAGACCAATAGTTCCATATCCCGCTGCAGTCGTGTACTAAACCATTTGTGATACTCCCTGTTCATATTGGTATAAACTTGTGGGCGAAATATCCGGTTTTGATGTTATTCTGCTGTTAATAAAGCGTAATGATTATGCCAATATTTCCTGGACCACTTCCTTCCACAACTGGTATCCCTGCCCGCTCAGATGCAGTCCGTCGCTGGTATAGTATTCGGGTTTTGGCTGCCCTGATTTATCCAGCATTTTTTTAAAGACATCGACAAATTTCCAGTTGTTCTGGCATTTGATGATTTCACTCTCGATGAGGTTATTGGTGTACCTGAACCGGTCTTCCATGTGCCATCGGATCAGGCTCGGTTTCAGAGAAATGAAATAACAGGGGATTGAGCCAAACTGTTTCGTGGCTTTGACCATCAGTTGCTGAAAAAAAATAAAGATCTCTTCCGGGTTTCTGCCATCGCCCAGGTCGTTGTCGCCAGCGTAAACGATAAGCACGCGGGGTTTGTAATCTGTCATGATCCTTTCAAAGAACCATACGCAGGCCGCCAGGGTTGACCCTCCAAAACCCAGGTTGGTTACTTTTTTATCGGGGAAATCCAGGTAAAGGCTATTCCACAGGCGTATCGACGAACTGCCATAAAATATGATTTCAGGGTCGCATTCCTCGGTTATGCGGTTTGCCTCAAGCCGTTTGACATCTTCTTCGTACCAATACATTGTGACTGATTTGGAATAAAGATATCAAGTTTTGCTTTTCAGTGGTGGTATTCTGATATTAAGTTTTCCATTGGCCATCAGCTGGAAATGGTGTTTAGTTAACAAGAAATTAACTTAAAGCTAGCTGTTTGACTTGCTGATCAGTTCAGTAAAGCTTGTCCAGACTGCGGTTATCATTTTCCTAGTCTGCTCATCAGTCAGGTTTCCCTGCTCGTCAAATTTCTCCGCCGCACCGGCCAGATAAAATTCTGGCTGCTGCAAAGGCTGCATATTGAGGTATACCAATACCTGGCGCAAATGGTTTACTGCTCCGAAAGCGCCAAGGTTATAGGGTGTGCAACCGAGAACAGCCACTGGTTTTTTGTCCCATTTGTTTTGTCCCTGCGGCCTTGAACCCCAGTCTAAAGCATTCTTTAGAACCGGTGAATAAGATCTGTTATATTCTGGTGTAGCAAGGATAATGGCATCTGCATTTTCAACACTGCTGTGCAGGTCTTTTACCTGCTGAGGTAAGTCGGTTTCAAGATCCTGGTTGAGCAATGGAAGCTGACTGATGTCGACGATCTCCACTGCTATTCCTTCAGGAGCCAAATGCTGAAATGCCTTTACGAGTTTAGTGGTGTAAGAATCCTTCCTTAAACTTCCTGAAAATGCGGCTATTTTAATGCTCATGATAATTTGTTTTTATTCATCTAAGGAACACCTGGAGATCAGTGATTGTTTTGGAAGTTCATTGTTCGCGATACAGAATTGATATTGGACCGGCTATTTATTTACAATAACTTAAATTATAGAGTGTGGGGTTTACGGAGAAATAAGTAAATGATCAATGAGATTGTTTCAATAACTTAATGTTGTGATAATATAGCGCGAAATGAATCGGGGTAACTTTGCCGGACACAGATGTATTTACTATTATGCTGGCCGATGACGATTTAATAACCCTGCTCAAACATGATGACGATGCTTTTAAGATAATTTATCATAAATATTCTACAAAGTTATACCAATCTGCCTATAATATCATTCGTGACAGGGAAGCATGCGAGGACATCATTCAGGAACTTTTCATGGAAGTCTGGTTGAAAAGAAAGTCCATTAAGATCAATACCTCTTTAAAAAGTTATTTGTTCATTTCAGTGAAGAACAGGGTTTTGATGAAGCTCAGAAGTCAAAAGATCACATTGGGTGAAGACGCAATGGAGTTTCTTATCGATAATTACGCTACAGATAACATGACTGAAGAAAGAAGTCTTAAGAAATTCCTTGCTCAGGAAGTAGATCGTCTTCCTGAAAAATGCGCTGAAATATTCAGATTAAGTAGAAACGAGCAATTGTCTAATAAAGAAATAGCTGAATCGTTAAATATTTCGGTAAAAACAGTTGAAAACCAAATTAGCATTGCCATCAAACGGTTGCGCAATTCGATGTCCGAAGTTCTGAGCTTTACAATAATTCTCCTCCCTTTTTTAAAAAAATAAATGGAAGCTTAGGGGCTGATCAATTTTTGTGCATCGTATTAATAACAGCGCATGAAAAGAAAAAAGAAAACACCCCAGGATCCTTTAGAAAAAGCCATTGGCAATTATTTCGAAACAGCAGAACAATATACCGGGCGTATAGATAATCCTCTTCAGGACATTCCGTTTGAAAAGCAAATGGTTTATACAAAAATTACCAGTGCCATATCCCGTAAACGAAAAAGACTTGTTTACCGAAACAGAATGGCTATAGCCGCATCTGTTACGTTCTTTCTCTGTGCGGCTTTATACTTTTATCTTCCTGGTTTTAAAAAACAACGGGTAAATGATGAGCTTGCATTCATCGAAAGAAAGGCCCCAAGAGGGAGTGTTATAAAATTTGCGCTTACTGATGGTACGATTGTGTTTTTGAATGCAGAGAGTAAATTGACATTTCCTGGAAAGTTTACATCAGACAGGAGAGAAGTGAAACTGGAGGGAGAGGGTTATTTTCAGGTTGCTCACGATGTTAGTAAGCCTTTTATTGTCCGGACTGGAACCCTTAATACACAAGTATTGGGGACGAGTTTTAATATTAATGCCTATCCGCAGAATAAAAATATCAGTGTTACAGTGATGACAGGTAAAGTAGGTGTATATCAAAAAGACAGGACAGACGGAAATAGTGCAAATATGATCTTACCAAATCAACAGCTTCTGTTTGACAGAGCCAGCCAGGATTTCAGCTTTAATAAGTCTGTTGATGCTGATGACTTTATATCCTGGTCTGAGGGACGGTTGAGCTATAAGAATGGTCTGCTGGCAGATGTGGTTGTCGAAATTGGGCGTAAGTATAACGTGGATATTGAACTCAGTCCAGGTCTGAAAAACATCAGGATTAATGCGGACTTTGATAACCTCAGCCTGGATCAGGTTTTAACCATTCTTTCGAGACTGATAGACGGAGAAACTGAATACCGCAATGGGGCTTACTTCTTAAAAGGCCGGGTCCGTCACTAAATCCACCGGATAAATAAAAACAAAATAAACTTGATGAAAACAAAAGAAGAAAATAAAAACGCGGCCGGTCGCCGTGATTTTATAAAAAGCAGCGCCATTGCTGCAGCGGCATTTATGATCGTTCCACGTCATGTACTGGGTGGCAAAGGGTTTTTAGCACCCAGTGACCGTTTACTGATTGCGGGTATTGGCGCGGGTGGTAAAGGCCAGTCTGACATTTCCATGTTTGCTAAGAGTAGTAAGGCTGATATCGCATTTCTATGTGATGTTGATGAACGCAGTGCCGCAAAAAGTGTAAAAGCTTTTCCTAAAGCTAAATTCTATAAGGACTGGCGGGAAATGCTGGACAAAGAATCTAAAAACTTTGATGCCGTTTCGGTATCAACTCCGGATCACAATCACGCCATAATCACGCTTGCAGCGATGCAATTGGGAAAACATGTCTATGTACAGAAACCGATGACGCATGACATCCATGAGGCACGAATCTTAACGCAGGCGACTAAAAAGTATAAAGTAGTAACTCAAATGGGTAATCAGGGAGCTTCTAACGATGGGCCCCGTTTAATGAAAGAATGGTATGAAGCAGGCTTAATCGGAGATGTACATACTGTATATGCCTGGACAAACCGTCCAATCTGGCCCCAGGGAATTGCATGGCCGACCGCGAAAGCCGAGATTCCTAAAGAGCTGGACTGGGACTTATGGCTGGGTACAGCTCCTAAAAAAGATTATGCAGACAAAATTGTGCCTTTTAACTGGCGTGGCTGGTGGGATTACGGAACGGGAGCTTTGGGCGATATGGGATGTCACCTGATTGAGGCGCCTTTTAGTGTTTTAAACCTGCAATATGCTAAAGATGTGCAGTGCAGTGTAGGCGCTGTATATGTCGATAAGTCTAAGCGCGGGTACTTTCCGGATAGCTGCCCGCCTTCAAGTCATGTGACCCTGACTTTCCCCAAAACGAATAAGACTAAAGGTGATGTAACCCTTCACTGGATGGACGGGGGTATACAACCTGAGCGTCCGGAGGAATTAGGTGCTACTGAATTATTTGGTGATGG